>JAICLL010000217.1 GCA_025927475.1 Pirellulales bacterium
GCCGGATAATGTGCTCGGGCGATTCGTATTTTACACACCACCGTCAGCACCCCCCGGCCACGCCGGGGGCATGGCAGTGTTCCACGCTTCAGCGGAACAAATACGTAGTGAATCAACTTCGCTGTGTTTCCCCCCGAATCACGGCTTTGCGCAGCCCAGCCTCTGCCCCAGCCACCAGCGCAAATTGAAAAACCTAAAATCGCAGGCTCCGCCAGCGTCTGGTTGCATGCCCCTCAAAAGTCGTACGATGCGCACGGCCGTGCGCATCGAAAACGGCAAACGCTTCAATCTTCGCTTGGTAAATCCAACACATCCGCTTCGAGCGATCGCAAGCCGCGGCCCACCTGGTTCAATTCAGCGTCGATCGCGTCATCACTCATCAGCGAGTCGCGCACGTCGTCTTCCAGCCGGCGAGCGGCCTGTTGGGCCCGTTCGAGCTGACCGGAGATCGCGTCGTCCCACAGGTCAACCGTTTGCTTTGCCGCGCCGGGCGGCGCGGCGGCGCCATCGGCGTCGGCGGTGGTATCGCCGTCACGCGACCCGACCGCGAGCAGCACCGCGATCATGGCGGCCACGATCGCGCCGCCGCTCGCTCCCGCAACCAGGGGCCAACGCCGTTTCCACCACGCCGGCCGGGGCTGATCGGCCACCGCGTCGGGCAGCGGAATCGTGGTCGGCTGCTGCACGTGCGCGAGGCATTGCTCCAACAGTGCGGCCACTTCGCCCGCCGAACTAAATCGCCGCGCAGGCTCTTTTTCGTGCAGCCGGGCGATGATCCGCGCCAACCAAGCCGGGGCGGATGGATTGACTTCGCAAATCGAGCGCGGCTCGGTCTCCCAAATGCGCCGCAGCACGCCGTAGGGCGTCTCGGCGCGGAACGGCGGGTGGCCAGTCGCCATCGCATACAGCACGCTGCCCAGGCTGAACAGATCGGTGCGATGGTCGATCGCCTCGCCGCGGGCCTGCTCGGGCGACATGTATTGCGGCGTGCCGGCGATTACGCCCGAGCGGGTCAGGCTGGCGTCGTCGGCGGCGCGGGCCAGGCCGAAGTCGGTGATTTTGACGCGCTCGGTGCCTTCTTCGAGCAGAATGTTGGCCGGCTTGATGTCGCGATGCACCAGGCCTTGGGCGTGGGCCGCCGCCAAACCCGCGGCCACCTGCAAGCCAACCCGCAGAATTTCTTCGATGCCCAGCGGGCCGGTCTGCTGAATGCGTCTTTCGAGCGACGCGCCGCGAGCATAGGGCATCACAAAATAGGGCAGCCCCTGCGATTCGGCCACGGCGTGAATGGCCATCACGTTGTCGTGCATGACGGCGGCGGCGGCCTGGGCTTCTCGGGCAAAACGCCGCCGGGCCGCCGCGCTGGCCGCCAACCGCGGCGCCAGCAACTTGATTGCCACATAGCGGTTTAACGCCCCGTCAAAACCCTTGAGCACCACGCCCATGCCGCCCGAACCGATGATGCCGGCAATTTCATACGGTCCCACGCGACCGAGCATCCGCGGATCGTCGGTCGGGGCCAGAAAGTTTTTCAGCGCATGGCCCGCGAGCGGCTCGTGCTCGTCCGCATCGTCGCCAGAGTCGGAGAGCCAGGGCCGTGTGCCCGGCGATTCGCCACGGCCGGCCACAAGGGCCGGGGCTACCGATGATCCGCCAGCGGCAGCAACCGGCGATAAAAAATCGCGGGCCTCGTGCCACCAACTGAGATCAGCGGCCATGGCGTCGAGCGTTTCTCGGCAGGCCGGGCAGGCCTCGAAATGCGACTCCAAGGCGGCCTGTTCGCTGAGGCTCAGCTCGTCCGCAAGCAGACGGCTGATTTGCTCGCGATCGCACAAATGATGTTGGACGTTCATTGGTCTAAGGCGCCGATGCGTAGATTGTCGTCTTTCGCTCCGCGAAAGCAGCGTCCTTTCGGTGAGCGAAAGGCGACTAAGTTAGGTTTCCCCCGTTTCCCACTCAAGAACCTTTTGCTTCAGGCGGCGCATGACGCGGCTGCGGGCCGTGTAAATGGCGCCGGGCTTTTTGCCAAGCCGCCGGGCGACTTCGTTCGCGTCGCGGTCTTCGACGGCCGTTTGCCAAAAGGCGTCCCAAGTGCCGGCTTCAAATTCTTCGCGGGCCTGCCGCGCCGCCCACTGAAAAATCTCGCGCCGGCACTCGGTGAGCAGCAATTGTGAATCGGCCTCTTCGGCTGCCGGCTGCTGGGCCAGCAATTCGCGCTCGCCCGTCTCGCCGCTGGCCCGATCGGCCGCCCGGCGGCTCAGGGCGTTGATGATCAGATTTCGGACGATGGTTTGCAGCCAGGTGCGAAACCGCCCTCGCGTCTCGTCGGGCTGCCAGCGCTCGATGGCCCCGGCCACCGCCGACAACACCTGCTGCACGACATCTTCGGCATCGGCGTGCTGCAAGCCCTTGTAACGAGCCAGCCGGTAGACCACCGGCTGATAGATCTCGACAAACTCGCCCCAGGCCTGCTGATCGGCCCGGTCGTGTAGCCGCAGAATCAGGCTAGCGCGGGTTTCGGGCGATTCGGTCATGATCGGTCACGGCTGGACGGGCACATTTTGCTCCGGCTATTGTATTACACACGGCGGGCCGGCGAATCTGTCACCACCGCGGCATGCGGAACGGAGAAAGCATCGAAAATGAAGAAAAAGACTGTGGGACGTGTTCGCCGCGCCAAGCCGGATTGCTCGGCAAATCTGGACCGGGATCGGGAAATTCGCGAAAAAGTTCGTCATGAGTTTCCGCCTCTCGACCCGCCTCGCTTGGTGCCGGCAACGTCGGGCATTGCCGCAAAGATTCGCGCGGTTCGCGAAGCCCGTGGACTAACCTGGTACGCCGTCGCGCGCGAAGCGGGTCTTCCGAGTCCAAGCACCGTGCGCGACATCAAATATGGGCGCGACACCAAGTTCTCAAATATCGAAGCGGTCGCCAAGGCGCTTGGTTTGCGGATCGAACTGGTCGAAGCCTAACTGTCTATCGATTTCTCGGCCGCCGGATGTGGATGATGATCAATCGTCAGATCGGGTCAATCATTTCATCGCGCGCGCCGGCCAAATACTCGTTGATGCGCTCGGAGCTACCCACGTTTTCAGCGTTATCGTCCATCGAGCGGCGCCACGGCCAGCGGCTCGTAGTCGGGACCGTCGGGCGTCAGATCGCTCGACATCACCACCACCTCGTCGATGCTGCTGACGCCGCCGGCGAAATCGGCATGCAGCGTCACGAGTTGCCCTAACGCATCCAAGTCGTGCCCGCCGCGCACGCGGCCGATGGTCAAGTGCGGGCGAAAGCGCCGCTGCTCGCGGCGATAGCCCAGGCCGTCGAGCGCCTGATCGACCGCATCGTGCAAGGCCACCAATTCTTCGCCGCCGCGGCCGACGCCCAGCCACAGCGTGCGCGGGCGGGCGCCGGTGGGAAAGGCGCCCGCCCCGCGCACTTCGATCTCGAACGGCGGCAGCTCGGCCGTCGCACTCTTTACTGCCTCGCAGAGGGGAGCGACGTCGCGCAGATCGACGTCGCCCAGAAACTTGAGTGTCAGGTGCAAGCGCTCGGGCTTGACCCAAGAAACTTTGGCGCCGGTGCCACTAAGCCGCGCGATCAGTTGTCGGGCGCGTGCCCGCGTTTCGGAAGAAATCTCCACCGCCACGAAGGTGCGCAGCGTGCGAGTCATCTGAAGCGCTCCTGTTGCTCGGGTTCCGGTTGGCGTGCTGCCGCAATTGTGCTTCAAGTCGCGTGCCAACGCCACCCCGCGCCCGGTTTTGCCGCATCGCTACGTTCTTGATGTTAGGAACCGACGAAAAAGACACTCGACAGTTCCGGCCCCTCACCCAACCTTTGCCCGAGGGCGAGGAATTTGTAGACCCGCTTTCAACTAAAGGAATGATCATGCCCGCCTGGTTTCGCCGTACTCGCAAACAGCGCCGCAAGCAGCGGCCCTCGGCTCAACGTAATCGCCTCACCATCGAAGGTCTGGAAGACCGCCGCCTGTTCGACGCGGGCGGTTTTGTGCAAACGGCCTTGGCCTCGTCCGTCGCCGGGCTGGCCCCGCATATGGATTCGGATCTGATCAATCCCTGGGGCTTTTCCGAAACGCCGCAAGGGCAGTTTCGCATTTCGGCCAACGGCGCCGGCAACGCGCCGCTGCTCAATGCCCAAGGCGCGGAAGTCGGCAAGGCGCTACTCTTGCCGCCGTCCTTGGGCAGCGCGCCGGGCACACTCACCCCGCCTAACGGCCAGGTGGTCAACAACACTTCCGACTTTGTCATCAGCCTCGATGGCCGCAGTGCCCCGGCCGATGTCATTTTCTCGACTGAAGACGGCACGCTGATCGGCTTCAACCCGCAAGTCGACTCGAAGCAAGGCGTGTTGGTGGCCGACCAATCGGCCAGCGGCGCGGTCTACAAGCTGCTGGCGGCGGACAACGTGGGAACAAGCAACTTTCTGTACGCCACTGATTTCCACAACAACAAGATCGACGTGTTCGACAAGAACTTCGCCAAGGTTTCGTTGGGCGCCGGCGACTTCGGCACGTTCACCGACCCCAACGAGCTGGCCGGCTTCGCGCCGTTCGGCATCAAGAACATCGGCGGCGACTTGTTCGTGTCGTACGCCAAGCAGAAAGCGCCCGACAACCACGACGACCAGGAAGGACCGGGCAACGGCTTCATCGACGAATTTGACAGCACCGGCCACTTGCTGAAGCGGTTCGCCACCGGCGGCACGCTCAATTCGCCCATCGGCATGGCGATCGCCCCGGCGGGCTTCGGCCGCTTCGGCGGCGATTTGCTGGTGGGCAATTTCGGCGACAGCCGCGTGAGCGCCTTCGACCCCAACACGGGCGTCTTCCTCGGCCAGCTCACCGATCCGCAGGGCAATCCGCTGGTGCTCAACGGCGGCTTCCAAGAAGCGGATACGAAGGGATTGTGGGGCATCGGCTTCGGCAATGGCGCCGGCGGAAGCTCGACCAACACGCTCTACTTCGCCGCGGGCATCAATGCCGAGAACGATGGCCTGTTTGGCAAAGTGAACTTCACGCCGCCGCCCGCCAACCAGCCGGCCCCGGTGGTAGTACAAACGAATCTGACCTCCGACCTTCCCGGCATGGCGGCCCAGCAAGACCCGCTGCTGATCAACCCGTGGGGCATATCGTTCGGTCCCACCACGCCGTTCTGGGTTTCCGACAATGTTACCGGCTTCAGCACGCTCTACAACGGCCAGGGCGTGGCTCAGCCGGCGGGGACGAATCCACCGATCAGCCCGTTGCAGGTGACCATTCCCACCAGTCCAGGCAGCAGCGCTTCGCACGGCACGCCCACCGGAACGGTGTTCAACACCGACCACGCCGGATTTAACGTCAGCGAGACGGTCAATGGCGCCACCAAGGCCGGATCGAGCGCCTTTTTGTTCGACACGCTCGATGGCACCATCTCGGGCTGGAGCCCCGGCGTTGACCGCACTCACGCGATCGTTGCGGTCAACATGCCGGGCTCGGTCTTCACGGGCCTGGCCCAGGGCGTCGATTCGGCCGGCGACACTTTGCTCTACGCCGCCGATCACGCCAAAGGCACGATCGACGTGTTTGACCAGGATTTCAACCCGGTCACCACACTGCCCGGCTCATTCCAAGATCCCAATTTGCCGGCAGGGGCGGCGCCGTTCAACGTGCAGAACATCGCCGGCGACCTATATGTCGAATACACCGTGCCCGCCGGCGGACAGGTGCATGGCGCGGTCGATGTCTTCACCACCGATGGCACGCCCGTCAATCCGATGCATCCGCTGATTGTGGGCGGATCGCTGGTCTCGCCGTGGGGAGTGACGCTGGCGCCCGCCGGCTTCGGCCAGTTCAGCAACGATCTGCTGGTCGGCAATTTCGGCAACGGCCAGATCAACGCCTTCGATCCCAAGACCGGCGACTTCCTGGGCACGCTCACGCTGCCCAACGGCCAGCCGTTTGTCGAAGACCATTTGTGGGCCTTGATGTTTGGCAACGGCGCCAGCACGGCGGCCAACACGCTATACTTCACCGCCGGAATCAACAACGAGAAGGACGGGCTGTTTGGCTCGCTGCAAACGGTCCCGACGGTTGCCCACCAGGCGCCGGTATTGAACAGCCTGGCCGCCGCGGCGCAGCAGACGATTTCGACGGTGCCCGCCAACGGCGATGTGAATCCCTATGGCGTGGCTTTTGTGCCGCAAGATATTCAAAGCGGCGGAGTGCTCCAGCCGGGCGACCTGCTCGTCTCGAACTTCAATAACAGCAGCAATGTGCAGGGCACCGGCTCGACCATCGTGCGCATCACCGCCGATGGACAGCGTTCGGTCTTCTTTCAGGGCAGCCCGGCAGTGGGATTAACCACGGCGCTGGCCGTGCTCAAGAGCGGCTTTGTGGTCGTCGGCAATGTGCCCACCGACGCCGACGGCGTGGCCCAGCCCGGTTCGCTGCTGATTCTCGATTCGAGCGGCAACCTCGTGAGCACGCTCAGCGACTCGGCCCTGCTCGATGGACCGTGGGACCTGGCCGTCAACGACGCGGGCAATCATCCCCAACTCTTCGTGTCAAACGTGCTCAGCGGCACGATCACGCGCATTGACCTGGTGATTCCCAAGGGCGGCACGCCGCAGGTCGAGCGCGAGACGCAAATCGGCTCGGGCTACACGCATCGCACCGATCCCAACGCGCTGGTGGTCGGTCCCACGGGTCTGGCGTTTGATCCCAAGAGCGACACGCTCTATGTGGCCTCGACCGGCGACAACGCCATTTACGCCATTAAGGACGCCGCCACGACTTCGCGAGACCGAGGCACCGGCCGGGTGATCTTCAACGATTCCGCACAACTGCACGGGCCGCTCGGTCTGGTGCTCGCGCCCAACGGCGATCTGATCATCGCCAACGGCGACGCGGTGAACCCCGACCCCAATCACGCCAACGAGCTGGTCGAGATCACGACGCGCGGCAAGTTCGTCGATTCGTTTCAACTCGATGGCGGCCCGGCTGGCGCCGCGTTTGGTTTGGCGGTGACTTCCGATAAAGGTGTGTTGCGGTTTGCCGCGGTGGACGACGTGACCAACGCCGTCGATATCTGGTCGCTGCTGCGAGACTAGTCGCGTCACTCGTGGCGGAGGGCCTCGGTGGGCAGCAGTCTCGCGGCGCGATAAGCCGGATAGAGACCGCCCACCAGGCCCACGACCACGGCAATGCCAAACCCTTCGGCGATGATCGTGCCATCGATTCGCCCGCTCACCACTCGGGCATAAAGCGGCAGCGTGCTGATATATCGCGTGGCCGCCACCGCCACCAGGCTGCCCACCACGGCGCCCGCCACCGCCAGCACCAGCGACTCGCTGAGAATCAGCCGGATGATGCGGCTTTTTCGCCAGCCCACCGCCCGCAGCACGCCGATCTCATGGACTCGCTCGAAGACCGACATGACCATGGTGTTCAGTGTGCCGATGGCGCCGACCAGCAGGGCCACCAGCGACGTAAGCCACGCCGCCGCACGGGCCAGCCGCAGCTCGATGGCGGTGTCGGCATATTCGCGGCCCGACATCGCGTCGATGCCGCCGGGCAGCTCGCGGATCTTGTCGCGCAAGGTTTCGATCGACGCGCGGTCTTTCCGCTCGGCGGTGACCATCAGAAACGTGAGGTCGCCCTCGCGTCCCATCAGCCGCTGCAACTCTTCCAGCGCCATCACCAACGAGCCGGTTTCAAACACGTTGAAGCTTTGATAAATGCCGATCACCCGAAACGCCTGGCCTTGGATCACTTCAACCTCGTCGCCCACGTGCTTATTCAGGTTTTTGGCCAGTCCGCTGCCGAGCATCACCACCTGGCCGTCGCCCGGTTCGATGATCCGCCCGGCGATGATCTTCATCTGCTCTTCGCTGAAATAGGGGCTGCCAACGGGCCAGCCGTACACCGTGATGCCGAACAGGTCGTGTTCGTCGAACGAGACCACATCGACCAGCACGGGCACCACCTGCTCGACGTTGGGCAAGCGGCGGACCTGGTCGATCAGCCGCACGTCGAGCGTGCTGGTCAGCCGTGTGGCGACGCCCGCCCGAAACAACACCAGGTCGGCGCCATGTTGTTCATAGACTTTGAGCAATTCGGTTTCGAGACCCCGCGCAATGCCCACCAACATGACGACCGCGGCCACGGCCACGGCGATGCCGCTGAGCGTCAGGCCCGAGCGCACCGGCCGGCGGCGAACGTTTTTGAGCACGAAGCTGAGGAAGTGCATGGGGTTGATGGTTTGGTAGATTAGCCGATCGGCCCCTGAGTTCAAGTTTCGCAGCGCTTCGGAATTCTATCGTGCTTGCTTATCGGACAGGGCGGTGTTGCTGCGCAAAGTCCGCCTCCGCGAGAGGCCGGGTGCGTGGGCGCTGTTCCCAGAATCCCGAATGCCGGATCCCAAATCCCGTCCAGCCCCGAATCCTGCTCAGTAACGTGTCTACCTGTTTTATACCAAACCGGCTGGCTTGGTCGGGTTTTCCGCGGGTTAGGTCGAAGAAGCGATGACAGTCGTGCCGCCCCTTTTTGATGAATTCGGTCCTGGTACTTTCGCTGTTGCTGTACGGGCATGGGTCTTCCACAACGGCAGTATCTATTCGCCACGACTACTTGGTTGCCTTCGTCTGAAATGCCTGCGATGATACGTGCATCTAGTTCTAATACCCCGCGGTTTACGCTTCCCTAGGTCCAAGGCGATGGAAACGCTATCGTTCGTCAACGCGCCACTGCTCTGGGGAATGGCCTTGGCCTCGATCCCCATCATCATTCATTTGCTGTTTCGGCGGCGATTTCGGCGCGTCGAGTGGGCGCCGATGCACTATCTGAAGCTCTCGATTCAAAGAAATCGCCGGCGGGTGCGGCTCGAGCAGTTGCTGCTGTTGCTGCTGCGGACGCTGTTGATTCTGCTGTTGTTCTTCTTCATCGCCCGACCGGTGATGCACGCGGCGGGCTTGGGCAAGTGGCTGGGCGGCAGCAGCCGGACGAGCCAGGTGCTTTTGCTGGACGATTCATTGAGCATGGATTACCGCGAGGGCGGCCGCTCGGCCTGGGACCGCGCAAAAGAGCTGGCCGTCAAGCTGCTCGAAACCGTCGGGCCCAAAGACCGCTTCACGCTGGTGCTCGCCTCGCAGCCCAAGCAACCGCTGTTGCGCGAAGTCGAACTGGATAACCCGGACGACGCCATTCAGCTTATCAACGAGATTAAACCCAGCGACACGTTTGCCGCCTGGGAACCAGTGATGCAGAGCATGGACGAACTGATCATCAGCGGCTCGTATCCCATCCGCGAGCTGACGCTGATTACCGACCTGCGGCGTTCCGGCTGGGACGATACCGTCGGCCCCATCGGCAGCCGCTGGACCACAGCACGGCTCGAAATGCGCATCTTCGACGTGGGCAGCGAGCGCACCGCCAATGTTGCCATGGAGGATCTCAAGCAACTCGATCGGCTGGCGATGGTCGGCAGCGCCACACACTATGAAGCCGTCGTTCACAACGCCAGCGAGCGCGAGCTTTCGTCGCTCGACGGCACATGGACCATCGACGGCAAGCCCAGCGTGGTGCGGCTGCCCACGATCGCGCCGGGCGAGACCGC
>JAICLL010000199.1 GCA_025927475.1 Pirellulales bacterium
ACGGCGTTGATCGGTTCCGCGGCGAATGAATGAAACTCGTGCTGCACCACGCGCAGGCCGTCGCTTTGCGGCCAGGCGAAGATCGTGCCGACCGCCACCACGCGGCCTCCCTCGAGCCAGACAAACAGGGCGCCGTCGTCGCCGCCGCGCACCGGCTGCGTCCACCGAAAAACCGGCGGCAGATGTAACGAGTATTGCCGCTTGGATTCATCGGCCGGCGAGATCCGGTAGTCTTCGGCCATCTGCTTGAAAACCGGCTGCCAGCCGGAGTTTTTGATGCCCGGCCGCTCTTTGCCGTTGGCCGCCGATTCGCCCTTTTCCTGGCCAACCAGCACCGCGGGCAAATACGCCAGGGCAATCAGGGCGGCAACCAAAGACAGAATTCTCGATTTCATGTTTCGCTCCGTGCGGACGATGGAAGGCGTCGAGCGGCGAGTTGCCCGGGCGGAGTTTGTCCAAAACTCCGCCGATACCGGAAGCATCTCGTCGTAACCCGAACGAATACACGTGGCTCGCAAGCATTGCTCATCGGCGACTGAGAATTCACAGCACCCGGTCGTGCGCCCAGGGATAGCGACGCCCGGTGAGAAACTCTTTGTAAGGAGCATCGATCGGCGCGTGAATCGTCTCGGGCTTGAAATTGGTGTTCACCATTTCGAGCACGGCAACTACCTCGGGGTCGGCGTAACCCAAGCCGCGGATTTCGAACAGGTCGCGATTGATGTCGAAAATCTGCACCCGCTCCGTCCACACCCGCACCATCCGCAGCGAACGCAGCTCGCTACGGGTCCGCTTCAGAAACTCCAGCGCCGCGGCCAACTGGCCGGGAGCATAATCGAAGACCGCCTTTGGCGGCGGATCGCTGCCAGAGGAGTCGTGAGTCATGTTACCGCTCGCGCTCCAAAAAACGTTGCAGCACCCCCGCGTCTTCACCCAGATCGGCCGCGCGTTGAAAGAAGACTTGCGCGCGGTCGGGCTGGCCGTCGCAGACAAGCTCGATGCCCACCAAGAACATCAGATCGGCACGATCCGGCTCTTGCGAGGCAGCCTCGGCCAATTCTTCGAGATGTTGAACCTTGGCCAGCCGGTTGTCGCCGTAAAGTTGGTCGAGCCGAAAACTGCCGGGCCAGCCTGGCTGGAAGCTGAGGCCGCGTTTGATCGCGGCGGCCGCCTGGGCATAGCGACCCAGCGCGACATAGGCCATTGCCTGGCGGAAATGAGCCTCGGCAAAGTCCGGCGCCGCGTGGGCCGCCTTTTTGTACCGATCGAGAGCAAAGGAAAACTCCTGCGCGCCGAACCGCTCGTCGCCGAATTGCAAGAAGCGCCGAGCCCGGGCAAGCGACGAGGCGTTGGAGGTCCTGACCGCGGGCCGCGGCCCAACGTCTTCAACGCCGCCGTTGTCGTGATCGTCTTCGTCGGCCAGCACGCCAAAACCGCGCGGCTCAGCCGGGCGCGCCGGCCGCCGCGGAAAGCGCGGCAACACGGCCGGCGCCCCGCCGGGCTGTCCCCGCACCGCAGGCAACTGGTTGTTCAACTCGGCAACCAGCGGCATGCGATCGTGGCCATCTCGTGGCAGGGCAAAATATCCAAAGCCAGCAAAGGCGCCGAAACCAGGACCGGCAAAGGGATAGCCGCTGCCATAAAAGACAAAGCCGCCCGGCAGCGGCCTGATCGGCTCGGAAAGACTGCTGGCAAAACTGCCCGGTGCGCTGACCCAGCCGTCGTCCGCCGGGCCGGTCTGGACCACGGCGCCGGCGGCCGCATTGCGTGCCGGCTGTGACCGGGCGGGCGACGATGCGGCGACCACTAACACCCAACCGGCTGCGTTGTAATACCATGCCCGGTGGCGCATGACGATCGCTCTCGGTTTGCGGGCCGTCGTTGAACCTTGATTATCGACTTCGCGGCCGAACAGGCAATGGGCTATACTCTTCAGAGATGGAACTCGACGACGAAATCTGCCTGTGCTTTCACGTAACCAAGCGGAAGATCATCAATTTTCTGCGGTTGGAAAAGCCGCGCCGCGCGGGGCAGCTCAGCGAATGCTTTGGAGCGGGCACCGGCTGCGGCTGGTGCCGTGGCTATCTGCGGCGGATGTTTGACGAGGCCGTCGAAGGCGGCGTGACCGCGAGCAACGAGCCGACCCCGGCTGAATATGCCCGGCAGCGAGCGGCCTATGTCCGCGCCGGTGGAGGGACTCCGCCGCCGGGGGCCACGCCGATTGATAGGGTCGAGCGATAGCGGAAGGCCGCCCGAGGCGTTATACTCGTGCAAAATGGCTCGCTCGGCAAGGTTTGCCGAGCCATTGTGCGCGTGCGACTGGTCCCCCCCGTATCGAGAGACACTTATGGCCCGTAAGATCGTCAACCGCAAGGAATTGCGGCGAGAAGGAGAAGCTGCCGAAAAGGCCGGCGTGGCAGCCAAAACCGGCGAGAAAAAAGCCCCCGTCAAGCGCAAGACCCGCTCGAAGACGGCCAAGGAAATCCGCCGCAAGGCGTTTTGGGGCGTCTACAACCAGTCGCTGAAGCGCGTCGCCCGCTTTGAATACAGCGAACGCAAACAGGCCGATAAAAAAGCCCAAGAACTCACGGCTTCGCAAAAGACGCCGCACTTCGTGCAAGTCGATAAGGAAGATATTGCCGAATAGCGGCGGCTGGCCTGCCGATGGTGCTCACGGCGTTTGGCGCCGATCGGCGAACCACTGAATAACATAGTAGAAGACGGGCGTCAGAAAGATGCCGAACAGCGTCACGCCCAACATGCCGCCAAACACGGCGGTGCCCAGCGTGCGGCGCATTTCAGCCCCGGCGCCTTCGGAAATCATCAACGGGACCACGCCTAGAATAAACGCCAGCGAAGTCATCACAATCGGCCGCAACCGCAGCTTGCAGGCTTCCAGCGTGGCCTCGCGGCGCGCGGCGCCGCCCTCACGTCGAGCTTTGGCGAATTCGACGATCAGAATGGCGTTCTTGCATGCCAGGCCAATCAACACCACAAAACCAACCTGCGTGAAGATGTTCACGTCCATGTGCGCGGCCAGTACCGCCGCCACCGAACAGAGCAGGCACATCGGCACCACTAAGATCACCGCCATCGGCAGCGACCAGCTTTCGTACTGGGCGGCCAGCACCAAAAACACCAGCACCACCGCCAGCAGAAAGACGAGCATGGCCGTGTTGCCGGTTTGAAGCTGCAACATGGCTAGCTCGGTCCACTCGGCCCGCATGGCCCGCGGCAGGTCGCGGCGGGCGGCCTGCTCCATTTGCGCCAGCGCCTCGCCCGAGCTGACGCCGGCCACCGGGCTGCCGTTGATCGGCGCGGCGCGATACAGGTTGTAGCGTGTGATCAGGGTCGGTCCCTCGATTTCGCGCACGTCGCTGAACGTGGCCAGCGGCACCATGGTGCCCTGCATGTTGCGAATCTTCAACCGCTTCAGATCTTCGATCTGGTTGCGGAAGTCGGCGGCGGCCTGCACGTTCACCTGCCAGGTGCGGCCAAAGCGGTTGAAGTCGTTGACATAGAGCGAGCCGAGGTACACTTGCAGCGTGTTAAATACGTCGGCCATGTTCAGCCCCATCCGCTTGACCGCCGAACGGTCGATGTCCAGATAGAGCCAGGGCGAATTTGCCCGGAAGCTGCAAAACAGGTCCTGCAAGCCCGGCTCGGCTTCGCCCGCCGCGATGATTTTTTGCGAGACGTCTTGCAGCGTGTCGGCGCCGCTGTCGCCGCGGTCTTCGATCACAATTTTGAATCCGCCCGCGGTGCCCAGGCCATCAACCGGCGGCGCGCCAAACACGTTGATCAACCCGTCGCTGACGTTCTCTTGCAGCTCGGTTTGCAGCCGCGCGGCAATCTGCTCGCCGGTGAGTCCTTCGGCCACGCGGTGGTGAAAATCGTCGAGCATCACGTACATCGCCCCAAAGTTGGGAGCGTTGGCGTTGAGCAGAATCGACTGCCCGGCAATCGCCACGGTGTGACTGACGCCGGCAATCTGCGCGGCGGCTTTTTCGATCTTTTGCATGGTGTGCTGGGTGCGTTCCAGCGAGGCCGAGTCGGGCAACTGCACGTTGACCAGCAGATAACCCTTGTCTTGCGAGGGAATAAAACCCTTGGGTGTGATGACGAAGCTCTGATAGGTGAGCGCCACCAGCCCGCCGTAGACCACCAGCACCAGCAGGCTGACCCGCAGCAATCCGCCGACCACTCTTGTATAAATGCCGGCGGCAAAGTCGAAGCCGCGGTTGAACGCGCGAAAGCTCAGGCCCAAGATCCGATTGAGCCAGCCGCCCACAAACCAACCGGCGCCGGCGGCCAGCGTCGCCGCCAGAGCGGGCGTCGCCCAGGCCCCGGCGGCGGTCAGCCAGGCCGACGCATCGGGCGAAAGCCGCGCGAGAGTCACGCCGAGCCAGGGCGCCAAGAATTTCCAGCCTAGCCACCCGGCGGCGATCGGAAACGTCGCTCGCGGCAAAGGAGGCGCCGAGCCTTTTTCGCGCGTCCGCAGCAGCAACGCCGTCAGGGCCGGGCTGAGCGTCAGCGAGTTAAAGGCCGAGATGATCGTCGACACGGCGATCGTCAACGCGAATTGCCGGAAAAACTGCCCGGTGATGCCGCTGATGAAGGCGCAGGGAATGAACACCGCGCTGAGCACCAGGCCCACGGCAATCACCGGCCCGGAGACCTGCTCCATGGCCAACAGCGTAGCTTCGCGCGGCGACAGCCCGTGCTCGATGTGGTGTTCCACCGCCTCCACCACCACGATGGCATCGTCGACCACGATGCCGATGGCCAACACCAGCCCGAACAGGGTGAGATTGTTCAAACTGAATCCCATGGCGGCCATGACGGCGAAGGTGCCGATGACGGCCACCGGCACGGCCACCAGCGGAATGATGGCCGACCGCCAATTCTGCAAAAAGAGCAGCACCACGATGGCCACCAGCGCCACCGCGTCGCGCAGCGTATTGAACACCTCGTTGATCGATTCTTCGATGAAGGGCGTGGTGTCGTAGACGATGGCGTAATCGACGCCGTCGGGGAAGCGGCTTTTGAGGTCTTCCATTTTTTCGCGCACGGCCCCTGCCACGTCGAGCGCGTTCGAGCCGGGCAACTGATAAATGGAAAGCGCCACCGAAGGCTGGCCGTCGAGCGTGCAAGTCTGGTTGTAGACCAACGCGCCCAGGTCCACCTCGGCCACGTCGCGCAGCCGCACAAAGCGGCCTTCGGCGTCGGTCTTCAGAATCATGTCGGCAAATTGCTCGACGTCGATCAGCCGGCCCATGGTGCTCATGGTGAACTGAAAAGCCTGGCCGCTGGCGATGGGCGGCTGGCCGATTTGCCCGGCCGCCACCTGGGTGTTTTGCTGCTCGATCGTCCGCTGCACATCGGCCGTGGTGATGCCGCGGTAGGCCATTTTCTCCGGATCGAGCCAGATGCGCATGCTGTAATCGCGCTGGCCGATGTACGTGATGTCGCCCACGCCGGCCAAACGCGATAGCTCGTCCTTAAGCTGAATCGTGGCGTAATTGCTCAGATAGAGATTGCTGCGGCTCTCGTCGGGCGAGAACAGATTGACGATCATCATCACGCTGGGCGACTTCTTTTTCACCACCACGCCGCGCCGCTGCACCAGGCTGGGCAAGCGCGGCTGCGCCAGAGCCACACGGTTTTGCACCAGCACCTGGGCCATGTTCAGATCGACGCCGTGCTTGAACGTCACGGTGAGCGTGTAGGTGCCGTCGTTGGTGCATTGCGACGACATGTACAGCATCTTTTCGACGCCGTTGACCTCTTGCTCGATGGGCGAGGCCACCACGTCGGCCACCACCTGGGCGTTGGCGCCGGGGTAGACCGCCGAGACTTCGACCGTGGGCGGCGTGATGTCCGGATACTGTGCGATCGGCAGCGTAAACAACGCCACGCCGCCGCCGAGCGTGATCATGATCGACAGCACCGAGGCGAAGATCGGTCGGTTGATGAAGAAGCGGGAAAACACAGGAGGCGATTTTGGATTTTAAATTTTGGATTTTCGATTTGAGTGTCGATTTCGCTCCAGCGAAAGGCGACAAGGCGAGGCAGGCTTAGTTGCGATTGGTCTTCCCTGAACCCTGAACCCTGAACCCTGAACCCTCCGTGCGTACCACTTTCTCGCGGAGCACAATCGGTCGGCCATGCGTCTCGTGTACGACGCCGGGCATCTGCAACGTCTCTTGGACAATAATGGTCTCTTCGGCGGGCGCCAGCGGAAAGGTCTCGATGGGCTTGCCGGCTTTGCCGCGCTTGGGAAGGCGAGCGCGGGCCGCCGCCAGGCTCTGCCAGGCCAGCCGGCCCAATTGCCGCGCCGGACGCAGGCTCAATCCGGCAAGCACGAAGTCGCTGGCCTTGCGCAGCCACGAAGCGGCGAAGATCTGCGAGGCGCCCAGCCAATCGATCGTGAAGAAAAACACCGGCGTCAGCGCCAGGCCGAAGAACGTCACACCCAGCATGCCGCTGAACACCGCCACGCCCAGGGCTTGCCGCATCTCGGCGCCGGCCCCGTGTGAGACGATCAGCGGCACCACGCCGAGAATGAACGCGAACGAGGTCATGATGATCGGCCGCAGCCGCAGCCGGCAGGCCGCAAGGGTCGCTTCGCGCCGGGGCACGCCGGCCAGCCGTTGCTGCTTGGCGAATTCGACAATCAGAATGGCGTTTTTGCTGGCCAGCCCGACCAACACTACAAACCCCACTCGCGTGAAAATGTTCACATCTTGATGGGCGATGCTCACGCCCACCAGGGCGCTGAGCAGGCACATCGGCACCACCAGAATGACCGCCAGCGGCAAAGACCAGCTTTCGTACTGCGCGGCCAACACCAAAAACACCATCACCACGGCGAAGCCGAAGATCACGGTGGCCGTGTTGCCCGCCAGCAGCTCCAGGTACGACATGTCGGTCCATTCATACGACATGTTGGCAGGCAGGTTCTGCTCGGCCAGTCGGTCCATGATCTGCATGGCCTGGTCCGAACTGACGCCGGGCTTGGCCATGCCGTTGATCGAGGCCGCCGGATACATGTTGTAGCGCGTGAGCACCAGCGGGCCGTTGACCTCTTGGATGCTGGCCAGCGAACCGACCGGCACCATCACGCCATCGCTGTTGCGCACCTTCAGCCGCGCCAGCGAATCGGGCGAGTCGCGAAACTTCGAATCGGACTGCACGATAACCTGCCAGGTGCGGCCAAAGCGGTTGAAGTCGTTGACATACAGCGAACCCTGGTAGATGCGCAGCGTATCGGCAAAATCTTGCAGCGAGACGTGCCGGGTCATGCACTGCCGCGGGTCGGGCTGAATGCGATATTGCGGCACGTTGGCTCGGAACGAAGTGGTGGGCCGGTCGATGCCCGGTGATTCGCTCGCCGCGCGGGCCAAATGGTCGGTCTCGGCCTGCAACACCACGGGGCCGACATCGCCGCGGTCTTCGACCATCAGCATAAAGCCGCCCGCCCGCCCCACGCCGCGAATGGGCGGCGGCGGAAAGAGCATGATCGTCGCCCCTTCGATGTGCTTGGTGAACTCGGCCTGCAAATCCATCAGTACGCGCATGCTCGAAAGCGCGGGGTCGCGCCGCTCGTGATAGTCTTTCAGGTTGACGAACATCGAGCCGAAGTTCGAGCCGAAGGCGTTCAGCACAAACGACTGCCCGGTGATGCCCGAGCAGTGCTTCACGCCCGGATGCGCCACGGCGATCCGCACGATCTCGTCAATGACCTCTTGGGTGCGTTCCATCGAGGCCGAGTCGGGCAACTGCACGTTGACCATCAGGTAACCCATGTCCTGCGAAGGGATGAATCCCTTGGGCGTGGCGACGAACCGCCAGCCGGTCAGCGCCAACAGGCCGCCATAGAGGATCAACACCAGCAGGCTTACCCGCAACAATCCGCCGGCCAGGCGAACATAAAAACCGGTGGCATAGTGAAAGCCGAAGTTGAAGGCGCGGAAAAACTTGGCGAGCAGCCAATTGGCCCCGCGGCCCAGCAGCAGCCCCGCTGTCACGCCCGCCAGCGCCCCAGCCGCCGGCGGCAGCCATGCCGAATGACCGTCGAGGCTCGCCAGCCATGTTTCGGGCAACTGCGTCACGCCGCGGGCAACCCACGGCGCCAGCGTTTCGGCCAAAAAGGTCCAGCCCGCCCAGCCGCCAATCAACGGAAACGCCAACCACGGCAGCGGCGGCGCGGCACGTTTGGCGTGTTTGTCGTGCGGCCGCAGCAGCACCGCGGTCAGTGCCGGGCTCAGCGTCAGTGAGTTGAACGCCGAGATGATCGTCGACACGGCGATGGTCATGGCAAACTGCCGGAAAAACTGCCCGGTGATGCCGCTGATAAACGCGCAGGGCACAAACACCGCGCTGAGCACCAGCCCCACGGCGATCACCGGCCCAGAGACCTGCTGCATGGCCTTGATGGTGGCCTCGCGCGGCGCCAGGCCTTCCTCGATGTGGTGCTCGACCGCTTCGACCACCACAATGGCGTCGTCGACCACGATGCCAATGGCCAGCACCAGCCCAAACAGTGTCAGGTTATTTAAGCTGAAACCAAACGCGGCCATCGCCGCGAACGTGCCGACAATCGCTACCGGCACCGCCACCAGCGGAATGATGGCCGACCGCCAGTTTTGCAAAAACAGCAGCACCACCAGCGCCACCAGCGCGATGGCGTCGCGGAGCGTGATAAACACCTCTTTGATCGACTCGCGCGTGTAGGGCACCGTGGTGAAGCCGATGTCGTGGACCAGCCCCTCGGGAAATGCCTGGGCAAGCTCGTCCATCTTGGCCATCACGCGATCGTGGGTTTCCAGCGCGTTGGCGTCGGGCATCTGAAAGATGGCCAGAAAGACGGTCGGCTGCCCGTCGATCGCCACGTTCACGTCGAGGCTCTTGGCGCCGAGTTCGACGCGGGCCACGTCTTTCAGCCGGGTGATGCGGCCGTCCCACGTGCTCTTGAGAATGATCTGCTCAAACTCTTCCGCCTCGGTCAGCCGCCCCAGCGTGTTCAGCGTGATCTGATACTCTTGATCGGCCGGCGCGGGCTGTTGCCCAATGGCCCCGGTGGCCACCGGCATGTTCTGCTCGCGGATGGCGTTGGCCACATCGGCCGCCGTCAGGCTGCGGGCGGCCAGTTTTTCGGGGTCGACCCAGATGCGCATGCTGTAGTCGCGCTGGCCGAATACAAACACGTCGCCCACGCCGTCCAGCCGCGCCAACTCGTCTTTGACCTGCAAAATGGCGTAGTTGCTGATATAAAGCTGATCGTAGCGGCGGTCGGGCGAAACGAGCGCGATGCCCATCAGAATGTCGGGCGAGCGCTTGCGGACGGTTACGCCCGTCTGCTTGATGACATCGGGCAGCATGGGCACCGCCAGGCTCACGCGGTTCTGCACGAGCACCTGCGCCATGTTCACGTCGATGCCGTGATGGAACGTGACGGTCAGATTGTATTGTCCGTCGTTGGTGCAGGCCGAGGACATGAACATCATGCCTTCGACGCCGTTGACTTTTTCCTCGATCGGCGCGGCGACCGCTTCGGCCACGTCTTTGGCGCTGGCGCCGGGATAGCTGCAGGTCACCTGCACCGTCGGCGGCGAGACTTGCGGAAACTGCGCCAACGGCAACGTCCACACCGCCACCCCGCCCGCCAAGGTGATGACGATCGACAGCACCGCGGCGAAGATCGGCCGATCGATGAAAAAGCGGGAAACCATAGATAGGGGTCAGAGGTCGGAGGCCGGAGGCCAGGTTTCGTGGTTTAGGTTCAATGGGCGGCGCACAGTCGGCTGGGTGTTCCGTTTTGTTCCGGCTCTCTATGACTTCGTAGCTTTTTCCGTCCCTGGCCCCCGGCCGGCGGCCTCTGGCCCTGACCTCTGGCCTCTGGCCTCCGACCCCTCTTGCACCACACGCACTTCCACCTTCGCTCCCGGACGTGCGCGCTGCACGCCGTTGACGATCACGCGCTCGCCGGGCGAGAGGCCTTCGGTGATGACCCGCATGCCCTCGTGCAGCTTGCCCACCTGCACCGGGCGATATTCCACCTCGTCCTTGTCGTTGACCACATACACAAACTTCTGTCCCTGGTCTTTTCCGATCGCCGGTTCGGGCACCAGCAGGGCCAAGACCGGCTCGCCGATGGGCACTCGCACCCGCACGAACAAGCCGGGCGAAAGCAATCGGTCGGCGTTGGAAAACACGCCGCGCACGCGCAACGTGCCCGTGGTGGGCTCGAGCCGGTTGTCGCGGAAGTCAAGCTCGCCGCGGTGCGGATAGTCTGGGGCTTCGTCGGCCAGGCCCATCAACACCGGCACCTTGACTTCGCTCGACGAGGGGTTCTGCTGCGACAAGCGGCGCAGCCGCAGCATGGTTCGTTCGTCGATGTCGAAATACACCCACATGGGGTCTTGGGCCACAATGCGGGTCAGAATCGTGTCGTCGGCTTTGGTGATGTTGCCGGGATCGATGTAGGGCCGGCTCACACGCCCAGAGATCGGGGCTTCGACCGTACAATAACCAAGGTTGGTATAGGCGATTTTCCGATTGGCCTTGGCGGCTTTCAGGTTGGCTTCGGCCTCGGCCAGATCGCCCGACACCAGGTCGTATTGCTCCTTGGTAATCGTGCGCGTGGCATACGTTCGCTCGGCGCGTGAATGATCGAGCTGCAAGCGTTTGAGCCGGGCTTCGCATTGGGCGACCACGCCTTCAGCGCGATCGACTTCGGCCTGGTAATGGATCGGGCCGATTTCGAACAACAGCGTCCCTTCTTCGACCTCGGAACCATGTTTGAAATGGACCGCGTCGAGATAGCCGGTCACGCGGGCGCGAATGTCGATGGTCTTCACCGCTTCCGTCTGGCCGGTGAAGTCTTCATGATCGGTGACCTCGCGGTAGACCGGCAGACTGACCTCGACCAGCGGGGGCTTGGGCTGCGGCATGGCCGGCGCCTGTTTTTCGCAGCCGGCGACGCACAGCGCGAGCGCCAGCCAGGAACCGAGAGTGATGATACGCCTTTTCATGGTGAATTGACTTTTCGCCGTAGGGTGGGGGGGGGGGGGGGGGGGCCGCCCCACGGGTGGTTTGGAGGGGTTTGTGCTGATGGTGGAAATGGTGGG
>JAICLL010000225.1 GCA_025927475.1 Pirellulales bacterium
CTCGGCCCACCCTACGTCCAATTGCAAAACGTTTTCGCAAAACTTCGATGAATACGCTGCTATACGACGACGATGTTGCCCTGAGGGACGCGCCGGTCGAGGCTGACCGCGCCGATGGTTCGCCAGGCGCGACATCTCCCCTGCGCGTGATGTTCGTCATCACCTGCATGCCGGTGGGCGGGGCCGAAACGCTGCTGGTGAACCTGGTCCGCCGGCTCGATCGCCGCCGGTTCGCACCCGAGTTCTGCTGCCTCAAACATTTCGGCCCGCTCGGCGAAGTGCTGGCGGTTGAAATCCCCGGCTTCGCCGGCTTGTTGCGGCATAAATACGATCTGCGCGTATGGGGCCGTTTGACTCGCCTGTTGCGCCAGCGGCGGATCGACGCCGTCGTCACCGTGGGCACGGGCGGAGACAAAATGTTCTGGGGCCGGCTGGCGGCCTGGCGGGCCGGCGTGCCGGTCGTTATTTCGGCGTTGCACTCGACGGGCTTGCCCGACCGGGTGGAATGGCTCAACCGCCGGCTGACGCCGTTGACCGACGCTTTTATTGCCGTGGCGGCGCCGCACGCTCGCTACCTTGCGGAACACGAAGGCTGTCCCGCCGACAAGGTGCGGGTGATTCCCAATGGCGTCGATGCCGAGCGGTTCTGCCGCCGTCCGGCGAATGCGGCGCTGCGTGCCGAGCTGGGCTTGCCGCCCCGCGCGCCGGTGGCGGCGATCGTGGCGGCATTGCGGCCCGAGAAAAACCACGTCTTGTTCTTACGGGCGGCGGCACAGGTTCGCGCGGCGGTTCCCGCCGCCCGGTTCCTGGTGATCGGCGACGGACCGGAACGAGCGAAGCTGGCAGAGTTGGCCGGGCGGCTCGAATTGACCGACTGCGTTCACTTCTTGGGCACGCGCGGCGATATTCCCGAGCTGTTGGCGTTGACCGACGTGGTGCTGCTCACCTCGCACATGGAAGCCAATCCGGTTTCGGTGCTCGAAGCGTTGGCCTGCGAAAAGCCGGTGGTGGCCACGCGGGTTGGTTCGCTGACCGAAACGGTTCACGACGGCGTCAGCGGTTATCTGGTGCGGCCGGGCGACGCCGCTGCCTTGGCGGCGCGGGTCGTCGAGCTATTTGGCGACCGCGGGAAGGCCCGCCGCTTCGGCCAGGCCGGCCGCCGCGAGGTCGTCGCGCATTGGTCGCTCGAGCGGATGGTCGCCGGATACGAGACACTGATCGAAGATCTTCATCGCGTCAAACGTGCTCTGGCGCCGCTTATGCGTAGGGTGGAATAAGCGCAGCGTGTGCTGCCATCGACCTTGGTTAGTGAATCACTAAGGCGTCGCGGGCCACCGAGCGGCGCATCAAAAACACCAGCGGCACGATCAGCGCGGTGAACACGGCGAACAGCCACAAGACGTCGAGATACGACATCATCCGCGCCTGCTCGATGATCAGGCGATAAAGCACGGCGAAGGCTGGCTTGGAAGTTGGATCGGCGGCGCCGGCGACGGAATCGACCGCACCGCCGCTCAGCGCGCCCAACGCCGCCGAAACGCGCGGATTCGCCGAGTGAATGTTTTCGACCAGCCGGAACTGGTGAAACTGGCTGCGGCGCTCGATCATGGTCGTGCCCAGGGCGATGCCGAAGCTGCCGCCCTCGTTGCGCAGCAGGTTGAACAGCCCGCTGGCGTTCGTGGTCTGGTTCTTGGGAAGATACATGTAGGCGGCCGCATTCAGCGGCACGAACAAAAACCCGACGCCGATCATTTGCGCGCAACGAGGAAGGATAATGGTGTAAGGCGACGCCTCCAGGTTGAGATGGGCCTGCCAATACGAAGCGCCGGCCACGCACGCCAGGCCGAATACGATCAGCCAGCGCGCGTCGGACTTATGCCCGAGCATGAACCCCACGATTGGCATGGTCGCCATCGTGCAAATGGCCGCCGGCGACATCACCAGGCCGGCGCGGGTGGCGTCGTAGCGAAACAGTTCTTGCAGCATCTGCGGCAGCATGGCGGTGCTGCCATAAAGCACGGCGAACACAAAATACACCAGCACGCCGCAGGCCATGAAAGTGCGGTCTTTGAGCAAGCGCAGGTTGAGAATCGGATGCGGGTGGCGCAGCTCCCAGACGACGACGCCCACCAGCCCGAGAGCGGCCAGCGCCATGAAGGTGACGATGAACCGCGAGCCGAACCAGTCGAGCTCTTGCCCCTTGGCATAGACCACCTCCAGTGAGCCAAGGGCCAAGGCAATCAGCCCCAGGCCGATATAGTCGATGCGGAAAATCTGGCCGTGCGAGCGGGCACGTTCTTCGACCATGTACGGGGGATCGCGCACCACGAGGCTGGTCAGCAGCAGCGACACCAGCCCCACCGGAATGTTGATGTAAAAGATCCAGCGCCAGGTGTAGTTGTCGGTGATCCAGCCGCCGAGCGTGGGACCCAAGATCGGCGCGACGACGACCGCCACGCCATACACGGCCATGGCCATGCCGCGCTGGCGCTCCGGGAAGGTATCGACCAGAATGCCTTGTTCCGAGGGCTGCAGCCCACCGCCGCCGGCGCCCTGCAGCAGACGAAAGAAAATGAGTTCGCCCAGACTGTGAGCCATGCCGCACAGCGCCGAGCTGATGGTAAACAGTGCGACGCAGATCATATAAAACCGCTTCCGCCCGATCAGATGTGAAAACCAGCCCGACAGGGGAAGCACGATGGCGTTGGCCATCAGGTAACTGGTGAGCACCCAGGTGCTTTGGCTGCGTCCGGCGGCGAGGCTGCCTGCGATGTGGGGCAAGGCCACGTTGGCAATGCTGGTGTCGAGCACTTCCATGAACGTGGCCAAGGTCACGGTGAGAGCGACGACCCAGGGATTGGCCCCGGCCACGGCAGTGGGCGAGCGGACATTCATCGTGCGTCCTCCGGCGCGGTTGGGGGCGGCGCGGAATGCAAGACGAGCTTCCGCGGCCCGTGTGAGAAGTGCGATCAGGGAAGCGATGCCAGCGCCACGACGAACGGGAAATGAGGCTGGAGATTTCGGAGAAGCTTGTCATCCGCAGTCACGAGTTCGCACTGTTCTCGCTCGGCCAGCGCCACATACAGGCAGTCGTAAAAGCCACTGCGCGTCCGCGAGGAAATATCGATGGCACGGTAGTACAAGGGAGTGGAGGAATGCAAAACAGGCGGCGTACTCAGAACATCAAGGATAAGCCTTCGGGCCTCGCCTAAGTAAATCAATTTCTGCCGCTCTGCCTTAGTTAAACCGTTGGCGATCTCGCCGGGGAAGTGGGACGGAGCTATCAACTCACGGACACGCTTCTGGCATTGATCGCGCAGACGCAGAGCCGCAGGTGTCAGCGGCCGCGGAATGACCCAGCAGAGAGCTACGGAAGCGTCGAGCACGTACGTCACGGTTCCTCGTCGTAGAGCAAGTCATGGAACGTGCCATCATCGATGACCCCGTATTTCCGCCGGATTTCCTCGGTGATGCGCGCGGCACGATCGTGGACGCGCCGCGCAATATCAGGATCGAGAGCCTGACCGTCGAAGGCATGGCGAAGAACCGCCTCCGCATCCGTATGCTCCTGAAGATCCACACCGTTCGTGCTCGTCTCAATGCTCATGCTAATAGTATAGCAGTCGAAGAAGAACCGCGAGAAGTCTAGCAACCATGGCCAATGAGATTCACGAAGGATTTCAAGAAACGGCGGGCGAGCGGACACTCATCGTGCGTCCTCCGGCGCGGTTGGCGGCGGCGCGGAATGCAAGACGAGGATTTGCCCGTCGTCGCGAAGCCCGGAGTTTGCCGCGGCGCATCCCGCCGGTCCTTGCGCCGCGTCGGACGAAGCAGGATCTGAAAGTACGCGTAATCGTTCGCCGGCTCCCGGCCCGGTGGGCGGTTCTTTGAACCGCACCGCCGGCACCACCGACAGCCCCACAAACAGCGGCGTCTGGCGGGGATTCGGCTCGGCCAGTTCGATGCGCACCGGCAGCCGCTGCACGACCTTGATGTAATTGCCGGTGGCGTTCTCCGGCGGCAGCAGCGCCGCGGCGGCTCCGGTCGCCGGGCTGAACCCCGCCACCCGCCCGCGAAACACCCGCTCGGGATAGGCGTCGACGTACAGATCGACCGGCATGCCGATGCGGAGATATTGCAACTGCGTCTCTTTGAAGTTGGCGTCGATCCAGACCGCGAGCGGCCGAATGGAAAGCAGCGTTTGGCCGGGCCGCACATGGTTGCCCGGATGTACCGAACGGCGTTCAACGTAGCCGGCGATCTCCGCGCGGATCTCGGTATAGCTCAGGTTGAGCCGCGCGTCTTCCCAGGCTTTTTCGGCTCTTGCCAAGGCGGCCTCGGCCACGCGCGTCGCAGGTGCCCGATCGATGATCCCGGCAAACGCCTGTTCCAGTCCTTCATCGGAATCCATCTTCAACGATTGTTCGAACGACTCATCGGGCGTAAGTTGCCGTAGGTCGAACGGAATGCCCACCTGGGCCAAGGCGTCGGCGATGTCGGAAACCGCCGATTGCACGCTTGATTGTTGTTCCTCCAAATCGCCGGGCATTTTCAGCGGGTTCTCGCGGTTGGGCGGCAGGCCGAGCGTGGCGCGCGCTTCTTGCACCAGCGCCCAGGCCTCGGTCACGGCCGCGCGGGCCACGTCCAGCCGATTGACGCGATCGTCCAGTTCGGCCCGCGTCGCCGAGCCTTTGGCCGCCAGCTTGGCGATTCGTGCGTGATCGAGTTGCGCCAACTTCAGGCTCGACTGGCGTGCCCGCACCGCAGCCACGCGCGAACGCAAGGCGGCCACCTGTCGGCGCAGCTCTTCCTGAGCGTTTTTGCGGCGAAACCAGTTGCCTCGGGCACGCGCGAGCTGCGCTTTGACGTTGGCGCGGGTTTCGGCCAGGTTTGCCCGCGCTTCGTCAAGGGCGGCCTCGCGCTCGGCCAGCGCCACCTCGAACGGTTCGCGATCGAGCTTGATGAGCAGCGTGCCCGGCTCGACGTAATCATCGTGATCAACAAACACCTCAGTCACGATGTCGGCAATCCGCGGGCTGACGTCGGTGACGTGTGCTGCGACAAAAGCGTCGTCGGTCGAGACGGTGTCGAAGAACTCGATGACCTCGGGCACGGCGAAGTACAGCGCGGCAGCCGCGGCGCCGGCGATGGCGGCGCCCACGAACCAGCGGCGGGCCGAGCTGCGCGGCGGGCGCTCGGCTTCGCCCGGTTGCCTCGCGGGCCGCGCACCGTGAGCATCGATGAGCCATTGCACATTCGCCGAGTCAAGCGGTTCGTCGTGAGGCGCGGCGTCGTGAGGCGACGATTCGTCGGGGGTGTTCATCATTTGGGTAGTTTCGACTGGGCCAACCATCGACACGTTTGTTGCGTACTCTATTCGCGCTTGATCGTGCAGAAAGAATACTTGCCGTCGCGAATGCCTACGGCAAAAAGCGCCTCCCTGCGAGGCAGCGTCGGAAGTGGTTGGCCGATGGTAAGCGGCTGATACCAATTATCCATCATGTGGTGACGATCTTCGTGGCGACTATGGAGCGTTGCAGCGTACATCGGCGGCGGCTCGCTTCCCAAGGCCGGATCGACTCCGTGGATAAAGTTCATCAACTCCGCATACCGATTGAAATCAAACGTGCCCGCAACATCCACCATCGACACGCAAATCTCGTTCTTGAGCAGCGTGGCCGCTTTGGCAATGAAGATGGCGCGGTTTTCTGGGCGATCCTTATTCGAAGGACTGACGATTTCGATGGCCGCCACCAAGCGACGGTTACGCCGGCGCTCATAAATGCGGACTTCGTAAGTAAATGTCCTGGTTCGGCAAATGCGGTTCCAAGGTCAGCGTCGGCTTCGGCGGCGCATACGTTGCGACAACCGCCCCACCTATTGTAACATGACCGTCCGCGAGGTGGCGGCTCATTTCGCCCCACCAGTGGCCAGGCCCGCACCACGGTGCTGACCGTCATGGAACGGTTGCGGGAAAAGGGCTATCTGAAACGCCGTAAATCGTCCGGGGCACATCGCTATACGCCCACGATCTCCAAAGCAGATTTGCTGCCCGCTTGGTGCGCGGCTTCGTCGACGATGTGCTGGGCGGCGAGGTCTCGCCCTTCGTCGCCTATCTGACGCGCTCGTCGTTGCTGAACGATGATGAGATCCGTAAGTTCAAAGATCTTTCGCTCCGGCAAAAGAACTTCCAGAGTCCGAATTGATGGCGGCACTATTGAGGCGGACACAGCAGCCAACAGACAATTCGAGCCGGCCACGAGGGCCGGGACTACCCCGCCCAGCCAGGATCGCTTAGGAACGCGCCGAGGCAATTTGCGCGGCAACTGAGCGAGGATCAAATCCCTCGGCCATCGGCGCCCAGCGGCATTCGCTGAGACTGCGAAACCAGGTGAGCTGGCGCTTGGCGAATTGCCGCGTACGGGTTTTCACCAAATCAACCGTCTCTGGCAGACTTGCCTCGCCCCGCAGATGGGCAAGCACCTCGCGATACCCAAGCGCCTGCCCCGCGGTGAGCCCAAAGACGATGCCTTCGGCCACAAGCGCGCGCACTTCCTCGACCAGACCGGCGGCGAACATGGCATCGACCCGGCGATCGATCCGCGCGGCGAGTTGCTCTCGCGGCCAGTCGAGCACGAACACGCGGCATTGCTCGGCCGGTCGCGCTCGTTCGAACTGCCGCTGCCATTGGCTGATGGGCCGGCCGGTTTTTTCAAACACCTCCAACGCCCGGATCAGCCGCCGCGTGTCACGGGCGTGCAGCCGCTTTGCGGCCGCGGCATCGATCTCGGCCACGCGCTGGTGCAGCCACTGGCTGCCGTGCAGGTCGGCCTGCCTTTGCCAGTGGCGACGGAACTGCCAATCGGCCGGCGGTCCCTCGAAAATGCCCCTCAGCAACGCCTTCAGGTAGAGTGGTGTGCCGCCGACCAAGAGCACCTCGCGCTGGCGGGCTCGCACGGCCTGAGCGGTTTGTTCCGCCGCCGCCACATACTGCGCCAGGCTGAACTCTTCGCTGGCGTCGACGAGGTCGAGCAAATGGTGCGGCACGCGGCGACGCTCGGCGGCGGTGGGCTTGGCCGTGCCGATATCGAGCCGGCGATAGAGCGCCATGGAATCGAGCGAGAGCAGCTCTGCCCCCAGTATTTCGGCCAGCTCCAGCCCCACCGCCGTCTTGCCGCCCGCCGTGGGACCGGTCAGAAACCAGCAATCGGCCAACGGCGGCGAACCTGACATGGGCCATTTCTCACTTGACGTTGGCGAGCGTGGATGAAGTAATAGACAGTTTCTCAGTCTGTCACCCAGGAAAGGCTTCAGCTTTGACCGGCGATCCTACTATCTTTGCTCGGCTGATGGCGGTCGTCGAGGACCGCAAGGCCCATCCTACGGAAAAGTCGTACACGCACCGGCTGCTTTCCGGCGGCGTCGCCAAAATCGGCGAAAAGGTGACCGAAGAGGCGGCCGAAGTGGTCGAGGCCGCCGCCGAGCCGGGCGAGCAAGGCCGCCAGCACCTGGTGCGCGAGGCCGCCGATCTGGTGTATCACTTATGGGTCATGCTGGCCCACCGCGACGTGCCATTGGCCGAGGTCGAAGCCGAACTGGCCCGGCGATTTGGCATCGGCGGCCTCGCAGAAAAAGCCGCGCGCCCCCAGCCTTGAATCCCCGCAGCCTTATACCATCGTCCCGCAAACTTCGCCCTCCGCACTCCCTAATCTCTACACTTCCGCCCATTCATGACCGCAACTTTTCGCATCGGCGTGCCCAGCAAGGGGCGATTGTCTGAATTGGCCGCCGAGCTGCTGCGCGAGGCCGGCCTCAACTTCCGCCGCTCAGAGCGCAGCTTGTTCGCCCGCTGCCGCGACATTCCCATCGACGTCACGTTTCTGCGAACCGAAGACATTCCGGTGCTCTGTGCCGAGGGAGCGATCGACATGGGCGTCACCGGCAGCGACCTGGTGGCCGAAAGCGGGGCCGACGTGGCCGAGCGGCTCGACTTGGGCGTGGGCCAATGCCGCCTGGCGATCTGCGTGCCCGAGGCAAGCGACGTCAAAACGCCGGCCGATCTCGATGGCTGCCGCGTGGCGACCAGTTTTCCGAATAACACGGCGCGCTATCTGAAGCAGCATGGGGCGACTGCGCACCTGGTGACGCTCTCGGGCTCGGTCGAAGTGATGATCGCCTTGGGCGTGGCCGAGGCGATTGTCGATCTGGTGGAGACAGGCAGCACGCTGGCGGCCAATCAGTTGCGCATTTTGGACGAAATCGGCCGCTATCAGACCGTGTTGATTCAGAACCGCCAGTGCCGTCAACCCGAACTGGCCGACCGCGTGGTGCGGCGGCTCGAGGGCGTGGTGATTGCTCGCGGCTATTCGCTGCTGGAATACAATGTTCCGCGCGCCAAGCTGGCCGAAGCCGAGCGAATTACGCCGGGCTTCAACTCGCCCACGGTCAGCTCGTTAGAAGACCCCGACTGGTGCGCCATCCGCGTGATGGTCCGGCGCAGCACGGTCATCGAGATCATGGAGCGGCTGGAGGCCCTGGGGGCCAGCGCCGTCCTAGAGACGCGAATCACCAATTGCCGGCTGTAGCGGACAGGCGTTTGACTGACCGGGCTGCGATGCAACCTCCATCCGCGAAAGGCCTTGCGTCGCTCGTGGACCACGGGTCCGACATTTTGTCTCGGTTTGCCTGCGGCTTTCCAGGCAGCACATGGAATCATTCTAAGATGGCTTCTCCCCCTAACCCGGATGATTCACCAGCCCACAAGTGGGTAAGGGGGAGGTCGTGAGACCTCCCCCTCCCCGTTGTCGCTACGAGGTTGGTTCCTCGCATTTACCTGCGTGCGGATGTCCCGCACCGGGCGGACCCGTGGAAATCGCTCCTTGAGGAGAATGTGGGTTATCCCTGGGGACAAGGTATAAAATCTTGGAGGCTCACCAGCCCGAATCGCCGGAAGTGCTTCA
>JAICLL010000227.1 GCA_025927475.1 Pirellulales bacterium
ACCTGGTGCCCGCCCCCGGGCGTACCGCGCGCCCCGTGGCAACACGGGTTATTGGGGGCGCGCCCGGGCCCCCGCCCCATCCGCACCGCGGCGCCCCGGCGACAACGAACGACCTCTCTGCCGCTTGCGCGCCGGCCGCCGCGCGCGACGGCACCTACCCGAGCGGCGATCTAGTCAGGGGGAATCACGATGAGCGCTCCAACACAGGCGCGACCGCGCGCCGTAGGCCGGCTGATTTTGCGGCGCGTGTATGACGTTCCGCATCGGCAACCGACACCGCACCTCGAGCTGCGTCCCAAGCCGCGCGGCGACGAGCCCGCCGCCTCGGCAAGTTAGTGCTTTGTCCAATCTTAACTCTTTGGTAACGCGGGCAGACGACGTTCGCGGAGGATGGGCTTCCTAGCCCGTCACCTTAGAACTGGACGCGCCAGGAGGCCCCTCCTCCCAAACGGGTCGAGGTCGGTTTTTGGGCGACAATACCCCCAGAGAAGTGCTTCACAGCCGTTCAACTACTCCTGCGAGCTGGACACGCATAACATTCATCGTGACAGGAAAAAAACGCAGAACCGAAAACTCCATCAAAAGAGATTTCAAAACTCAGCGGGACGAATTGACGACTCGCAAAGTCGTAAGCTCATTCAAAATTCCTGTCACGGTGACGTGGCCGCTTTGCTGAAGGGACAGTAGAAATACTGGGGGCTTTTCAGCAGGATCGACGCAATAGGTGAAAACCAATTGCAGAGAACGAAAAAAGACGGTCACGTCTTTTTTATTGCGCCAGCAACCAAGCCAGCCTCTTACACCACCAATGGTAATCGAACCTGTTGCGACGCACGATGGGCATTGGCTCATCGTAAGCAATCCGCGGCCCATGACGGCTGGCGGCGTTCGCGTCAACCTCGGTCAGCCGGAGCCCGTTACGTTGGCCTGGGACTGGTGCTGGACCGGCGATGGCTGGGCCTTAGCGGCCGAGCATGCGCAGCACTTCGCCAGCCGCGAGGCCGCACAGCGATACATTGACGAGCATGCCCAATCGCTCGCCGCCGCCTACGACACCGCCTCAGGTTGATCCGTCGGATGGTAGGGCTCACCGGGCTTCACATCGACCGTGCAAATGATTTCAACGGATTCGCTCTTCATGGTGCTATTCTAGCCCGCGGCTCCGCGCGAAATCAAACGCAACGGCGGATATGGACGGCGGGATGGATCAATACGATTTCGGCCCTCATTCGACGGGCCAAGGTCGATGCCAAGTGCTGATCGACATGCCCGAAGTATTCCGGGCACCGCTGGGCTTGCGGGTCGCTGCGGCGGTGACGTACATCGCGGAATCGACTAAAATGCTCTCGGTGAAGAATTAGGAGGCGCCTATGTCGCAGCAAATTTATCACGGTGTCATTCAAGGCGGACAGGTTCGTCTACTGGACGCCGTGCAACCCCTTCCGGAGGGAACTCCGGTACTCTTGACGGCGCTTCCGGCGGCTGTGGGCACTGGCGCCGCCGTCATAGCCGCCGCCGATGCCGCACCGCGCGTTCCCGCGGCCTGGGTAGACGAACTGGAGCAGTTGATTCATGCCGGCGAGCGCTCGGCCGATTCCGACGGAGCACCGCGGAACAAAGGCCCCATCCGGCCATGCCGGGTGGAGATTCATGTTGGTCGTCTCGACTAGGCGCCGGGGTGGCCGGAGCGCCCAGCGGCTGCGCTGATCTCATTGCGGCATCACGCGCCGCCGGCTAGATTGCTTTTCCGTCGGCGGGCCCTAATAATGCACCAATATGAAATTGACTTCGTCCCGCCATCAATCGTCGGGCCGAGTTCGTCGGATAACTAACTAAAGAGTAGCTCGGTCGCGCCGGGAGACTCGCTGAGAAGTAAGCCGGCGTGATCGAATGCCTTCCGGGCGTTTGGTCACGCCGGCTTTTTTCGGAGAATCATGAAAGCAACCCAGGCATCGGATTCCTTCGGCCGCACGACCTTCTGGGATGCTGGCCAACTAAAAGCGAGGAGAGAATATGCCGTCGATGTGGATTCAAAGCCTGATGTGCTTGTTCCGCGGCCACCACGATCTGTGCCTGGCCGGAGCCTACGGTGAAACGCTGCCGGGAGGAGCGAGCAAGGAGCTTCATTATTGCGCTCGGTGCGGTCGCGCCGTGTGGATGTCACCGCCGTCGGCGCCGTTGCCTCCGAAGTGGGCCGACAGCGGCGAGCGATGAGGGCCTTCGCAATGCCCGTAGAGTAAGCGTCTCGCTTGCTTGCGCGCCGCTTGACGAACAAAACAAGCGCGACGCTTGTTCTACGGATCAGGCCGCCTGCGCGGCGAAAGCGCAACCGAGGGCGACTGTGCCACATCGATACTGTCATCCAGGTGGGCGGTTGTTTTTTATTGCGCCAGCAGCAGCCAAGCGACACCCACCGCGGTGGTCAAGATGGTGAGCGGCACGCCGACTTTGAGATATTCCAAAAAGCCGATCTCCGTGCCGCTGCGGCGAGCGCTTTCGACCACGATCAGGTTGGCTACCGAGCCGAGTAACGTGAGGTTGCCGGCCAAGGTGCTCGACATCGCCAGCGCCAGCCAAGCGAGCTCTCGTTGAGGAATCGCTTCGATCAACGGCTTGAAGAGCAGCACCGCCGGCACGTTCGAGACGAGATTCGAAAGCGCCACCGACAATCCGCTGACCATCAGCACCGGCGATTCACGCAATGATTGCCAGCGATCGAGCCCCCAGGCGTGAACCACGTTGATCTCGAAGGCGTGGACCACCACAAACAGCCCGGTGAACATGACCAGCAAAGGCCAATCGACCGCGCGATAAATCTTGGCAGGCCGCGTGCGGCTGAGCATCATTACGCCCGCCGCCGTCAGGGCCACCAACATGATTGGATACCCGGCAAAAAACAGCAGTACCGTGGCCAACGTGACCAGCATGCTCTTGATGAGCAACGGCCGGTGCACATGCACCGCACGAGGTCGCAGCGGCGCCGCGGCCATCTCCGCCACGGCCAGTTGCCGGCGATAAACCCATGCCACCATGAAGAAGGTAAGCAGCAGGCCGGCGATGGCAATGGGAGCCAGTCGGGCACAAAACCGCAAATAGGAAATGCCAGACAGCGAACCGATGATGATGTTCTGCGGATTTCCGGTAATGGTGGCCACCGAGCCGACATTGGAGGCGGTCGCCAGGCCGATGAGATAGGGCGTCGGCTGACGCCGCAGTCGGCGACATAGGCCGATCACCAGCGGCGTTAACGCAACGCAAACCACGTCGTTGACAAGAAAAGCCGAGAGCACGCCCGACAGTGCGATGACGGTGGCCAAAAGCGGCAGCGGCGCGCTGAAGTGATCGGCGATTTTCTCGGTCGCCAGGGCGAAAAAGCCGGAGAGGCTCAGATAGGCCACGACCACCATCATGCTGAACAACAGCACGATGGTCTTGTAATCGACGGCACGTGCGGCGGTCGGCAGGTCGATGACCCCGGTGGCGAGCACGGCCGCGGCGCCCACCAGCGCGATGCCCGCCCGGTCGATGCGCAGGCCGGGCACTTCGCCCAACGCCAAGCCGATGTAAGTGAGCGCGAAGATCAGCGTCGTCAAGATGAGGGTGGGATCGGGAATCGTCATGGTCTTCCTTGGCCGTAATTACTCGCGTCTGGGGCGGCGGCCCAGGCCGGTGATGGCGGGGTGTCGAGCGCGCCGTCAAGTATGTCAGGTTCCGCGGCCTTGGCCGGCAGTGTCTCGGGCACGAAGGCCATCAAGACGAGCGTGGCGATGCCGCCCACCACCGCCAGCGCGCCGAACATGCCGCGGTAGCCCAGCACCTCCACCAGCGGCGCGGCGATCGCCGGCCCCAGTGCGGAACCGAACACCAGCGAGGTGCCTACGATGGCCTGCGCTTCGCTGGCGCGCCGAGCGTCGTTCAGCCGGTCGGTCACCCAGGCGCCCGCCAACACCGAAAACAAACCGCTACATACGCCATCCAACACTTGCACGACGAGCACTTGCCAGCTTGCTTCGGCACAGGCCAGCAACAACAAACGCAGCGACATGGCGAGCCAGGCCGCGATCAACAGCGGCCGTCTGCCAATACGATCGGCCAGACGTCCCGCCGGGCGAGCAATCAACGTCCAGGCGATCATGCTCACCACAAATGCATAGGAAAGCACCCGCGTCGGCGCGTCAAGATCTCTTTTCAGAAATAAGCCGAGATAAACGCCGGCCGGAGCGTTGCAAAGGTGAAACAGAACCATCGCCGCGATAAACGCCCAAAGGGCCCGGTCGTAGCGTAGAGATGGCGGCGGCGCAGAAATGCCACGTTCAGCCGAGCGGTGGCGGTCGTGGATCAGCAGCCCGCAAACGACCGCCAGGCATTGCACGGCGACCAACCAGATGAGCACCGAACCGATGCCGTGGCCTTCGGCCCACCATCCGCCCACGAGCGCCACCAGCACGACCCCGGCCGGACGAAAGAACCGCAAGGCGCCCAGCGCCGAGCCGACGCGGTCGGGCGTGGCCAGCGATGCGGCCTCGGCGCCTGACAGGCTTTCAAGCACCGCGCGGCAGATGCCGTTTTCAGCAAACAGAATGACCAGCACTCCGAGCCACGCCACACTGTGCGCCGATGGAAGCAGCGTGGTGGCGCCGGCCAACATGACCAGCGCGGCTATCAGGATCGGCTTGCGCCACTGCCAGCGATCGGCCCAAAGTCCGATGGGGAATTGCGCCAGGCTGGCCAGCGCCGCGAGCGTCGAGACGATACCGATTTGAAAGTCGGACAAGCCTTTCTCGCTCAGGTACAGCGGCAAGAACGGAAGCGTGAAGCCGATGCCCGCCATCCCAAAGAAATAAGCGCCGTACAGTCCGATCCGATTGCGGGCATTCATAGATTCACCAGAAGGTCGATTTGCTAACGCTAACGGTGCGTTCGCAATCGACGTGCCCCGGGGTCGCCGGCAATACGATTGAGCACGAAATGGCCTAAACCGCGGACAAAATGGGTGTTTCAGTGGGGCCCTGGGCAAAGGTGGTGGGAAGGAATCGCCCGCTGACCGGGAGAAGTGTTCCCAGCGACCGTAGACGAGAGAGCAAACGCCGATTGGCAAGAATTGCCAATACCGCTATCATGGTTGCATCAAGGCAGCGACATGCGGAGGCCGAGCTAATGCCCACTCGCAACATTAATTTAACCGACCGCTACGACGAGTTCGTCACCGAGCAGATCGTTTCTGGGCGCTACCGTAACGCGAGTGAGGTGCTGCGAGCTGGCCTGCGCCTTCTAGAGCAACAATCGCACGAGGAGGGCCAAAAACTCGCGCTCTTGCAAAAGCTGGCGGCCGAAGGGTTCAATCAGCTCGATCAAGGCCAGGGCATCGAGCTCGTGGAACAGCGGCAGATTGAAGCCTTCGTTAGCCGAATCGGTCGACGCGCAGGCAAATCGGTGAAACGTTCTTCCAGCGACGCGTAGTTCAATGCGACGGTGCATCGTCTCTCCGGGCGCGGAGCAAGATATCGAGTCGATTCTGCGCTGGACCGACGAACATTTTGGCGAACGGGCGAGGCTCCGTTACGAAGCGGTTCTAGCCGAAGCAATTGCTGATCTGGCGAAGGATCCCGAGCGACCAGGCAGCCAGCAGCGGCCCGAAATTGCACCGGGGGCGCGCACGTATCATCTGTGGCACAGTCGGAAGCAAGTCGCCGCATCGCGCGGCCGGATCAGGCAACCACGACACTTAATCCTTTTTCGCGTTCGAGGCGATGGCGACGTCGAGATAAGCCGCGTGCTGCACGATAGCATGGACCTCGCCACGCAACTTCCGCCGGAGTACCTCGATTAGTGCTCGTTTATGACTTTCTCAACTGCCACGGGACCGCCGCTCACTACGCGGCGGTAGCCTCCGCCGATTGCGGCGTGGCGAAGGGATGATCCAAGTTCCGGGTCGAACGAATCGCATAAGGAGCCTTGCCCTGGCATTCGTAATATGTGCGCACGCAAACTTCGCCCAGCATGCCGAGCACGAAGAATTGCAGCCCCGCCAGCGTAGCGAAAACAGTCAGCAGTAACAGCGGATTGCCAGTCATGTCGATGCCGCGGGAAAGCTTCATGCATACGGTCGCCGCGGCCGCAACTCCGCCCGCAGCCAGACTCGCCAGCCCGAGACCACCAAAAAGCCGCATCGGGCTGGTTTGGTACTGAATCATGTATTTGATCGTGACCAGGTCGAGCAAGACACGCAACGTCCGCGACAGGCCATACTTGGACACGCCGAATCGCCGCGGACGATGACGCGTGACCACCTCGGAGCACGCGGCCCCGCGCCAGTGTGCAAGAATGGGAATGAAGCGGTGCATTTCGCCGTAAAGTTGGAGGTCGTCGGAGATCTCGCGACGCATCGCCTTGAGCGTGCAACCCAGGTCATGCACCGGAAAGCCAGTCGTCCGCGAGATCAACCAGTTGGCGATGCGCGAGGGGATTTTGCGGCGGAAGAGATCATCGCGCCGGTCTTGCCGCCAGCCATGCACGAGGTCGTAGCCTTCGTCGAGCTTGGCCAGCAAGAGTGGAATATCGGCCGGGTTGTTCTGCAGGTCGGCATCGAGCGTGATAATTACGTCGCCTGAGGCAACACGCAGGCCGGCGCTCAGGGCGGCCGTCTGGCCAAAATTGCGGCGAAAGTGGATCACGCGCACCGCGAAATCGCGATCGGCAAGCTCGTCGAGCGCCGCCGCCGAACCATCTGTGGAGCCATCATCGACCAGCACAATTTCGTAGGGGCGGCCCAGCGATCTCGCGGCATTCGAAACCTCAGCGTAGAGCGGCTGAATGTTTGCCAGTTCGTTGTAGGCAGGGATCACGATGGAGAGATGCATGGATGTTTTCCTTTGTCGCGCGTCTACCGGGTGCCAGATCATCTTTCTTGACGTTTTGAGGCGCGTTGAGCCAATGCGTTTTTGTGCCCGAGCACCAACACTTCACTGCGGCGCAGGAAGCGCTGCTGGCGCGCAACAATGGTGACGTCTGGCGGCAAGCGCGATTGCAGCTCCGCATACCCGCGGCTGTGCGTGACCAACACCGCTTGCGGCGAGGCCGCCAAATAACGCAATGCCTGCTCTGCTTTGCTGTAATGCGGAATCTGGCGTCGGGCATAGTAAACCATACTTGGCACTGCAAAATCGAAGGCCGCCGGCTTGAGCCATCGGTCGCCGCCTAATGCCTCGGCCAAGGCAACGCTGTTCTGGTGCCGGCTAGCGCGGACGGCGGCGAACGAAAACATCAATATCACGAAGATGAGCGCGCTGGCGGCCAGCGCGGCTGCCGCTCGTGGAGGGTGACGGACTGCCCAGACCAAACAAGTCAGCGAGCCAATCAGCAACGGCAGTCCAACAATGCCTAAGATCGCTTCGCCACGCAAAACATAATGATCCAAGATCGGCAACGCGACCAGAAAAGCAGCGCCAACCAGCCCCAGCGAAGCCAGGCTTTGGCGCAGCAACCAGCGATTCAGTTTTTGCGGTTCCGCCAGCCAGCCGTCGATCCACACGGCCGTCATCATGGCCAACGCGGGAAAGACGGGCGTAATGTAGCTCGGAAGTTTGGTGCTCGAGAACGAGAAAAAGCCAATCCAGGTCGCGGCCCAGCAGCCCAGGAAAAGATAGGCCGCCCAGCTTGCTGATCGTCGCGCGTGAGACGCCAGTCGCACAAGGGCCTGCGGCAGAACGATTGACCAGGGAAAAAAACCGAACAAGACCGCTGGAACATAATACCAGATCGGTCCCTGATGCCCCTCCATCGGTTTTAAGAAACGGCTGACGTTGTGACGGCCGAGAAAGCCCATGATCCAGCCGCCATCGGTGGCGATGCCCACGAGAAGATACCAAGGGGCCGCGATGGCGGCGACGATCGCCAACGCAGTGAACGGACGCAATCGCCAGGCCGCCGCCAGCCAGGCCGCCGGAGACAATGAGCGCAGCAAGCGGCGCGGCCAACCGTCTGCATGCGGTGCGGCCAGCGATTGCCGCACCAGAGCAACATAGCTCACGAGAACCAACGTCGGCAGCACGACGGCCACAGGTCCTTTTGCTAACATGCCCAGCGCCATGGCGCCATAGATCAGCGCCAGGTCTGTCTTTCGCCGCGGCAGATAATCGGCAAGCTGGTTGGCTCCGGCCAGCGTGCCGCTCTTGCCCCAAGTGGCGCGCACGAAGAAATACATGGCGAGGGTGGTGCAAAAAAACATCACTGAGTCGGGCGTGGCGGCACGGGCCGCGACCACGAACATCAGCGTTGTGGCCAAAATCCAGCCCGACCAAAAGCCGATCCGCGAGCCCAGCAGCGTCCGCCCGATGTGGAAGGTAAGCAGTGTCGTTCCCAGGCCGGCCGCCGCCGACCAAAATCGGGCGGCAAACTCGCCATCGCCAAAGACGCGGTAGGCCGACATCATCAGCCAGTAAATCAGGATTGGCTTATCGGTACGCAGAGCACCGTTGAAGGTGGGCACGAGCCAATCTCCTCGAGCCAGCATTTCACGAGCGCATTGGGCGTTTCTCGGCTCGTCGTCGTCCCACAACCGGGCGCCGCCTAAGTTAAAGAAAAAAATGCTGGTGGCTGCCGCAAGCAGCAGAATCTGCTCTCGACCACTGAACCGCATCATCGCCACGCTTTCCGCAAGGATCTCCGTATGCCATTATCGAGGCGGAAGTTTACGATGGCCTTGCGAAATGCGACAACACCAATCCTGAGCTTTTACCTAACTCGGATTATTCGCCGGCCCTGGCAAACGGCGCACTGCGTAGCAGCGCCTGTCCCCGAGCCGGTGCCCACCCTACGGTTCTGGGATAGGCCCGAAGCTTTATTCCTGCTATGCAAGCGGCCATGAGTAGTGATAGCCGACCGTCGCCAGGGCCTTTTCTATCCGCACCACCAGCGGCTA
>JAICLL010000188.1 GCA_025927475.1 Pirellulales bacterium
AGCGGCGATCAATGATTGGCATTGGCAGCTCACAACTTGCCCAATTTGCCAGCAGTCAGGCCAAGATTGACACCGTCGGCGGCGACGAAGGGTATGGGGCGGGGGGGCTGGTGGTTGGTGGTTAGTGGCGAGTGGCGAGTGGCGAGTGGCGAGTGGCGAGTGGCGAGTATAACCGTCTCGATCCTCGTGGCGACCGGCGCTCCCAATTCCAGTCCCCAACCCCTAGTCCCCATACCCTTCTTCGCCGCCGACGGTTTCAATCTTGGCCTGACTGCTGGCAAATTGGGCAATTTGTGAGCTGCCAATGCCAATCATTGATCGCCGCTGCCGGCGTCGGCCGACATGACGAAAGGGCCGATGTTCGCTCCGCGAAATCGCATTCGCCGAGCGAAAGGCGACTTGAAATGGCAGCGCCCAATACTCCGACAAAACGTCAGGCCGAACTGGAGCGACTCCGTAAGGAGCTGCTGCAGAAAATCCTTCAAAGCGAAGCCCGACGCCGTCGAACTGCAAAATAGCCTTGAGGATATGCGAGTTTGAAGCGCTTTGTCACCGCCGGCATCGTCTTGGCGGCGAGCTTGCCGCTCGGGCTTGCGCCGCTGCGCGCGGACTCGTTTCGCGAGATCGGTGCGGGTTCGCCGCTGCGCGGCGTCCGATCGGACGCCTCGGTGCCGGGCCGCACGCCTGCACGCAGCACCTCGGCCCAGATCACGCGGCCGCATCCCGCGGTGGTGCGGTTGATTGTGCCCGAACGCGACGCCACCTCATACGGCTCCGGCGCGCTGGTCGATGTCAACGGCCGATACGGCTTGGTGGTTACCAACTGGCATGTGGTGAGCGATGCGGCCGGCCCGCCGACGGTGCTCTTTGCCGATTACTTTCAGTCGCAAGCGCAGATCGTCAAGTTCGACCGCGAGTGGGACTTGGCGGCGCTGGTCATCTGGCGTCCGCAAGTTGAGCCCATTGTGCTGGCGACAACGGCGCCGCGGCCCGGCGAGTGGCTTTCCATCGCCGGCTATGGGCAGGGCACCTATCGGCAGATTCGCGGACGCTGCACCCAGTATCTGGCGCCCAAGGTCGGCTACCCCGAAGAGATGGTCGAATTGGCGGCGTCTGCTCGGCAGGGAGATTCGGGCGGGCCGATCTTCAATGATCGTGGCGAGTTGGCCGGCGTGCTGTTTGGCGAAGGCGACGGCCTGACGCTGGGCGCCTATTGCGGACGAGTGCGCGAGTTTTTAGCATCAGTTGTTCCCGAGCATCGCGCGCCCGAGGGGCAAATGGTCACGCACCTTGCGCCTCAGCCGGGCGATGCGGTCTTTTCAGGGACGCCCGCCGCGCGCTCAACGCCGGAAGGCCGATCGTTGGCGATGCGGCCCGCGCGGCCTCCCGCCGGATTAACCGCCGCACCGCTCGTTTCGAGCAACGCTCAACAGGCATCGCCCAGTTCTGAGGAAGCATCGCTCGACTTTCGCTCGATCTTCGGGCGCACGCGCGCCGAACAAGGCAAAACCATTCTGGCGGTGATCGGCGCCCTCACTCTGCTATTGCGCGTCCGGCGCGCCGTTCGGCCACCCCAGCCTGACGCGAAAAAGCAGGCGAGCGCATAAAAAATGGAGAAGAGGCCGAAATCGACCTCTTCCCCATTGCAATCGAATGCACGGTCGGCTGCCTAGACGGGCAGGTTGAGGCCGATCGGCGATACGTTCACGCTGTCGTTGCCCGACACGCCGAGCGAAATGTTGCCCAGCAACGGCAGGTTGAGCGACACGGTGTCATTGGCGTTGACGCCCGCGCTGATGCCACTCAGGCCCAGCGTGCTGGGGGCAATGCGTTCTTCCAACTGATCGATTTCGAACTTCTTCTCCGTGCGTGCCACGATGCACCTCCTCTTCTCTGTTGAACACCTTTTGCCGAGGCACACGCCTCAGCGATCGCTTTTGGAGTATTGCAGCGTGCATGCCCAACTGACCGCCAATGGCCGAAAAAAATGTGAAACCCGGGGGTCAACGAACTCTCAACTTCTTTTGCAGCAAGAGGAAACGACAATCGCCCGGGCAGCGTGCAAGATCCTGAGTAACGCGGTTTTGGTCGGTGTCCGCTCATTCTGGGCGGGTGCTTGGCCGGATGCAGGACGCTCGCCGACCGAATTCCGTCAATTCAAATTGCGTTTTGGTTGTCCAGGACGCCGAGCGGGTGGGCCTTGGGGGGCTTGGTGGCGTGCATCGCACGGTGAGGTTAGAGTAATGCGACAGGGGCGACACGATTGCGGGCCGGTCGCTCGCGTGCGGTTTCAAAAAGCCGAGGTTGCCGTGCAACGACGGTGGATCGCCTGGATTCTTTGCTGTTCGATCGAGATGCTTAACGCCGCATCGCTGTTGCCAAATCGAGCCGCCGGCCATGATCGGCCATCGGGCGAGTTGCGGCAAAGCCGCTCGAGGGTCGTGGCCCAGCATGGGGTGGTGGCGACCAGCCAGCCGCTGGCGGTGCAAGCGGGACTCGACGTGCTCAAACGTGGCGGCAACGCCGCCGACGCCGCAGTAGCCACCGGCGCGGTGCTAGGAGTGGTCGAGCCGATGAGCTGCGGCGTGGGCGGCGATTTGTTCGTCCTCTATTGGGACGCCAAATCGAAAAAGCTCTTCGGCCTGAACGCTTGCGGACGCAGCCCCTATGACCTCTCGCGGCAGGTGTTCCAGGCAAAGGGCTTGCGCGAGATTCCCGACGAAGGCCCGCTTTCCTGGTCGGTGCCCGGCTGCGTGTCGGGCTGGGAAGACCTGCTGCGGCGGTTTGGCACTCAACCGCTGGCCGCGTTGCTGCAGCCGGCGATTGACTGCGCCGAACAGGGCTTTCCGGTGAGCGAGATCATCGCCCGCGATTGGCAATCGGCGCAGGAAAGACTGGCGCGTTGGCCCGATTCGGCCACGACGTACTTGCCCGGCGGTGAAGCGCCGGCGGTGGGCCAGGTGTTTCGCAATCCGCGGCTGGCCGCCACCTATCGCGCGGTTGCCGCGGGCGGCGCCGAAGCTTTCTATCGCGGCGACATCGCGCGACAGATCGTGGAATTCAGCCGGAGCAACGGCGGGTTTTTCTCCTTGCGAGATTTCGCCGAGCATCGCAATGACTGGATCGAGCCGGTTTCGACAGCTTATCGCGGCTACACCGTGTGGGAACTGCCGCCCAACGGTCAGGGCATCGCCGTGCTGGAAATGCTCAACCTGCTCGAAGCCTACGAGCTGGCTTCGCTCGGGCCGGGCAACCCCGAATATCTGCATCTGCTCGTCGAGGCCAAAAAATTGGCCTTTGCCGACCGCGCGAAGTTCTATAGCGATCCAGCGTTCAACCAACTGCCCGTCGCGCACTTGATTTCCAAACCCTATGCCCAGACACGGCGGCAGTGGATCGACCGCCGGCGTGCCGCGACCGACGTTCCGCCGGGCGACGCGCGGCTCGCGCACGGCGATACCATCTATCTCTCGGTGGTCGACAAAGATCGCAACTGTTGCTCCTATATCCAGAGCAATTATTATGGCTTCGGTTCGATGGTTGTGCCGGGAGAGCTTGGCTTCGCGCTGCAGAATCGCGGCACGTTGTTCGCCCTCGACGATGAGCATCTTAATCGCTTTGAGCCGCACAAGCGGCCGTTTCACACGATCATTCCGGCGTTAGTCACCAAGGACGGAAAGCCGGTGTTTGTTTTCGGCGTCATGGGCGGCGACATGCAGCCGCAAGGCCACGTGCAGGTGCTGGTCAATCTGATCGACTTCAAACTCAATGTGCAGGCCGCCGGCGATGCCGCTCGCGTGCGCCATTCGGGCAGCGCGACGCCCACGGGCTTGCCCGCCGAAGCCGGCGGCGGCACCGTGTTTGTCGAGTCGGGAATCAGCGATGAAGCCATCGAAGCGTTGCGGAGCAAGGGGCACCATGTGATGCGGGCACGCAGCGGCTATGGCGGCTATCAGGGCATCTGGATCGACTGGCAGCAGGGCGTCCTGCACGGCGCCAGCGATCCCCGCAAAGATGGCTGCGCCGCCGGCTACTAATGACGAAGACAGGATTGAACAGAAGGTAACGAAGAGAACGAAGGAGTGAGATCAGATCTGATTGGTTTTGACAATCAAAATCGGCATGTGGACCGGCCGCCCCGGCTGGTTCGACGGCATCATGTGGACCAGCCCGTAGGGTGGGCCGAGCGCAGCGAGTCCCACCATTGGCCGGTTTCACTCCCCGGTTCAGACTTTTGCATTTTGACTTTCTTCGTTTCCTTCGTTGCCTTCTGTTCAAAAAACTCCCCTAGTAAGGATCAATCCATGAACAACCTACGCTCAACCCGGCGACGTTTTCTCAAGACCACGGGCGGCCTGTGCGCGGGCCTGGCCGCGGCCGATTGCTTCACCAGCCACTCGCGCGCCGAAGACGCGAAGAACGATCGCCCGCTGTTAGGCGCCATCGGGCTGGGAGGCCAGGGAACGTCGATCGCCGATCGTGCCCGAAAATTCGGCGACATCGTCGCGGTGTGCGACGTCGATCGCCAGCATGCCGAGCGCGCCCGCGAGAAGTTTGGCGGCAAAGCCGAAATCTATGGAGACTACCGCAAGCTGCTCGACCGCAAAGACATCGAGGCCGTGACGATTGGTACGCCCGATCATTGGCATACGGCCGTCGCGCTGGCGGCCCTTCGAGCGGGCAAAGACGTTTACTGCGAAAAGCCGCTGACGCTGACCATCGCCGAGGGGCAATTGCTCGTCAAAGCGGTGCAAGAAACGGGCCGCGTGTTTCAGGTTGGCACGCAGCAGCGCAGCAACGCGCGCTTCCGCCAGGCTTGCGAGCTGGTGCGCAATGGTCGATTGGGCAAACTGCAAAAAGTAACCGTCTCGTTGCCGCGGTCGACCAAAGTCGGCGGACCGTTTGAAACCAAGCCTGCGCCGGAAAACCTGAACTGGGATTTGTGGCAAGGGCAGGCGGCGGCCCACGATTATTCCAGCGAACGTTGCCATCACGATTTTCGTTGGTGGTACGAGTATTCGGGCGGCATCATGACCGACTGGGGAGCGCATCACATGGACATCGCGCACTGGGCGATGGGCGTCGAACGGTCGGGACCGATGACCATCGAAGGCAAAATGGACTCGGCTGAGCGAAAGCGGATCGACGAAGCGCAACACACCAACTCGTTTAACACGCCTGGCGAGTTTACCGTGCAATTTGTCTATCCTGGCGAGGTGACGGTCGAAGTGGTGCTGGGCGGCGAGGGCGTGCTGTTCGAGGGCGACGGAGGGCGGCTCTATGTCAATCGCGGCAAAATCACCGGCAAGCCGGTCGAAGAATTGGCGGAGAATCCCTTGCCCGCCGACGCCACCAGGCTCTACGTGAGCAACGACCACATGGGTAACTTTTTCGACTGCATCAAAACCCGCCGTCAGCCGATCTCGGACGTGGTGAGCCAGCATCGCTCGGTGAGCGCCTGCCACCTGGCAAACCTGTCGCTGCGTTTGGGCCGCAAGCTGACCTGGGACGCCGCCCGTGAGCGTTTTGTCGGCGACAACCAGGCCGACGAAATGCTCAGCCGCCCGCAGCGTTCGCCTTACGAAGTCGGCTGAATCGGGCGGAGTCGTTGATTTGTATGCAAGAACGCAGTCTCATCGCCTGGTGTCGGCGATATGCTCTCGCCAGGCCAAGATGGCCGTGGCATCAAGCGCGCTATCGTGCTGCCGCAGCCGCGATAAGGCTTCGAGTCGTTCGGGGGGAGCGATTTGTAAGAGCCGACTCATGGTCAAAGGAGGCTGATTGCGCATCTGCCGCGCATCGACGACTTCGGCCAAATAGATCGTGCGGTCGCCCATATCGAAGCCTGCCTCGACCCGGCAATCGAGCCAGGCCAGAACGTCGGTCAAGAGCGGAGTGCCCGTGGCGCCCATTTCAAACGACAAGCCCGCGAGCTTGTCAGTGCCGCGGCCCGATTCCAGCCCGAACCGCCACACCAGCTCGACGTGTTCTTGGCCGATCAAGTGCAGTCCGAAGGCGCCGCTTTTTTCGATCAGCTCCCAGGTGTGATGGTGCCGGGCGACGGCGATGAGCATCCGCGGCAGCGACTCGACCAGCGAGGCGTGGCAGACGAAGGTGGCAATCAGCCCGCCCCGGCGCGCGCCATCGGTGGCCGTGACCAGCCAAAGCTCGCGGTCGGTCTGGCTGAGGATTTTGGCGGCGGTCGCTTCGTTCATCGCGGCAATTCGTGCAGGTTAAACGACTGTCGCGCTGTGACTCAAACGAGCTGCACGACCTGAAACAGCAGATTCGGCGCTTTCTTGCGCGTGATTGACGAAGCCACTTCGGAGCGAAGCCGGCCGGCAATACTCAGCAGACGTCCCTGTACCTCGGTGGCATCGAACGCCGCGCCGGAGGCTGCCACCGGATAAACGGTCACCAGCAACTGCGATGCGTTTGGCGCCGGCACGACGCTGGCAACTTGCAGGTTCTGCAACAGTTCGTCGCCGCAATCGCCGCTCAACACGTAGTTCAGCGTATCGGCGACCTGGCGGCAAAGCTGCAGCGTTTTGCGGCTGGGCGCATCGCCGCCGCGACGCTGGGAGGCCTTGCCGGCCAATTCTAGGAAGTCTTCCTGTTCCCAGGTGTCGGCAGGTTGTCTGAAACGATATCGCGCGGTTCTCATGGAAAGATCGTGCTGGCAGGTTGTCGCCCAATTGCTCTGACAACGGAACAACCGCCGCGGTTCGCGCCCAAGTACAGACTCACTCTCGCCGACGGTACATCCAATAGCCGGGGCGCCGGCTTTGGTGCCCAACGGCAGCTACCCAAACCTGATCCGATAATTCTTCAAAATATACGGAGAATGGAAAACGGTGGAGCAAGCAGATGCGGATGCCGGCATCCGCAACTGCAAAGCGCTGCGGATTCTGCCGGATGCGAGAAAGCGCCGCGTCTAACTCTGAGCGAAAGTCGTTCCCGAGCCCACTCCGCTTACTTTCGTAGTAGTCAATTGCCTCACGCGCATCCTGAACTGCGTCCGGGTGAAAGACAAGCGGCTTCAATCTGGCTGCCTCCGGAGATCTTCCATCACCTGCTCTGCCGGAAGTCCGATTACCTTCCCAGCATAGACGTCGTCCATTCTTTGTGTTGCAACAGCCAGCCAGGCTTCAGCGGCGCCCGACTCAACAGGTTCAAATGTCCGAAGCAGAAAGTGAGCCAATTCAGCCCGCTCAGGGAGGGGAAGACTCGAAGCAGCTACTTTAAGTTCGTCTAGCGATGTGATCATGCAACGGTTCCCAAGGGATCGTGACCAATAGTATATATACCGCCGGGCGCGCCTCGATCAAACGGCTTAAACGGGCGACCCCCTGGCCCGGCCACCGTTCATTTGCCCGGAAATACCTTAAAAAAACGCACGGCCGCATCGTCGCACGCGCCGCCTTGCTACAAAGCCCGGTTAAGGAGCGTCGCGGATCTCGCCGGGGGTTTCATTGACTATCCCTCTCCGGCGGCAGCTTCAAAATGTCGTCGCTGACATCCACCCGCGCCCCGGCTTCGGGCACCTCGCGGTGGGCGGTCCAAAGAATGGCATTCACGATCGTGCGGCGGAACGGCTCGCGCTCGAAGTTGCTGTAAAAGTGGCCCAGCGTCGTACCGTACGACCGCCCGCCGCCGGGCCGCTCGTAGGCCCAACCCACCACGACCTCTTCGCCCTTGGTCGTCACCCGCAACAGCGGCTGGGCGTCTTTTGAGAGCGTCGGGTGAAGGTAATATTCGTCGTGCAGTTGGTAGTTCGACCAACCGCGGCAGATCGGGTGTTTGGGGGCAAGCTGCCGCAACTCGGCGTCGTCGATGCTCAGCCCGACGTTGCTGATCCATGTGCCGCCCAAGTAACTCATCCACCGCTCGCCGAGGCGCTCAAAATCGGCCTGCTTGACCGCCGAGGCCCAATGGATGGTGACCAGGCCAACGCCCTGCTTCATGACGCGATCGACTTCATCGCGGTGCGCCGCGTCGAGCAGCAGTTCGGCCCCCGGGCTGGCATAGACCACGATCGTTTTCACGTCGCGCAGCTCGGCTTCCTCTTTCGGCCAGCCCTCGGAGATGCGGGCCTCCATACCATTGAGCTTCAGGCACTCGGCCAGCATGCGGCAGGTGTGCAGGTACATGTGGCTGCCATACGGATGATCCGGCTGCTTGCCGATCAACAGCGCCTTGCCACCCTGGGCCGCATCCGCCCCGGGCGAAGCAACCGCGTGGCCGAGGACAATCGACAGTACAAGAGCGATCGTGGCGATCGTTTTCATAGGCATCTCATGGCGTCACTGACATTGTTCCCACTCTAGCGTAGCGGGACGGCGGCTCATCGGCAATGATGGCCCAACACGAGTCGGCCTGAACCGATTCAGGTACGATGCGACTGATTCTCGTTCGTTCGCAAATGGCCCGAATGCTCAACTCCACTGGCGAGGGCGATGAAGATGATGACGCGCTCGAACGATCTACCGCGACCGGCAGCCGTTACGCGAGGAGCCCATGGCGGCCATAGCCGCCCTTGCCGTGAGCATCATTTGAAAGCGGCCTGCGGCGGGCGGAAGCAAAGGCGCACGAGACCGTCGCGGCTGAGTGGGCTAAGCCGGGCCGGCGCCGGCTCGCGAAGCCGGAATGACTTCACGTAATAACTGCCCGTCGAAACGATTGGCAAGGAGCGCGCTTTCAACCACTCGACCACCCATGCGCGGCGAGCGTCGTCAATCGATTGCAGATCGTCGAAGTCCAAGCGGAGAAAAGTGCGGGCCGCCAAGGCGTTGAAGAAATAACTGAACCAAGACCATTGCTCTTGAAATCGGCAAAAGTAGGGATGATCGCGATGCACCAGAAACACCCCAGTTGCGAGGCAGTCATTCCAAAGCCCCGACTGAAGCTGATCGATAGAATGAATTTGTCCAGCATGGGGCGCAGGCACCGCGCGGCGGCAACGCGTTCGTTGGCAGCCAGCGTCGGAAAGAGGTTGAGGTTCAGCAGGCAGGCCGCGGACGTATCGAGAAAATCAACCATTCCGACCGTCAGATGGCCGTTTCGAACCGAGGGAACGCAAAGGCACGCCAGGCGCCCGGTGGCGTCAGCGCGCCAAGTAATCTGATCTCGGTGTGTCGATCCGACGTAGAATCCGTACCAGTCGCCCGGAAACAGTGCGACCGGCTCGCGCGCGGCGACTGCTTCGATCAGGTGACTGATCAGGTCGACATCGCTGCCGGCCGCGACGGCCACAAAGTCATCGAGATCTGCGACAGACCATTCGCTGCGCGTCAGTTCGCTTAATCGCCGTTTTAATTGGGATACGAACTCGTCGTGGAACCAGGCCAGCCCGGTTGTGTAATGCTCGCTTAACTGTCTGGCAGTGAGTTCAGCCGCTGCCCGAGCATATGCCGTGGCAACCGACGCATAGCCCATTGGCAGCAAGGGGCGAAAGTTCTCAATCTGTTCGCCGTTCAACTACAGCCAAGAGCTGCTCAGCCGAAACAATTGGCTCGACCGATCTTCCAGCGAGGCATAAACCGTCCCGTCCGAGAGTAGATTGACCGATCGACATAATTGATGCTCCTGTTCCCAGGCTGGTGTTGGCTCATGGTAGTAGCAAACCTGCAATTCGCCAATGCGTCGGATGACCGGTCCCCACGGCAACTTGCCGATAATCTCGCCTTGCCCGGCAAAAGGGTCGAACGATATGCGATGGTCGGCTGCCCAGCGGTCTTCGTCGGTGCCCGCGAATACAGACCGTTCGTAAGCGACATAGGTATGCTTGAACGTGAATTGCCGCACGCCGAAGCGCGCGAGACGTTCGATGTATCGCCACACCAGTCGCTGGCTGTCGATGTGGCCGTCCGCCATCACGCAGGTGGCGCGCACGGTTAGGCCTGCGCATGCGGTGAAGAAACGATCGAGCGCGGGGGCCGCTTTGCCCATGAGGTTACGATTCCTTCGGTCATCGAAGTGATGCCGCGAAAAGCAGAGATACGAGAGTCTGGCCTCGGCAAAGTTCCGCGCCAGTTCGCTCGTCAAGCGGCTGCCGTTGGTGAAGCAGGCGATCTCGTCAAAGAAGAGTTTGCCGCGACAAATGATATCGATCACCGCCTCGGCGCGCAGCAATGGTTCGCCGCCGCCGGTAATCACCAGGCGCGAAGCTCCGCGGCTGGCCGCAAACTGAAAATAACGTTCGAGATCGAGCCGGTTCCGGTCACCGCCATCGTGCTGCAGGGCGCTGATTGACGATTTCGAGAAACAAAACGGGCAGTGGCAGTCGCAGGCCACTCGCACTGGCAACACGCTGCACGTCAGATAGCGGCAGTTTTCCCAGGTAGTTTGCGCGGCGATCGTGGTCATGGAGTTCACTCCAGATCGCACTGGTATTGAATCGACTTCCCGCGCCACGCGACCTCGAAGGGAACGCGCTCGAAGCGCAACGGCGTTCGTCCGAAAGCCCTCGATAGGGCGCCGCGCGCCGCCTCCTCTGTCCCCGCATCGCAACGAGTGCGGAACGTCAAGCCGCCGTCCTTCGCCTGGTGCAGCGAAAAGAACGGCAGTGGAACTTGAAACAACGCCACGGTGACACTGATGCTGGGAACCTCGCCGCCATCCACCGTATGAAAAACAACGGGCCGCCGCCGCTCGATGCCGACGAGCCGCGGCATCCCGTGGTCGCACGACATCGCCCCGAAATCGCCCGTTCGATAGCGTACCAGCGGCAGATACGGATTCACCCCGCCGGTGACCACGATCTCTCCGCGATCCCCCGGCGGCACCGGTTTGCCCATTTCATCAAGAATCTCCACAAACAGGTTGTGCGGCAGGACCTCATGCTCGTCGGCAGGGTAGTCGGCGTGGGCAAACGCGATCGGCCCGGTTTCGTTCATCGAGTAAACATCGATCACCGGACACGCAAAATGCCGCCGCAAACGGTCGCGCAGGGCGGGCAACAGCAGCGTGGCCGACGAAAGAATCGCGCGAGGCCGGGCGACCAGCGGAAGCGCCTCAAGCTGCTCCAGCGCAAACGGATCGCCGGTTACCAATTCGGGCGAGCAATCGTCGAAAAACCGCTGACGATCGTCGCCGTCAGTCCAATCGGCGGGATGAAGGTTGATCTTCGCAAAACCGGCCCCATCGAGATACGAGCTGATCGAGGCAAACGTATATGTGCTGATTTGGGCGGCGACTTGGACCAGCGAAACGCGCTCTCCCCCGGTCAACGCCACGCCGTGCGCCGCCAGCGCCGACTCGAACAGCGGCAGGTAGCGGGCCGGCGCCACGGGGTGGGCGGGCAGTTGAAGCAGGTTGCCACTCGTGCCGGAAGTTTTATAAACGATTAGCTCTGACAAATCGGCCCAATCGGGCACGAACTCCCATGGCTCGCGGCGCAAATCGCCGCGGTTGCACGTCGGCAGGGCATCGCCAGCCAGGCGTTTTCGATAGAAGGACACCTCACGACGGCAACGCTCGACAAATTCAGCAACCCAGTCAGGCGGCTCCCCGTGCTTCCAGCCGCGCCTTTCCGACCGCTGCCGCTCGGCAAATTGCCGCACATCGGCCAGCCCAGCGGCAGTCAGTCGTTCGCCACATTGATAGGTCCATCGAGGAGCATAAAGGTGTTGCTGTAAGCGGCGCAGCATCGCCCGCCCACGGTCGGTCAACAGCGGAAATCGTTCGGCCTCGGTAAGCGGTGTGTCCAGCATGATTGGTAGCTGTCCATACTATGCTGAGGAAAAGTGGCGCTGTGTGATTTTACGCGATCGATTATGAAAAGGGCATGGATGCCGAGCAACTCAAGGAGGATGTGCGCCAGGGGCGCATCCCGGTCGATCAACTGGTCGATATCATCGTGACCTTGCAGAAGCAGCTTGATCAGGCGAGGCGGCGCATTGAGGATCTGGAGCGAAAAGCGGGTGGCTCGCGGACCGTGAAGGTGGACGAGCCTTACTCGATGCGTGCTGAAGAGCAGCGACAGCAACGCCGGGCCGGCGCAAAGCGCAAGCGTAACCGGAAGAAACGCA
>JAICLL010000060.1 GCA_025927475.1 Pirellulales bacterium
TGCCAAGGAGCATGCCATCACGATCGCGGTGATGGGCTGCCGGGTGAACGGTCCCGGCGAGACCGACGACGCCGACCTTGGCCTGTGGTGCGGGCCAAACTTTGTGAACCTGAAGCGCCGCAGTGAAGAGCTGGGGGCGTTTCCCTACGACGCCATTTTGCCGCGGTTGAAACAAGAGCTGGACGCGCTGATCGCGAAGGGCTGATGGCGATGGCGGGAAATACTCGTCAATGGAGCTTGACGGCGCTATTGCTAGTGCCTTTGCTCTTGAGTCCTCTGTTTCTGTCAGCGAATCTGATTCGCCGGCAGTATTTCACCTACGGGTCGGATTTCACAACGTTGTTCAATACATTCGCGTGCGCGGCAGCGTATGCCGGGATCTTCACGTGGCGGGCAATGCCACGGCAGCGGCCTTGCGAGGGCGGGCCGAGACACTTAATCGTCCGCGGTGCTGTCGTAGGCGCGGGTTTCGGTCTGGTCTTCATGGGTTTGGCGGTCGGGCCACCGCTGGCTTCCGATGCAGTCGGTCGAATAAGCGACCAACCGGTCGTTCTTATGCTGCTGCTTAAGCGATTTGGGATGTTCGTCGTTCTCTTCGGTACCTTTCTGGGAGCTTTCGGTGGAACTGCAGCTTGCATGGTTCTGGAATGTGTATCGCGCCGGGAGGCGCGGGCACACCGCGTGGACTAGCTGACGATGCACCTGCGCCGCGCCACCACTTCCGAGGTTCCTTTGCTCGCGGCGATGAACGGCCGGCTCCTGGAAGATGAGGCCCATCATCTTAAGCTTGCCTCCTCGGCGCTCGAACAGCGGATGCGCGGCTGGCTGGCGGGCGAGTATCAGGCCGTCCTCTTTATCGACGCCGAAGAACCGGTCGGTTAAGCTCTTCCGCCCGGACGAACACGGTATCTACCTGCGGCAGTTTTACATCGAGCGCGGCCGACGGCGGCAGGGACTCGGGCGGAAAGCCATCGAGCAACTCCGGCGTGAGATTTGGCCGGCGGGCACGCAGGTCAGGCTGGAAGTGCTTGCCGGCAATCAGCCGGCCTTGGCGTTTTGGCGGGCGGTTGGGTTCGTTGATTACGCCATCAACATGCGACCGCCGCCGCCGGCGGTTGGACCATATGCCGCCGGGCACGCGCGACAGTAAGCTGGCCAATGGCTCGTGGAATGGCCTTCGTGACATGTCCTACGCGGAGCCACCGCCAGCGCACGCTTTGGGCATCCGATGAATCACGGCGCTGATTCGAGGTTGATCAGCTCGCCGCCGGCGCGGGTGATCAATGCTCGTATCATCTTCTCGTGAATACCGTCTTGTAAAAAGTGCACCGAGCCGTCGCCAAATCCCGCGATGAAGCCGCCGGGGCGCCAGCCGCCGAGCTTGGGCAGCGGCTTGTCGGCGTCGTATTCGATGTCTTCCGGCTTGGTCCAGGGAACCGATCGCTTCGCCTCCACGATTGCGATCGTATTCGACGTGCCATCTTTGATATCGGCGAACGTAGTGCCTTTTGAGTCTTGAGCACCGAAGAGGGTCGTGGAGCCAACCAGGGCGAAGTACGAGGTTTCTTTACTGTTCGGATCAGCCTGGGGGTCGCGCAGCACAGCCGGCATCTGTTCGAGAACCTTCTTGTTATTCTCGCTGTCCCACGGTTCGTCCATCTTGTATTGCCGATAGAGCGGCTCTTGCTCGAGATACGGCAAGATTTCGATCCGCCAGCTATGCGGCGTCTTGCCATCCGGGCCCATCACCATGGGCGGCGGAAAATGTTTGTTCACGTCGATGTAGTTGTGCACTGCCAACATGATATGCTTCATGTTGTTTGTCGACTGCGCGCGGCTTGCTGACGCACGGGCGGCCATGACCGCCGGCGCCACCGCCACGATGAACGACTCGGCGGCCAGATCGGCTTGGGTCACATACTCGACCGTCGCGCCGTCGGTTTGCAGCTTACCATGTTTGAGTACGTCCTCGGCCAGGTCGATCAACATGAGGGCTGCCGCCGCTTGATTGGCCGGGCCGCGGGCCAATTGGCGGTCTGCGTCGTCCAGCCCGTTGCGTGCCAGCGTCAAGGCGGCTTGAATCGTCTCCTGCACCCGTTTGGCGTCTTGCTCGTTGGCGCAGTCGATCTGCGCGCCGACGTTCAACTTATTTCCGAGCTGGGCCGAGACGAACAGCCGCTGGCCCTGTTCCCAAAGGGGTGCAAACAGGGGGCCTGCCGGCGGAGCACGTCGCAATTCACCAATACGGTTGACCGCCATCAGGTCGACCATCGCCGCTGCTTGCCCCGTGGCCGTGTTTTCCCAACGATCCGCCCAATCCGGCCTGCTTTTTCCGGCCGACAAGATCGCGCGCTGGACGTCAATCTCCGGTCCGAAGACGATCGTCCTGTCGTCCGGCGCGTAAAAGGCTGGGCGAATGGCCGCGTCGCCGTGGTCTGAGTGATAATAGGTCTTGCCGGCGACGGTGGCCTCGACAGGCTTCCCGACCAGGTTTGCGCCAACTTTGTTTTTCCAGTCGATGGCTTCCGTATAGCGAAGGATGGTGAGGGCGGAATCCATGAGTCTCTCTTGCCGCCCGGAATCGGGTTTCGGCAGCCGGGTGATGACCAGTTCGGCCTCGGCGACTTTTTCGGCCATCAGGCCGGTGCTTTCCTCCAGGCCGGTACCTTCATTGAGCAGTTTGGCCAGCGATTGCATGCCCGGCTGAGTAAGAATCTCCGCCGGGCGCACCGCCAGCACCGCCACGGCGCGGCTGGGCACATAGCTCAAATCGAACGATTGGTTGCGATCGGCGGCGGCCGCAGCTCTCTCCGCGGTAGTGGCTTTGGCAGGCGGTGCGGCTTGCGCCACGGCTGTGCCTGCGCCCGGTGCGCGCACGCCGGCGATGGCCAAGCCTGCCAAGGCGACCACGGCCATCAACACCGCGGCACGGCGGCGCGAGAGCGGAGCAGTTTGCAACGGTTTGTTTTCGCGTAACATTTCGATTCTCCTCAAAAAGGCGCCCCGAGTGGGAAGAAAGCCCCGTGCGGCCCAGGCGATTGCGTGATCGTCCTGGCGCAACGCCATTTGGGCCAGAGTCATCAGATAATTTTCCCGCGAGCCGGCCATCGACGCGGCCCAGGCGTCGGCAGCCAGCTCTTGTTCCAAACGCAGCCGCCGAGCGAGCCAATGCACCAGCGGATGATAGAAGTGAAGTGCCACGCTCAGTTGCGCGAGTAACCAGGCGGCATAATCGCCTCGCGCGATGTGGGCGATCTCGTGGGCCAGCACCACCTGCCTCTCGGTAGCGGTCCAGGCGGGCCAGTCAGCCGGCAAAATGACGATTGGCCGCCGCCAGCCAATGGTGGCGGGCGTGTGCAGTGATGCCGACTGCCGCAATTCGACCGGACTCCGGCAATCCATCTGCCGCGAGATTGCCGCGGCCTGCGCGAGCAATTTCGGATCATTGACCTGAGTCATGCCCGCTCGGTAACGATGCACGGCCAGCAAGCCCAGCACGATGCGTCCCAGTGCCAGGCAGACGCCGCACAAAAACAGCGTGGCGACAATGCCCGGCCAGCGCCACGCGGCCGTCTCGTTGCCGTCGATGACGGGCGTCCGCTGCAATTCGTCCCAAAAGAATTGCCACGGGTGGACGCGTCCGGTAGCCCCGGCCCTTGTGGCCGGTTGGTTGGCATCGCCGCCGGTAGGCCCGGTCCTTGTGGCCGGCGCGTTGCGGTCGGCGCTGACGTTGGAACCGTCCGGCCAGGTAGCCCCGGCCCTTGTGGCCGGCATTTCACGGCCGAAGGTATACCACCGCGGCCAGGGCGAGAACGCCAGGGCCGAAACCACGGCCAGCACCACCAGCGTGCTGGCCACCGCGGTGGCGGCCGCGGCGGGGCTGCGCCGCCGCAGCGCGAGATAAACCACCAGCCCAAGCGACGTAAACAGCGTGGCTTGTAGCACGCACCACAACAGTGAAATTCCGAGTGTGTTCATGGCTTCGTCTCCGGCTTGCTATGACCTTTGAGCACTTGTTCCAACGCCGCTCGTTCCTTGGCCGAAAGCCTCTTTTGGTCCAACAGCCGCACCAGCAGCTTCTCGCGCGAGCCTTGGAAGACGCGCTCGACCAGGTCGGTGAGCAGCTTGCCCGACACGTCTTCATAGCTGCGTGCCGGGCGAAAGATGAACGGCCGCTCCTGGTTGACTTGCTCCAAGAATCCTTTGTCGGCCAGGATGCGGACCAGCGTGGCGACGGTGGTGTAGGCCCGGTCGAGGCCGGCTTCCTTGAGGTCCGCCTGGACGTCGGCCACCGCCAGCGGGCCGCGTTTCCAGAAGACCTGCATGATTTCGAGTTCTCGTTCCGTGAGTTCTTTGGCGGGCGGTCGTGCCATGCGGGGCCTCGCTGATTGTTTGGTTTGTTAGTTCTGGTTTTATAGTAGACGGTTCGGCGGCCCTGTCAAGCGGCTATGGCAAAGAATCTTGGAGAACCACCGATCACACGATTGCCACGGATGCTTCCCCCCTAGGCGTGGTGGCATTGCCAGTTGGCCGCGATGGTGGCCGAAACTATACTTCATGCCTCATTGCCGCCCGCGTGCAGTATATAATCGCCGCTTGGATTCAGCCGGCCACGAGGGCCGGGACTGCCAGACACGCCGGCTACAAGGGCCGGGACTACCTTCAACTTACAGACCACACGCCATGCTCGGATTCGGAATTGTCGGCTGCGGCATGATCGCCAACTTTCACGCCAAGGCCATCGGCGACGTGCGCGGCGCCCGGCTGATCGCTTGTTTCGACACGATGCCCGCCTCGGCCGATCGGCTGGCCGCCGCCACCGGCTGCCGGGCTTATCACCGGCTGGAAGAGATGCTGGCCGATCCCAAGGTCAATGTGGTGACCATCGGCACGCCCAGCGGGGCGCATCTGGAGCCGGCGGTGGCCGCGGCTCGGGCAGGCAAGCATGTGATTGTCGAAAAGCCTTTGGAGATCACGCTCAAGCGGTGCGACCGCATCATCCGGGCCTGCGACGACGCGGGCGTGAAGCTCGGCACGATCTTTCCCTCGCGGTTTCACGATTCCAGCCAGGAGCTAAAGCGGGCCGTCGAGGCGGGCCGCTTTGGCAAGCTGACGTTGGGCGACGCCTATGTAAAGTGGTTTCGTTCGCAGGCCTATTACGACAGCGGCGCGTGGCGCGGCACCTGGGAACTCGACGGCGGCGGCGCACTGATGAACCAGGCGATCCATAGCGTCGATCTGCTCACCTGGCTGATGGGACCAGTGGTCGAAATCCGCTCGCAAACCGCCACGCTGGCCCACGAGCGGATCGCGGTGGAAGATACCGCCGTGGCCACGCTGCGGTTTGCCAGCGGCGCGCTGGGCGTGATCGAGGCCAGCACCGCCGCCTATCCCGGCTACCTGAAGCGGATTGAAATTCACGGCTCCGAAGGATCGGCCGCCATGGAAGAAGAAGACCTGATCAAGTGGGATTTCGTCAGGGGAGACCGTCGCGATACGACCGTTGTGAAGTTGATGGCCCAAAGCAAAAGCACCGGCGGCGGAGCGAGCGATCCAGCGGCGATCGGCCATCACGGGCATGCTCGGCAATTCCGCGATTTTGCCGAGTCGATCAAAAAAAACCGGTTGCCCGCTGTCGATGGCCGCGAAGGCCGCCGCAGCGTCGAGATTATTCTGGGCATTTACAAGGCCGCCGAGACGGGCCGACCCGTGACGTTGCCACTGGCGGCTGATCCGAGCCTGGCCGCCCGGAAGTCTGGCGTGAAACGGTAGTCCCGGCCCTTGTGGCCGGTCGCCGGGTTAAACCGTGCGATTGGCGCCGCAACTGCCCGGCACAAGGCCGGGACCTACCTTGAGTCAGGGGCGCCAAACCGCGCGGCCGACCTACACCGCCGATTGGCTAGGCTCGATGGCGACCGGCATGTCGGGCAATACCATCACCGGCGCCGCTGCCGAGGCGGCCGCTTCTTGACTGCCCAAAAGATGACTGGGCAAAAAGCGAATCAGCAAACACGAACTGGCCGACAGCGCTCCGCCCAGCGCCACCACCACCTGAAACGCGAAGTCGGCGTCCCGATGGGCCAAGCCCGCCTGGTAGACCACGCCGCCCAGCCAGGTGGTGGCCGCCGAGCTGATGTTGCACAACGCCATGAACAGCGCGAAGAGCGTGCCCGCCGCGTCGATCGGGCAGGCCCGTGCCGCCAGATCGACCATCACCATGCTGGCGGTCATATAGGTGAAACCCACCAGCACGCTGACGACCATGGCCGACGTGCGGTCAGTCATGTGCCAATAAGCCCAGGTGCTGGCGACGCCAAAACCCGCCGCCAGGTAAATCAACCGCTGCATCGGCACGCGGCGGCAGTAAAACCCATACGCCACACAGGCCGCCAGCGAGCCGATGGCCATCAGCGACATGGTTTGCCCGTAGAACTCTTCGCTGAAGCCCAGCGCGTCGGTCATGTGCAGATAGAGCACGGCCTGGCAACAAGGGTTGAAGTGCCACAGAAAGAGCAAGGCCCCCACGCTATAGACCGCGGGCGTGCGGGCCGCGCGGCCCAGCGCGTCGATGGCCGCGCGCCAGTCCTCGCGCCTTCGCACGTGGGGCTTTTCTTTCACGAAGAGCGATGTGGCCAACGTGACCGTCATCAGTCCGCCGCAGACAAAGTAGCCCAGCCGCTGCTCTTGCCGCTCGCTGAGAATGCCGCCCAGCACGCCAGTCAGAATGGTGCCGGCATAGATGGCTGCCCATTGCACCGATTGCAGTTTGCCGGTAATGCCGCGCGGCTGGCCACACTCGATCATGCGGGCGTCGATCACCACATCGGCAAAGATGACGGCCACCGTCGGCACCAGCAACCACGAAAGCAGCCGGTTATGGGAGCCCACCGGCATCGGTAAGCAGCCGAGCGTCAGAAACCCGGCCATCGCCACCAGGCTGGTGACGATCAAGTAGTTCTTTCGCCGGAAGCGACCCAGCGGGAAAAAGTCGGAGAGAAAGCCGAACAGCGGCTTCAAGCACCAGGGCGCCGCCAAGATGGCCACGAACGACGCGATTTGCTCGGGGCTTTCACCCCATTCGCGCAACAGCGACTGATCGGGCTGAGAGATTAGCCCCGTGGTCGGTTCGCTCATGCCCTGCACGAAGTAGATGGTGCCGAACAACAGCGACAAGCGCAGCGTAGCCGTCGGCGGCAGGGTGGGACCGTGCTGAGAACGTTCCATCGGAGCGGTTCACCTGCCGTTACTCAGAGGGCCGGTCAGAAAGAATTCCGCAAAGGAACAGCTCACCCAATGTCTCCAAAGGCACTTCGGTTTGGAACTCGCAACCAATCAGCCAGCGGCCATCGTCTTGCCTCATCAACCATCGTACCGCGCCGGGCAAGGACAGGTCGATACCAGTGTGTTTTTCGGTGAGGCGAAAAACGATCGGCTCGTTTTCGGCGGGCGGCACGTTTACCAAAAGTCGCGCGCCGCGGCGAGAGAGATCGACCAGTTGTGCCTCGTCGCCGGCGGTCGGCGCGCCGAGCGATCGCTCAATGGCGATCGCGACTGCCTCGTCGCCGGCCGCGGGGTGGCGTGGACGGCGACCGGTGAACGCCCAACGATCGAGTTTCATCGGGATAACGAGGCCTAAAGAAACGGGTATGGAAAGCTCCGCCGCAGTCCCCGCCACAAGCAAGTTTAGCTTATAATGGATGCCAAGCCCGTGAGACGCCTGTCAAAAACTCGCCAGGGTCGCTTGAGGCGGGCGTGTCGCACTTCCTAGAATGGTACGATCGCATCGCTTTCCCGGTCCTCAAAAGGCACGCCATGCCCTTAGGCATCATTACCACTCTGGTCCGTGAAAAGCGGTACGGCTTTATCGCTCCTGATGACGGCGGCGCCGATGTCTATTTCCGCGCGCACGCCGTTGCGGGCGGGACCATGGAGCCGCTGTCCGAGGGAGATCGCGTGTTTTTTGAGGTCGAGACGGCCATGCCCGACGACACGCGTGGTCCGCGGGCAAGGCTGGTGGCGCCGTATCACGGCCGCCCGCCCGAGGCGTCGCCCACAGTCGAACCCTTCCGCCAGATGCGGAGGCATCCTTCGTCGCGGGCCAAAAAGCCGAGCTGGCGGAAGGGCTAACGAAAACTCACGAGGCCCTGAAAGTCCGACGCGTTAGCGAGGTTTGCTGGCCGACGTTTCCTGGTCGGCAAAAAACAAAACCGCCCCGCTCGGTGAAGCGGGGCGGTCGTGTGTGCGAAATCATTCCCTTGAAGCTATCGCCGCTCGCTCAGACCATCTCTTTGACGGCCTTCAGCGGCTGGATCTTCACCACGTTGCGGGCCGGCTTGGCCTTGAACACGGTCTCTTCGCCGGTGAAAGGGTTGGTGCCCTTGCGCTCCTTGGTGGCGGGCTTGCGGATGACCTTGATCTTGGCCAGGCCCGGCAACACGAACACGCCCGGTCCCTTTTTGCCGATGTTGTTCTCGATCAGCGTATTCAGGTTGGCGAACAAGCCGGCGACCTGAGCCTTGGTCATGTCCGACGACTCGGCCAGCGACGCGAAGACTTCCGACTTGCTCAGGTACTTGTTAGCGGTTTTGGTAGGCATGCGAGGGGGTTCCTTGCGGCTAGGTGGGAAAGTTGGTAGGCAACCACGAAAAACCCTAGCATGCGGAAAAGCTCGGGAAAAACGCGGGTCGGGTTATGCCGACCATGCGTCGGAAAGGGCCCGTTTATAACGACTTTTCAGCAGCCGCGGCCCCAGAAAATCAGCCTTCCGTCCAGAAACGACGGTCTCACGCGATACGATTGGGACGTTCGCCGATCACTCGCGCCGAAACCGTATCTGCTTGACGCCCGCATAACCCAACACCAGCCAGGCGTTGAACGGCGGCGGAACATGCAGCACGCCCGCCTCGCGGATCTGGTCGTACAACGGATACGCATTGCGCCGCATCTCGTCGGTAAAGAACGCGGCCATGGGCCTTCGCCTTACTCTAGATTGGAACCGCATGCATTCTGCGGCATCGCAAATCGCACCTGATGAAAAGGTGGGACTCGCTTCGCTCGGCCCAACCTACGACGTAGTTAAGCCCTCGTCCAATCTTCAACCTGGAAACCTGGTACTTTTGCAAAGTCGACCGCATTTCGAGAGAGCAAGGTGTAGCGATGCGCTAGCGCGATTGCTGATATTCGCAAATCCATTGTCCCGATGCGGAGGTGCTGCTGGCGCAACGCATCAAATTGCGCCGCCGACAAATCGTCGAACGGTGCAACTTGGTGTCTTGCAAAGTCTGTCAAGATACCTTGGAACATCCGATACGCGCGAACTAGGCCGTCGGATTTTCTTGCGCGGTTTGCGTATGTATGCCAACCCACGACTTGCTCGTGAAAACTGACGATTGGAAAGTAAAAGTCGTGCTGGGCATAACCTTCCATCCGAGACCGGAGCCGCTTGGCTTCTTGGCCCTCGCCAAGCTGCAGTACGCCGATATGGTCGGTATCGAGCAAGAACATAAAATTTATGGGTCGTTGTGCGATCCTTGCGCTCTACGCCATTCCGCACCGAGCTTTAACACATCCTTGAACTCAGGGAACTCCTTCATTGAGCCGACCATCTCGTCAAGCCAACTGTTTTGCGCGGTGCGCGATGCGACAAGTTCTCGCTTTAATTCCGCGACCTCCTCTTCGAGGAGCGCGACGCGCTGTTCGATGGAAATGCGTTCGTGCATGCTAAAACCCAAAAGAAGAATGCCCTCGGAGCCCGTTATCACACGGTTCGAGTACCCATCGTTATCATACCCTCCGCAGGGTTCCTTCCCCCGGGCTCCCGTTGCTCACATTCTCTCCACCACCTCAATGCCCAGCAACTCTAGTCCCTGCTTGATCGTGCGCGCGGTGAGATCGCACAACTGCAACCGGCTGTCGCGCAGCTCGGCGGTCTCAGCTTTCAGCACCGGGCATTCCTCGAAAAAGGTGGAAAACCGGTTGGCGAGATCAAATAAATAGGTCGTCAATTGGTTAGGACGGTAATCGGCGACCGTGAACTGCAATGCCTCGGAGAACCGCAGCAACTCCAGGCCCAGCGCCCGTTCCGCGGGTTGGTTCAGCAAGATCGTCGGCCGCCGGCGCCGCAGCGATTCGACATCCACCTCGCCCTTGCGGAAGATGCCGCGGACGCGCGTGTACGCATACTGCATGTAGGTGGCCGTGTTGCCCCGCAGCGCCACCATTTTATCAAAGCTGAACACATAGTCGCTGGTGCGGTTTTGCGAGAGATCGGCGTATTTAATGGCCGATAGTCCGACCACCTCCGCAATTCGCCGCCGTTCGTCTTCAGCCAGCTCGGCGCCCTGCGGCTTTTCGTCATCGAGCGAGCAGACGACCTGATAGGCCCGGGCCACCGCTTCATCCAGCAAGCCCGACAGCCCGACCGTGTCGCCCGACCGCGTCTTAAAAGGGCGGCCATCCTCGCCCAACACGGTGCCGAAGCTAATGTGCTGGAACTCGACATCGCCACAACCCCATTGCCAGGCGACCGCGAACAGCAGCCGGAAATGATCGCTTTGCCGATGATCGACCACATACAGAATGGCGTCGGGCGACCAGGTCTGCATGCGATACTGAATGGTGGCTAGGTCGGTGGTCGCATACAGATAGGCGCCGTCGCGCTTCCGAACAATCATCGGCGCCGGGCTGTCTTCGACAAACACGCAGATCGCCCCTTCGCTCTCACGGGCGATGCCGCGGCGCAGCAGGTCGTCGACCACCCCGGCCAAGCGATCGTGATAAAAGCTTTCGCCCAGCGTATGGTCGAATTTCACGCCCAGCCGACAATACATGGTGTCGATGGCCTCCAGGCAGGCCGGCATGAATTCGCGCCACAGCCGCAGGTTCTCGGCGTCGCCGGCGTGCAGCCTGGCGGTTTCGGCCAGCACCGCCTGAGCGATGTCGGGGTGGGCCGCCACCAGCGACGAGAGTTCGGCGTCTTGCTCGATGGCCGTTTGCCGCTTGCGCAGCGCGCCGGCCTCGGCCCGCGATTTTTGTAAGGCGTCTTCCAGCCGCTTGAGCGCCTTGTTCGCTTTTTTTTCGCCTTTGGGATCGCCGGCCACCGCCTCGGCGGCATGCCGGGCAAGCGCCTCTTGGTCGCGCACCACCTGGGCCAAAAGCTCGGTCAGCCTGGCCCGGCCTTCGTGATAATCGAGCAACTGCCGCACCAGCCGATAAAGCCGGGCCAGCTCATCGACCGGCGATTTTCGATACGCGGCCTCGTCGCGAAAGTGGCGAAAGCCATAAATGATCATGCCGAACTGCGTGCCCCAGTCGCCCAGGTGATTGTCTCCGATCACCCGGTGCCCGAGAAACGTCAACGTGCGATAGAGACTGTCGCCGATGACCGTCGAGCGGATGTGCCCCACGTGCATGGGCTTGGCGACATTCGGCGCCGAGTAATCGACGACATAGGTGCGCTGCGGATCGGCCGTCGCCACGCCCAGTCGCTCGTCGTGGGCTGCCTGCGCCAGTTGGTCGGCCAGCCAAGTCTCACTGAGCCGCAGATTGATGAAGCCCGGCCCGGCAATTTCGGGCGATGGCCCCAAATCGGCCCATTCAAGCTGCTCGACGATCTCTTGGGCGACTTCGCGTGGAGACTTGCCCAACCGCTTGCCCAACGGCATGGCGCAGTTGGCCTGATAATCGCCGAATTTGGCATCTTGGCTGGGGCGGACCATGTCGACCAGCTCGGCCAGTTCGCCCTCGGTCAGGCCAACTTGCTCTGCCAACGGCTCCAGCGCCGACTGAAACCGCACCCGGATGGCCGACAAAAGATTCATGAACAATGCGCGGCAGTTTTAGACCTGACCGTTTTAAAACAGAAGGCAACGAAGAAAACGAAGGAAGACGCGATCGATTGTTTGCTTTGTAGGGAACTCCGAGCTTCTTCGTTTTCTTCGTTGCCTTCTGCTTAACAACAGTGTGTTAAGTCCCGATGCGCGGACTGTTGTCATTGCCGGCCATTTCCATTTTCATTGCCGAGCAGTTCCACCGGAATCCGCTTCGCCTCGCACCACAGGTCTTCCAGGGAGTAAAAGGCACGGGCTTCGGGATCGAGCAGGTGCACCACCACATTGCCGTAATCGAGCAGAATCCAGCGGCTATCTTGATATCCTTCGATTCCCAGGCGGCGATCGCCCAGGTCGTCTTCGAGCTTATGGTCGATTTCTTCGCTCATGGCGTGAAGCTGCCGTCGGCTGGTGCCGGTGGCCAGCACAAAGAAGTCGAACTCGCAGGTCAGCTCGCGCAGGTCGAGAATGACAATGTCGCGTCCGCGATGATCGGCTGCGGTTTGGGCAGCCGCCTTGGCCAGCTCGAGCGAGCGTCCCGACGAGGCCGCCGAGGGCCGGTCGATAGTCGAAATCGCCACACGCGTCCTTTCTGAAAAAGCCTCAAAACAAACCCGCCAGCATTGTACACGCTCGGCAAGGCCAGGTGGAGTGCCGGGGGCGCAGTTCGCTGCCGCTGGCTTGATGGGACGGTCGATTGGAGCGTAAGGCGGGCCGAGAAATGTAGGGTCGGCCGAGCGCAGCGAGTCCCACCATCGTGGCGACTCCTCAAAGCGCCGATGTGCTGTTCCAGCGCAAGCGGATCCGCTAACATGGCCCAACGGATCATTGTACCGGGGAAGCGTTTTTGAGGCCGAACGTCAAGCTGCCATGAACAACATCGCCACCAAACGCCGCTGGGTGCAGTTCAGCGTTCGCGGCATGTTGGCGGGTATGACAATCCTCTCGCTGGCTCTTGGGCTGGTCGTAAACGGGTCGCAAAGCAAAAGAAAGCGGTCGTGGCAATCGTTCAGACTGGCGGAATGGTATTTTACGATTGGAATCAAACTGCTCCGAGGGCCATGTCAACGAACGGCCACCCCGCAGGGCCCGCGTGGCTGCGAAAACTGCTGGGCGACGATTATTTCCAGCGACCAGTTTGGATTTCGTACTTTGGGAATGCAAAAAACGACCATTGGGCGCAGGTCGTCGGCGATTTACCGTCGACGAAATACCTGCTGCTCGCTCGGGGCGATATCACCGACAAGATTTTTGCACGCGTCGCGCCGCTGCCCAATCTCCAAGAACTGCAGCTCGAAGGCGCGGCCGTCACCGACGAGGGGTTCAAGCACATCGGCAAGTTTCCCAGACTGCGCTGGCTGAATGCCAGCGGAACCAAGATTACCGATCGGGGGTTGAGCGCTTTGGCCGCCTTGAATCTCGAAGAACTCAGCCTACGCGATACCGGTGTTTCCGACGTAGCGGCGCCGGCGATTGCCACGATGAAGCATCTTCAAAAACTCGATCTGCGTCGCAGCGAGATTACAGAGGCGGGCGCCGAGCGGCTCCGTCGTGCGCTTCCGAATTGCAAGGTGATGCGGTAGCGTGGGCGAGCCCGGATGGTGGGACTCGCTGCGCTCGGCCCACCCTACAGCCTTTTCACTCACCATTCACCACTCATCACTCACCACTCATCACTTCATGCACCACCAACATGTTATGCCCATGCGCCACCAGCCCGATGCCACTGACCAGCACCAGATGGTCGCCGGGCGCAAGCGTGCCGGTGCGCTGGCCCCAGGCCTCGATGTGTTTGATGAGTTGGTCGCTGTCGCGCATGGGCGCGCCCTCCAAAGGCGTCACGCCCCAATTTAAACACATCTGCCGCGAGACCTCTTCGCAATCTGAAACCGCCACAATCGGCACGTGGCTGCGCAACTTCGACAGGGCCAGGGCCGTCGCGCCGCTGTGCGTGGCGACCACAATCAGCTTAGCGTCGAGCCGCGAAGCGATGAATTGCACGCCGTACACCACCGCCTCGGTCACGCGGTGCAGATCGTCGATGCGCACATCGGACAACGGCAGCGGCGGGCGGTCTCGCAAAAGGGGCTCGGTGGCCAGGGCGATGCGGTTCATCATCTCGACGGCCGCTTGCGGATGCTCGCCCACCGCCGTCTCGCCCGACAGCATGCAGGCGTCGCAGCCGTCCAGAATGGCGTTGGCCACGTCGGTCACTTCGGCCCGCGTGGGCTGCCGCGAGTGCTGCATGCTGTCGAGCATCTGCGTGGCAATGATCACCGGCTTGTGATAGCGGTTGCAGACGGCCACGATGTGTTTCTGGGCCACCGGCATATGGGCCACGTCGATCTCGACGCCCAGATCGCCGCGGGCCACCATCACACCATCGGACGCCGCCACAATCTCCTCTAACCGGTCGAGCGCTTCCGGCTTTTCGATCTTGGCGATAACCATCGCCCGAGAGCCGTGCGCCCGCAGCACGGCCTTTAGCGCCAGCACTTCGTCGGGCGAGCGCACGAAGCTCATGCCGACAAAATCGACGCCGTGCTGGGCTGCCCAAATGGCGTGCGTGCAGTCTTCTTCGGTCATGGCGGGCAGGCCGATCTTGACGCCGGGCAAGTTAATGCCTTGCCGGCTGCGCACAATGCCCGACTGCGTGACGCGGCACACCGCCGTGTCGGCCCCGCACTCTTCGACCATCAGGGCCACGGTGCCATCGGCCAGCATCACGCGGTCGCCGGCCTTCAACTCGTCGATCAGCCGCGCATAGTTGCTCACCAGTTCGTCGGGGTGTGAGGCGGTTTCGCCGCGCACGAATCGCAGCCGGGCTTCCTGGCGACATTCGACTTGTCCCGATTGCAATTCGCCCAGCCGGATTTTGGGCCCGCCCAGATCGGCCAGCACGCCGATGGGGCGGCCCTCGTTGCGGCTGACGCGGCGGATGGCGGCCAGGGTTTCTTGATGCTGTTCAATCTGCCCATGGGCCATGTTGAGCCGAAACACATCGACGCCGGCGGCGGCCAACTCGGCCAGTTGGTGTTCTTGCCGGCAAGCGGGTCCTACCGTGGCGATGGTTTTGGTGCGGACGCGATAAAAATCGGGATTCAAAGTGGCCATCGTCATTGCTCGGCTCCGTTTAGCTCGGTAGAACGGGATTGATTCGGTTCGAGGAATCAATCCGGTGGCTGGGGGAGAGGCTTGCCGATGCCCCGGCGCCCAGCGAATAAACTGGCCGGGGCATCGCTTAGGCTCTGCCCCAACCACTCTCGTGAGTACCCAGCCACCCTCGTGAGTAGTTTCTATCGTTATCGAGTCATTCTGACCAGTGGAAGAATCGCCGACGCCACCTCTGAACAACAGCCCGACCGCGCGACCAACGGCGGCTCGGCTGCGCATGAGCTCGCTGGCGGCCGGCGTGGCACTGGGCGGTGTGGTGGGGCTGGCGCTGATGGTTTTCCTCGTGATGCGCGCCCGCCGCGAGGCCCTGCCGCCGCTCACCGCCGAGGCGCTGCAAGCGGCGCATGAACGCTGGCAGCAGCGCGGGCCTGAAGACTATCAAATGAACGTCGTCGTGTCCGGCAGCCAGACGAGCACCTACCATGTCACCGTCCGCGGCGGTGCGCCGTCCGCCGTGACGCAAGGCGACGAGCTGCCGGTCAAACGCCGCGCCACCTGGCAATATTGGACGGTCGCTGGGCTGTTGGACGTACTCGATCACGATTTGCGGTTCATTGATGATCCTGGCCGCGGGTTCGGAGCAAGTCCGGGCAGTGCCGTAATCCTGCGCGCCCGGTTCGATGCCGAATTGGGGTTTCCGGTTGAGTATGAGCGCGTCATCCTAAGCCCTTCGTCGCAGATGCGCTGGACGGTAAAAGACTTCCGAACGTTGGAACCCAAAGAAGCGCGCCGCTCGAGGTAGCTCCGGGCCTTGTGCCCGGCGGAAAGCGGCTTGCTATACTTCACACGCCTGATAGCGCTGAATTCCCAGCGATTTGAAAATCGGAGGTTTGCCCAGCAGCCGGCCACAAGGGCCGGGACTACCGGCAATTGGTGGCAGCAGATTGCGATCGAATGACTTTTTGGCACAACAAGGTAGCGCTGATCACCGGCGGCTCGAGCGGCCTGGGGCGTGCCATCGCCGAGGCGTTCGCCGCTGCCGGCGCCCGTGTCGTGATTGCCGCCCGCGGCGAAGCGGCTCTGAGCGCCGCCGCCGAAGCCATGCGCCGCGACGGGCATGACGTGCTCGACGTGCCGGCTGATATGACACGAGCCGAAGATGTCGATCGGTTGGTTGCCCGCTGCCTCGAGGCGTACGGGCGGCTCGACGTGCTGGTGAACAACGCCGGCCGCTCGATGCGCCGCGCCGTGGCCGAAACCACGCCCGATGAGTTTCGCGAGCTGATGGAGTTGAACTTCTTTGCGCTGGTTGGCATGACGCGGGCCGCCCTGCCGCACCTACTCGCGCACCACGGACATGTCGTGAATATCGGGTCGCTGGCCGGCAAATCGGCCGCGCGGTACGTGGGGGCCTATCCGGCCACCAAGTTCGCGGTGACGGCCTATTCTCAGCAACTGCGGCTGGAGCTTGGCCCCAGCGGCCTGCACGTGCTGTTGGTGTGTCCGGGGCCGATTGCGCGCGATCGCCCGCGCGGCCAAGCAGAGCGTGAGGCCCGCGGCGACGACCTGAGCGGTTTACCCGACTCTGCCTATCGCCCGGGCGCCGGCGTGCGGGCGCCGGCCTTGCGGCCCGATTGGCTGGCCCGCCAAATCGTGCGCGCCTGCGAGCGACGGCAGGGCGAATTGATTTATCCACGTTCCGCCCGGCTGGTTTTCGCGTTGATGCAGCTTTCGCCGCGGCTGGCCGACTGGCTGGTGCGCGTTACCACTTAGCTCTTCGCGCACATCGCATCAGTCGAGGACGCCACGGCATCCAGGCTTTGCCCCGAGCATCGGCCTCCTGCCGCAGGCTGCCCAGAGTTCCGAGAATCGCAAGATTCCGAACTACCGGCTAAACCCCGCCAAGCCTCGCGGCCGATAAATCGCGATGAAACAGGTAATCTGTCACCGAAGGCGGCACGATCATGGCTCGCATTCCTTTGGCTTCCGCATGCACGACGCTGGCCGTCCTGGTCGGTTTACAGACCGCGGCCCTCGCGCAGCACACACACAATCACCACACCCATCGCACGACGCTGCTCGATCGAGTCCGCCGCTCGCTGTTGGGTGATGAAGAGCCGACGCCTGCCGCCGCCAAGACGGCCCGCGCGCCCAGTTCCGCCCGCATGGATGGCGCCAGCAAGCCACGCATGACGCGGCAGTCGGCCGTCAAAGCCCAAGGAAAAGCGAAATCGCCGAGTTCCACCTGGTCGACCTCGACGGCCAAGGCCGCCAAGCCCCGGCGGTCGACGGCGACGAGCCGCTCTGCTCAGTCCAGTAATTCCAGCCGTCGGAGCCTGGCGACCGACGCCGATCCCACGCCCGCCGAACTGCCCGACACCACCGAAGGCGACTTCGCCATCGAACCGCAGCCGCTGATTGCCGATGGCGATGAAGCCGTCACCGAGACCAGCGATGAGCCGACCGCGCTGGAATCCGATGGCGAAGAGGCGCCGCGTGTGGCCCGCGCGGAAAAGCGAACCGCTGGCCCGATGCGGCCCGACCCGACGATGCTCTTCTCGCGCAGTACGCCCTTGGTCACGGTGCGCGGCAGCGGCCCGCGCCGGATGGGCGTCGGCGAAGTGGCTGAATATCGCGTGGTGGTGATGAACGAAGGCAAGCAACCCGCCAGCGACGTGGCCGTACACGTGAGCCTGCCCGCCGCCATTGAGGTGCAATCGACCAAGGCGACCTCGGGCGCCGTCGAGCCGGCCAGCGAAGGCGCCCTGCAATGGACGCTGCGCACCTTGGCGCCCGACAACGAAGAAGAATGCGTATTGCGAATTTCTGCCCGCGACAATCGGCCGTTCGATTTCGACGTGAAGCTCGACGCCGCTCCGGTGGTGGTTAAGACCACCGTCGAAGTGGAAGAAGCCCAGTTGGCGCTGGCCATCGACGGGCCCAGCCAGGTGCTGGCCGGCAGCAAAGAAGTATATCGACTCACGGTGAGCAACCTTGGCAATGGGGCCGCCGAGAATGTGGTTGTTCATCTGCTGCCTTTGTCGCCCGGCGAAGGCGAAGTCTCCAGCCATCGCATCGGCACGGTCGGCGCCGGCGAGAGCAAAGTGGTCGAGATCGAGCTGGCGGCGCGGCAAGGCGGGCAGCTTAACATTCAGGCCAAGGCCACCGGCGACGGCGACTTGAAAGCCTCGGCCGTCGAAGAGGTGACGGTCCGGCAGCCGGGCCTGCATATCGAAGTCGTCGGCCCGGCGCGGCAATATGCCGGCGCCGCCGCCACCTATCAGGTTCACTTGCGTAATCCGGGCGACGCTCCGGCGCGGCGCGTGAAAGTCACTGCGGAGTTGCCCGAAAAAGCCGAATATGTGGCTGCCAGTCACGACGGCAAGTTCGACGCCAAGCACAACCGCGCGGTGTGGAGCGTGGCCAGCTTGGCGCCGGGCGTCGAGCAAATCTTCACGGTCAAGTGCATCGTGCATGCCGGCGGCGAGAACCGCATCGAAGCCACCGCCCTGGCCGATGGCGACCTGCGGCACTCGAACGTCGCGTTGACCGAGGTGCTGGCCGTCGCCGATCTGGTGCTCGATGTCTCCGATCCCTCGGGCGCCATCGCCGTGGGCGAAGACGCCCTCTACGAAGTCCGTATTCGCAACCGCGGCGACAAAGCCGCCGAAGGCATCGACGTGGTCGCCTTTTTCTCGAAGGGCATCGAGCCGGTCACGGTCGATGGCGGGGCCTTTGCCCTCACGCCCGGCACCGTCTCGTTCGACACCATTCCCACGCTGGCGCCGGGCAAAGAGCTGGTGTTTAAAGTACACGCCAAGGCCGAGACGTCGGGCACGCACCGCTTCCGCGTCGAGCTGCAATGCAAATCGGTGAGCACCAAGCTGACGCAAGAAGAGACCACGCTGTTCTACGGCGACGAAGTCACGCCGGAGGTCCATGCCGAAGCCCCGACGCCCGAAGAAGCTCCACAGGCGGCTCAGGCGCCGGCGATTCGCGCCCCGCGCTTGGCCACACCGCGGCAGGGCACTGAGTTGCGATAGTGGTGAGTGGTGAGTGGTGAGTGGTGAGTGGTGAGGCCGTAGGGTGGGCCGAGCGCAGCGAGTCCCACCATCCGGCGTTGACTCGGCGCGGCAACGATGATGCGGCAAACGGTGGGACTCGCTGCGCTCGGCCCACCCTACACCGCTTTGTCGCCGCTACTGGGTCATCGCTGGCCGATGCCGCGTGATGCCATTGCACACCAAACTCGGCCAGCTTCTGCCCCAGGCACTAGCCACTAGCCACTAGCCACTAGCTACGAGCCACCAGCCACGATCAGTGGACTTCCAGTGGCATGGCGTCGTCGATCGCTTCAACCTGCAGGGGCGGCGCGGCGACCGCTTCCGATAACCGCTGAAACGGCTGCACCTCGACCTCGCCAACTCGGGCAATCTCCACCTCGGGATAAAGCCCCAGGTCGATCTCGCGCAGCGACGGATCGGCGAAGCGCTCGCCCGTGGGGGACCGCAGACACTGCACCTTCGGGCGGAATGGCCGCCGCGCGTTGAAATCGACCACCACCGCTTTGGCCCCGTCGCTGAGTTGGACGATCTGGCCGATCGGAAACGGCGGAATGACTTCGTAAAACGCTCGTTCGATCACCGGATCGAACGCCCCCTGATACATCGTGCGCAGCTCATACAGCGCCTGCACCGGCAGTTTGGCGTCGCAGTAGCAACGCTTGGTGGTGGCGGCGTCGTACATGTCGGCGATGGTGGCGATCCGCGCAAAAACCGGAATCTGCCTGCCGGCCAGCGGGGCCATCTTGTCGCCGGTTCGCGCGTCGACGCGCTCCGGGTATCCCTGGCCGTCGTAACGCTGATGATGATTCAACACCACCTGCGCCGCGGCGGGCGGCGCCTGACCACGCAGCATCTCGAACCCCAACCGCGGGTGCTGCCGCATCACGTCCATCTCGTGCTCGGTCAGCCGACCCGGCTTGTGCAAAATCTCCGTCGGAATTCGCATCTTGCCAACGTCGTGCAAGAGCGAACCGAGGCCGAGCAACTGCAGGTCTTTCGCTTCTCGGGCGGTCTTCCACGAGCGCTCGGCGATCAGGTATCGCTCGAGCTTCATGCCCACCAGCAGCGACAGATAGCAGACGTTCGTCGAGTGCGACATCAGGTAATTGTCGAAAGCGTCGAGCTTTTCGAGCATCACGTTGCCGCAGCGCTGACCTTTGAGAAACGAAAACAGGTCGCCGATGGCGGTCTGAAAGCGGCCGATGTCAAGCTCCGCCGCCTGCCCGCTGAGCATCGCCTCGAAATTGCGGCGCACGTGAACGTAGACCTCGCGTTGCTGTTCGCTCAGCCCTTCGTCGATCAGCCCTTCGACAAACTCCAGGCTGCGGCAGCGGACCCACACCTCGTAGACGCCCAGTTCGAGCAGCCGCGGAACCAAATCGACCGGCACCTCGCGATCGCGCTGCAGCAAATAGCGGCGCGGGTCGTTGGGCGAGGGAATGGGCCTGGCCAGCACCATTCCCGGTTCGATCTTGTGAACGGGCACTCGCAGCATGCGATCTTCTCGGTAGCTCCCGGCCTGGTGCCGGGCGGTTACCAGGTTGTTTTTCGATTGCGGCGCCGGCCACAAGAGCCCCGGGCGCCGCTGTGGCAAGACGCGATTCAACGCAATTCGCCGGCTCTAAAAAATAGGACGCCAAAACCGATCCGACGATACGGAGCTATGATTCCCTTCCTCCGCCCTTCAACCGCTCATAATCGTCGGGCGTGTCGAGATCGGCGAAAGCCGCAACGTCGTCACAATCGATTTCTCTCGGCCCTGCCACCGCCACCAGGGCGTTGATCCCCGCGTCCTCCGCCAGCCTGTCGACCTCCGACGCCAGTGGCCAGGGGAAAAGCACGGGATGCCCGCGATGAGCGCCAGCTCGCGGAACCAGCACGCGCGGATCTGCCGGATCATGCGCCCCCAGCACCTGATCAATCAGCCGGGCGCTCAACCGCGGCATGTCGGCCGGCGCCAGCAGCCAGACGTCACTCGGTCGGGGGCGGTAGTTTGCCGCGGCATACGCCAGTCCGGCCGCGACCGAGGCCTTCATGTCGGCCGGCGGCGGATCGACAACAGCGACGTCAACCCCAGCGGCGCGGCACCGCGCGATCAGCTCGTCGTCGCCAGGGTGTACGGTCACAATCACCGCCGACACGCGGCTGGCCTTCCATACGGTCAACACGTGCTCGATGATGGTCGCCTCGCCCCAAGGCAGCAAAAGCTTCGGCTGCCCCATCCGTTGACTACGTCCGGCGGCGGGAATAATTGCAAAGCTGCGCATCAGCCACCAGGTTTTAGGTTGCGGCGAGCGCCATCGCAGGATGACCTTTCTTAGGTCGTCCACGGCGGATGCGGACGCCCCCTCGCTAACGCGTCGGGCTACCATGCTCCATGCAATCGCTGCGCGCTCGGCCCGGAACTTCGCCGCGATTACGATGCGCGATCAACTCGGCCAGGATGCTGATGGCGATCTCGGGCACCGTCTGCGAGCCGATATCGATACCCAACGGCGCATACACCCGAGCCAGGCTTTCGGCCGAAACACCCTCGGCTTCTAAATCGTCGAAGATGAGTTTGATTTTGCGGCGGCTGCCGATCAGGCCCACATAGCGGGCGCCGCGATCGATCAGGTGATACAGCGCCTCTTCGTCATGCCCGTGGCCGCGCGTGACGATGATGGCGTAGGTGTCGGGCGTAACTTCCAGCTCTTGCAACGTCGAGCCAATCGGACCGCAAATCAGCCGTTCGGCCCGCGGAAATCGCTCGCGGCTGACGTATTCGGCGCGGTCGTCAATCGCCCAGACCTCGAAATCGACTTCCGCCGCCAGCTTGCCCACCGCCTGCCCGATGTGTCCGCCGCCGACGATCACCAGCCGGCAGCGCGGCAGCGAAGGCAGATAGGCTACGCCGCGTACGGCGGCAGGCCTGGGGCGATCGGCCAACGAGGGCAATTGCTCGACGATGCGCGGCGGCAACTCGTCATCAGCCGACAGGCAGCGCGCGGCCAAGTGGCCTCGCCGATCGAACAGGTAACACGCCGGCGCCGGCAGCCCGCTTTGCTCGCCATCGAAGACAACCGCCTCTTGGCAGCCGGCGCCCGTTTCGATCAGTTCGGCATAGCGGGCAAAGTAGGTAGTATCGGTGTGACCTTCGAGCGGCTGCACCAGAATGCGCATCCGCCCGCCGCAGATCAGCCCGTCGTCCCAGCCATAATCGCCGTCGAGATGAAACGAGAGCACTTCGGCCTTGGCGCCGGGCAGCACGGCCAGCGCGCGGCGTTTGACTTCGGCCTCGACGCAGCCGCCGCCCAGCGTGCCGGCCTGCGAACCGTCGGCGAACACCAGCATGCCCGCCCCGGCTTTTTGCGGCGTTGAGCCGCGCGTCTCGACCAATCGGCAGTAAACCATCGGCCTGCCGGCGGCCGTCGCCTCCAGAAGTTTTTGCAGCAACTCGCGCATAACAGCCAACAATTGAATGAATCACGCTCACGTTCGTAGATGGCGTCCAGGCCGTCTGCTTGAACGGGACGGCCTGGAAAGCCATCCTGCGTGCCGTCCGTCAGCTTACTCAGCCGCGTTCTCGGCGGCAAATGGCCAAACAAGGCCAAACACAACCGGCAATGTGATCAGCCCCCGCTGCATCGAACTGCTCGATCCGGCGATGGTCGAAGTTTTTCGGGCAAAAACCCCGGCCGAGCGGGTGGCGATGGCCTGCGAATCCAACCGTATCGCGAGACTACTTCTCCGGTCTCACTTGAGCTCGTCGCGGCCCGATTGGAGCGCTGACCAGGTCGCGCGGGAAATCGCGGGACGAATGTTACATGGAGCCAATCGGCCAATTCCGCGCGTCGCCCGGCAAGTCTCGCCGGGCCAATAGTGCCTAGCCGCCAAGTGCCGCACCGCCCTGGCAGCCAGTCTGTCGCGCGCAACTCTTTGACCGAGCAACACGTTGCACCGCGTATCGCTCATCGCGGCGCGGCTGCGGCTCGTCTTGGCACGTCGCTTGCTTAAGGGTGCCGCCACACGCCGGGGGGCGCAGCGAACCGCATACGCAGGCACGATGCCCTACGGATTGTACATCTCGGCCGAAGGCGCCCAAGCGCAAAGCACTCGCATGGAGGTGATCGCCAATAACCTGGCGAATGCCTCCACGCCCGGCTTCAAGCGCGAGCTGGCGCTGTTTCAGGCCCGCTTCGCCGAAGAGATCCAGCGTGGCGGGGCGCCGCCCGGCGCGGGCACGCTCAACGACATCGGCGGCGGAGTCGAGACCCTGGCCACCGTCACCGATTTTTCAACCGGACCGCTCAAGCAAACCGGCGTGCCCACCGATCTGGCCATCGACGGCGAAGGCTTTTTTATGGTCCGCCGCAACGGACAAGACTTTTTGACCCGCTCGGGCAATTTTGTATTCAATTCCACCGGCGGCTTGGTCACGCCAGACGGCGATCCCGTGCTCTCGGTCACCGGTGCGCCGATTATCGTCAATCCCGAGCTTGGCCCTTGGCATATGACGCCCGACGGCGGCATCGCCCAAGGTGGCGACCTGGTCTACCTGGCCATCGCCCGCCCCAACTCGTTGGGCGACCTGGTCAAAACCGGCGACAACCTGTTCGCCTCGCTGGCCCCCGTCAAGCCGCTCGACGTTACCCAGCGGAAGGTCGCTACCGGAGTCTTGGAACAATCGGGCGTGCAGCCGGTGCTCGAAATGACCGAAATGATCGAAACCTCGCGGGCCTTCGAGGCCAACGTGAACATGATACGCAATCAAGACCAGATTCTCGGCGAACTGGTGAGCCGTGTGTTGAAGACCTAGGATCCTCATGAGCATTCAATCACTCTGGACCGGCGCCACGGGCATGCGGGCGATGGAAATGAAGCTCGACGTCACCGCCAACAACCTGGCGAACGTCAACAGCATCGGTTTCAAGCGGGCCCGCGCTAACACCGAAGACATGTTCTACCGGCAGATCAAACTGCCGGGCGCCCAGGACGCCTTTAACAACTATGCGCCCACCGGCGTCGCGCTCGGCTTGGGCACGCGAGTTCAAGGCACGCAAACCATCTTCGATCAGGGCGCTTTCGAGATCACCAACAATCCGTTCGACATGGCCATCGATGGCAATGGGTTTTTTCAGGTCATCGATCCTACGACCAACAATTTCCTTTACACGCGGGCCGGCAACTTCGGCATCAATTCCAACGGCCTGCTGGTGGTCGGCTCGGCGCAAACGGGCCGCCTGGTGCAGCCGCAGATCTCGTTGCCGATCGACACGCAGGGCATCCTCGTCAGCGCCGAGGGAAACGTCTCGATCCAGCAATTTGGCCAAACGCAGTTCTCGCAGATCGGGCAATTGCAGCTCGCCAAATTCATGAACCCCGAAGGCTTGCTCAAGATGGGCGAGAATCTCTACCAAGAGACGCTCTCGTCGGGGGCGGCCATTTTCGGGCAGCCGGGCACCAACGGCCTGGGAACCTTGCAGCAACAAGCCCTGGAGCGCTCGAATGTCGAGCCGGTGAACGAGCTGATCGATCTGATTACCACGCAACGCTCGTTCGAGCTCAATTCGCAATCGGTGCAAGCGGGCGATCAAATGCTGCAACTGGTGAACAACCTGCGAAGATTCTAAGCCTCTGAGCCATGAAACGATATTCATCTCATTGTCGTGTTGCTGTGCAAACCAAGGCGACGGGCGGCCTTGTGCGGCCCTACTGCGCCGTGATCTGGCTTTGCGGCGCGCTGGTTTGCAACGCCGCTGAAATCCACTTGCGCGGCGAATGCCAGTGCGCCAGCGGCCTGGTGCGGCTGGGCGATGTGGCCGAAATCCACGCCGGCGATGCCGCCGAGGCGACGCAACTGTCCGAAATCGAACTCTGCGCCGCTCCCGCCGCCGGCAGCAAGTCGTTCCTGCGGGCCCGCGAAATCCAAGATCTGCTGGCTCTGCGTGGGCTGAACTTGTCGAAGCATCGGCTCTCGGGCGCCAGCCAGGTAGAGATCCGCAACGGCGGCAAAGCGGAAATCCGGTTGCCGATCTCCCCGGCGATCGCCCAACGCACGACGGAGCGCGCTCAAAACGCCATCGCCGCTTATCTGCGGCAACAAGTGCCGGAAAACGATGGCGGCTGGCTGGTCGAGATGAAGTTGAACGACGACCAGGTGCGCACGCTGTCGGCCTCGAAAAACGAATTGATCGCCGCGGGGGGCGAAGCGCCCTGGGCGGGCCGTCAAGAGTTTACCGTCGCCCTGCCGACCGACGCCGGAGAACAGTCGGTCGTGGTGCTGGCCAAAGTCAGCCCCGCCCCGATGGTGGTCATTGCCACGCGCGCTCTGGTGCCCGGCGAAATGGTGCAGGAAACCGACGTCAAGCTCGCCCAGCTCAAGCCCGGCCGCATCGATTCGCCTTTCTACCGCCTGCAAGAAGTAATCGGCAAAGAGACGAAGCGGGCAATCGTCGCCGGACAGCCCCTGGACGAAGACGACCTGCGCTCGCCCTTGATCGTCCGCCGCGGCGACGCGGTGACCGTCTATGCCCGAAGCGCGGGCGTCCGGGTCAGAACCGACGGTCGGGCAACCGAAGATGGCAGCCGCGGCGATCTGATTGTCGTTCAGTCGATGATGACGCCCGACAAGTTCCGCGCTCGCGTCAGCGGCATTCGCGAGGTCGAAATTTTTGCCCAAGCTTCGGAAGCGGCCACGGTGATCGAGCGGCCAGCCAAGCCCACCAGCGCCGAGACGGAGGAAACCAGCCGACTGGCCCGGCTGATCGAGCGAACGCAAAAGGGCGGAACCAAACCGGGAGCGATTGTCGCCCGACGACGAAGCGCATCCTCGACCGCCAACCGCTCGGCGCGGCTGCCAGATCCAACCGAACCCTCGAACGTTTCCCCTGGTGAACATGGAGTCCGCCGATGAAAGTAGTCAAACGCGCCGCCCTGGCCACAGTCGCCGGCCTGGCGCTGGCTCAAAGCGAAGCAAACGCACAAAGTTCAAGCTTGCACGGCACGCCGGGCATGCGACGCCCCCTCACGCTGGCCGACAGCTCCTGGATGTACGTCAAGGCCGAAGCTCCGCCAGAAATTCAGCTCAACGACCTGATCACCGTGATTGTCGACGAAAAGTCGCAGCTCATCGAACAGGCCATGTTGATGCGGCGACAGCGAACCAACGTCGACGCCAACTTGCAGAAGTGGCTTCAGATCCGCAACTTTGGCCTCAGTCCCGCGAGCCAGCGGCTGGGCAGCCCGGAGATTCAAGCTCTCTATAACCTGCAAAACCAGGTGCAGGCCAACCTGCGAGCCGCCGATGGTTTGCAGTTCCGCATCTCCGCCACCGTGGTCGACGTTAAGCCCAACGGCAACCTGGTGCTCGAGGCGCACAGCGAAGTCAAACAGAACAACGAGCTCTGGCAATCGTCGCTGTCTGGAATCGTGCGCCGGCAAGACGTGCTGCCCAACAACACGGTGCTGAGCGAGGACGTGGCTGAGCTGAGCATCAAGAACTTCAAAGGCGGCCATATTCGTGACAGTTGGCGACGCGGCTGGCTGTGGTTGTTCCTGGATCGTACGAAACCATTCTAAAAAGGGTTCGGGGCTCAGCATACGCGCAAGCGGTCTTTTCAGCGCCGGCTGCTTCGGATGACTCACTGATCTTGGTGCCCATAACTCTGAACCGCTGATCCAAAAACCCTGAACCCTGAACCCTCTTATGCAGCGCCATTTGCTCCATCCAACTCGAACGCCCGGTCGCCTGCTTGCTACCTTCGCGCTTGTGGCCCTGAGCTTGAGCGTTGCTGATTCGGCCCACGCGCAGATCCGGCTCAAAAACATCTGCCGTGTGAAGGGGCAAGAAGCCAACACGCTGCACGGCTTGGGCCTGGTCGTCGGCCTGCGCGGTTCGGGCGACGGCGGCGGCTTTTTGCCCGCCATCCGCAGCCTGGCGACCGCCATGCAGCTCATGGGCAGCGAGATCGGCAAAGGCGGCGCGGCCGAATTGAAAGATGCTCGGAATGTCGCTCTGGTGAGTGTGACCGCCGAAGTGCCCGAGGCTGGTGCGCGGCAAGGCGATGAGATCGATTGTTACGTCAGCTCGATCGGCGCGGCAAAGACCCTCGAGGGAGGGCGATTGTTCCTCACGGCTCTGATGGGTCCCCAGGCCGAAGGCATGCGCATCTATGCCTTTGCCGAAGGTTCGTTGCACGTTGACGACCCGAAATACCCCACTACGGCCAAGATCCACAAAGGCTGCCGCCTGGAAGAAGACTTTTTGAACGTCTTTACCAAGAACAACAAGATTACGCTCGTGATCGACGAGCATCACGCCGACTTTGAAGTGGCCCAGGAAATCGCCGAACTGATCAACAGCAACTGGTACGACACCAGCCACACCGGCGCCTTGCACCGCGGCCCGGGACGCTTGATGGGGTTCGAAGCCGATCGCTCGGGCATCATCGCCAAGGCCGTCAATCAGAAATTCGTCGAGGTGGCCATTCCGCCCGCCTATCGCGATCAACCCGTCGGTTTCGTCTCTGAGGTTCTCGGCATGACGCTGGCTGAGCCGCAGACCGCCGCTCGCGTGGTGGTCAACGAACGGGCCGGCAGCGTGGTGATTGGGGCCGATGTCGAGATCGGCTCGGTGGTCGTGAGCCACAAAAACATTGTCGTCGAGACGGGCGACAACCTGCCCGCCGAGCGATTTGTGGGCGTCGATCCGGGCGAGGTGCAAACCGCCAAGCTGAAAGCCTTGGTGGCCGCGCTCAACGCCGTCAAGGTGCCCACCACCGACATTATTCAGATCATTAAAGACATTGAACGCAATGGCAAATTGCATGGGCAGTTGATCGTGGAGTGAGTGGTGAGTGGTGAGTGGTGAGTGAACGGCGGGCGGCGCCGTGTAACCCAAAATCCAAAATCTAAAATCCAAAATCGAATGTCAGCTCCCGCAATCAATTCCATTCCGCTTTTGCAGCAGCCGCGGCCGCCGGTGGTCAATCAGGCCGCCGAAAACCCAGAGCTGCGCGAGGCGTTTCAGCAGTTCGTGGGCGAGACGTTCTATGGGCAAATGCTCAGCGCCATGCGAAAGACGGTGGGCAAGCCGGCCTATTTTCATGGCGGGCGCGGCGAGGAAGTCTTCCAGGGGCAACTCGATCAGATGCTGGGCGAGCGCCTGGCCGAAGCCAGCGCCGGCGACTTCGCAGACCCCATGTTTAAGTTATTTACACTCCAACGAAACCAGTAGTGGCGAGCATGGATACACAACTTTGGGAAGCGGAAATCAGCGCGCTGCTCAACGATCTGTCGGGCACGCAAAGTGAGCTGCTCGGTTTGCTCGAAGAGAAGCGGCGATTGCTGGTCGCCGGCGACGCGGCGGGCCTGCAGGCGCTCACGGCTCGCGAAGAGGCCGTCATCACGCGCCTGCAGGATTGCCAGGATCTGCGTGCGCGCTTGTTGGCCCAGGCCGCTGAGCAGCAGTTGCCCGGTGAGAGCATTCGCGCGCTCGCCAAGGCCATGCCCGGCGCCGCGCGCAAGCAACTTCTGGCCCAAGTCGACGAGGCCAGCAGACGCTTTCGATTGTTGGGTCATCACAGCCTGGCGAACTGGGTACTTATTCAACGCAGTCTCCTTCACTTGTCACAGTTGATCGAGATTATTGCCACCGGCGGGCGACGCCGGCCGACATATGGAAAGACCGACGACTGTCATTGCGGCGGTTCGCTGGTAGATCAGGCAGCGTGAGGGGGCTGGGAAAGTCACTCTGTCGGGAACGCCCTCCGTGGCGTTCCGCGGAGGGCGCGCGACGGACACATGCGAAAATCGGGAATTCAGGAGAGACAGAGGCTTCGACCATAGGCTGGGCCGAGCGCAGCGAGTCCCACCTTCTTCGGCCGACCCTACCGCGCTAGGGCCGGAGCAGACGCGGAGATGGGGAGACGCGGAGAATGGGCGTACTCGAGATCTCTCCCGCTCCGCGTCTGGACGACCACTCGGCATTGATCCGCATAAAAGAGCCGGCATAGCCACAAGCCACTCATGTCGCTTTTCGGCACACTCCAACTCGCCTCCAATTCGCTGCAGGCCCAGCAAATCGGCCTGCAAGTCGTTGGCCAGAATATTGCCAACGCCAATACGCCGGGGTACAGCCGTGAAGAGGTGTTGCTCACGCCCGCCCCCACCCAGCAGCTCGGCCAGATTACGCTGGGCATGGGCGTGCAGGTGCAAGGGGTCGTTCAAAAAGTCGACGAGTTTCTGAATGAGCGGCTGCGCAGCGCCAACAGCGACGTAGCCAACAGCAAAGCCCAGCAGCAAACCTATTCCGATCTGGAAGGCATCGTCGGCGCACTGCAAAAGACCAGCCTCGACGGCTCGATGAACGATTTCTTTTCGAGCATCTCCAACATTCTCAACCAGCCCGAAAACGTCTCGACCCGCAATCTGGCGGTGCTCAAAGGCCAGGCCCTGACCGGCGCCGTCAACAACCTCTATACCCGAGTCAGCCAGGAGCGCGACGACATCAACAAGCAGGTGGTCAGCATGACGTCGCAGATCAACTCGCTGACCACACAGATCGCCCAGCTCAACACTCAAATTACCACCACCGAAGGCGGCGATCCCAGCCACAGCCAGGCCGTCGGGCTGCGCGACCAGCGCAATCAGGCGCTCACGCAGTTGTCGAACCTCGTCGGCATTACGGTCCAGGAGCAGCCCAGCGGCGCCGACAACGTCTACGTGGGCGGCGACTACCTGGTGTTCGAGGGCACGTCGCAACCGGTCGAGACCACCTACAAGACCGACCGCGGACTGTCGATCGCCGGCATCGACATCGTTTCGACAAATTCGGCGCTCGACACGCAAACCGGCCAGCTCGCCGGGCTGATCAACTCGCGCGATACCATTTTGGGCGGCTATGAAGACCAGTTGGACAGCTTTGCCGGAACGCTGATCAACGAGTTCAACAAGGTCTTTTCGTCCGGCCAGGGCCTGAACGGCTATACCACCGCCACCAGCACCTACCCGGTCACCTCGACCACGGCGCCGCTCGACGCCGCGGGGTTGAAGTTCACGCCGGTCAACGGCTCGTTTCAGGTACAGCTTCTCAACAAACAAACGGGCCTCACCACCACCACCAACGTGACGGTCGATCTGAACGGGTTGGATAAAAACGAGACTTCGCTCACGTCGCTGGTGGGGCAGTTGAACTCGATCAACGGGCTGTCGGCCAGCATCTCGGCCAGCGGCAATGTGACGATCAACACCACCTCGCCCGACTTGCAGTTCTCGTTTGCCAATGACACCAGCGGCACGCTGGCCGCGCTGGGGCTGAACACGTTTTTCACCGGCTCGACAGCCCAGGACATGGGCGTCAATCAGGCGCTGGTGAACGACCCCAGCAAATTCGCCGCCAGCACCACCGGCATTGGCGCCGGCACCGACAATGCCGTCGCCATGTCGAATTTCATCAACCAGCCCTTGGCGTCGGCCAGTGGCTCGACCATCGGACAAATCAACGACCAGATTGTGGGCGACGTCACGCAAGGCTCGGCCGTCGCCCAGTCGGTCGCCGACGGATACAACACCTTTCAACAAACCCTGAGCGGTCAGCAACTGGCCATCAGCGGCGTGAGCATCGACGAAGAAGCGACCAACATGATCACGCTGCAACGCTTATATCAAGCGTCGGCCAAGGTGATCTCCACCATCAACGACTTGTTGGACACGCTGATGAAGTTATGAGCATCATTCCCGTACCCTCGACCCGCGTCAGCGATTCGTTCGTCCGCCAGCGGCTGACGCAGCAGGTGCAAGACGACCAGGTCGCCTTGGCCAAGCTGCAAAACGAGCTCAGCACCGGCAGCCGGCTGAACGAACCCAGCGACGATCCGGCGGCCGCCTTGCTGGCCGTCAGTCTGCAGAGCCTGCTCGACCAGAACCAGCAGTACCAGTCGAACCTGCAGGTCAACTCGTCGTATCTCAGCGCCAGCGATAGCGCCTTGGGCCAGGTCGATTCGCTCATCAACACGGCCCACGGGCTGGCCGTAGGCGCCACCGGCAGCACCGCCACCGATTCGCAGCGGCAGGCCGCGGCCACGCAATTGCAAGACATCATCAGCCAGCTCATGAGCGTCGCCAACACGCAGTTCAGCGGACGCTATCTGTTCGCCGGTTCGCAGCTCACCACGCAACCCTTCATAAAAACCAACACCGGCATTGTCTACCAGGGCGACCAAAAGAACATTTCCAGCTACGGCAACACCGCCGACCTGTTCACTACCAACGTCACCGGCGATGCCGCGTTCGGCGGGTTCTCGCAAACGATGCTGGGCACCTCCGACCTGAATCCGGTGCTGACGGTCAATACGCCGCTGGCCGATTTGAACGGCGGAGAGGGCATTTCGCCCGGCAGCATTCAAGTCTCGGATGGCTCGCACATCAGCGTGGTCGATCTGAGTTCGGCATCGACGATCGGCGACGTGGCGAAACTGATCGAGGCGCATCCGCCCGCCGGCCGAACCGTCACCGCGCAGGTGACCACCACGGGGCTGACCGTGCAGCTCGACTCGGCGGGCGGCGGCAGCTTTTCGATCAGCGAGGTCGGCGGCGGCACCGAAGCCGCGCAACTGGGCATCAAAGGCACGCTGTTCGGCAGCACCGGACCGATCATCGGCACCGACCTGAATCCCCGCCTGACCACCACCACGCCCTTGGCCAACATCCTGGGCACGCGGGCCTCGGTCGATATCGCCCCCGCCGGCGGCAACAACAACGTCGTGGTGCAGGCCAACAGCAACGGCATCACCGACAACGGCGCCAAGGTGGTCTATGTCAACGACGCCTGGTATCAAGCGGCGCCGGGCATCACGGCCGGCAGCGAGTTTGCCACCTACAGCGCCACCGCCACGCCCGCCAAAGCGTCGCTCCGCTTGAACGGCCCCAACAACGACCTCATCTTGACCGCCAGCGCGCCCGGCTCGGCCATGAACAATGTCACGGTCAACGTGGTCAACGGCGGCGCCATCGGCAACACCGCCACCGCCAGCTACAACGCCGGCGCCAAGACGCTCACGCTGACCGTCGATGGCACGGGCGCCACCTCGACCGACGCCCTGGTCAATGCCATCAACGCCGATGGCACGTTTACCGCCGCGCGCGACACCTCGGCCGAACCCAACCTGGCCGGCGGCTTCATCGCGCCCGTCGATATCCGCAATAACGTGGGAAATACCTACCTCACCGGCGGCGACGCGAACACGCTTCAGGTACATATTCAAAGCGGGCAGAGCACCGCCAACGACGTGATCCGCGCCATCAATACGCAAGGCACGTTCACCGCCGCGCTCGACCCCAGCGAATTTGCCAACGACGGCAGCGGGCTGGTCACCGACGCCGTAACCGACCCCGCCGCCACCGGCACGCTGGCCGGCGGCAGCGGCGCGGCGCTCGACCAAACCTCCGGCATTCAAATTGTCAACGGCGGCAAGACCTACAACATCTCGTTCACCGGCGCCAACACCGTCGAAGACCTGCTCAACGACATCAACGGCGCCGGCGCGTCGGTCTTCGCGCAAATCAACCAAACCGGCAACGGCATCAACATTCAATCGCGGCTCAGCGGCAGCGATTTTTCGATCGGCGAAAACGGCGGCCAAACCGCCACCCAACTGGGCGTGCGCACCTACAACGTTGATACTCCGCTGGCCGATCTGAACTACGGCAAGGGTGTGCGAACAGCCACCGGCGGCGATTTTACCATCACCCGCAAAGACGGCGTGCAATTCACCGTCGATGTCTCGTCGGCCAAAACCGTCGGCGACGTGTTGAACCTGATCAACAACGATCCCACCAATTTGGCCAGCGGCATCCCCGTCAAGGCGCAACTCGATACCGTCGGCAACGGCATCGAGCTGGTCGACGACGACCCCGGAACCACGCCGCTGGCGATCACCACGGCCAACGCCAGCCTGGCGGCGCAAGACCTGGGGCTGCTGGCGGTCGGCGCCACGACCAGCGCCGCGCCAACCACCGGCGTGCTGGCCTCGGCCACCGTAGCCGGCGCCGGGGCGAACAACGACCTGGTTTTCACCGCCAAAAACTCCAGCACGGCGTATAACGGCGTCAAAGTGCAGTTTAACCCCGGCGCCGCGCCGGGCGCCGAGACAGTCGCCTATAACGCCGGCGCCAAAACGCTCACGTTCGACGTCAGCCCGGCCACCACCGCCAGCCAGGTGATTTCGGTGTTGGCCGCCGATCCCGTGGCCGGGCCGCTGTTCTCCGCGGCGCTGGCGCCCACCGACGGCGGCGCGACGAACACCGGCGCCGGCATCGTCGATCCGGCAGCCACCGGCACGCTGGCCGGAGGCACGCCCGACACGCTCAGCGGCGCCGACACCAACCCACAAGAGGTCGGCGGTGTGTTCAACGCGCTGTTGCGGCTGCAAACCGCGCTGCAAAACAACGACATGGCGGGCATCGAGCGGGCCACCAGTTTGTTGGAGGGGTCTCAGCAAAATCTCTCTCTCACGCGGGCCGAACTGGGCGCCAACGAGCAAGCCATCACCAGTCTGCAGAGCACCGTGCAGACCGCGCAAACTCAGTTAAAAGGTTCCCTTTCCAACGCGACCGACGTCGACATGGCCCAAGCCATTTCCGACTTTGTGGCCAAGCAGACCGCCTACCAGGCCGCCCTGCAAACCACCGGCCTGATCAGCAAGCTCTCGCTGCTGGATTACCTGTAGTTCCAAGGATTCCGCGAACTCCTCTGTAGGGAACGGACTCCGTGCAACTCCGTGCCGTTCCGCGGCCGCCGGTATACTGGTCAAAAGAAACATACAAGCTTGCCTCCGTCGGGCCACGACTGAGATGACGGCGCGGAAACGACCGCAAATGCCGCGGCCGTTCCCGGCATTCACAAACGCGGGCGGGACGACGTCAACTCGCGATTCACGCCAGCGGCACCGAGGCCCGCCAATGAGCTTACCTCGCTTACGCTTCGGGTTACTGTATGACCGCCGTGGGAGGCATACTACGTGGGCTGGTGAACCTCGATTTCGATGCGCACCGCGGCGCGCATCGAGATCCAACGAACGCTTCTCTCCCGGCACGAACCGCGTCCGCGTCCGATCGAGCGCGAAAACCTTGCGGAAAGCCACCGGCGTTCGCCCAACCGTTCTTCCGCAAGCAATTTCGGCCAAATGCCTTGCGGCGCTTGCCGAACCCATCAAAATCTACTTATGCAAGTGCCGTATCGTCCCTCGGGCACTTGGCCTTGAGTGCAGGAACGTGTCTGCGCCGCGAACCTCATGATGCTCTGTAGGGAACGCCCTCCGTGGCTCCGCGAGAGGCGGCGCGACGTCGATCCGCAGCACACGGAACGCCACAGAGGCAATCCCGTTCGGCACGAATTTTGCGCCATTTAGTTAATCAGTATTTGGCTTGGTCCACCAACATGGTTTGGCATAGTTTTTGCGCCACGGGGCCTGGGAA
>JAICLL010000228.1 GCA_025927475.1 Pirellulales bacterium
GGGGGGCCCGCGCCCCGCCACACCCCTGCGCGCCCGTCTCGCGCGGGCCCCACGTTCCTCGGTCACGGGGTGGCCCCCCCCCCCCCCCCCCCACCCTACGGCCTAACCCGCATTGCGCACCAGCCCACACCAACCCGAAGCGCAAGCGAGGACGAAGACGAGACTTACCTCGCTAGCGCTTCGGGTTAGTGCGGGGCGCTCTGTTCGGCAGTCATGGGGCGGGTGCGCAATGCGGCCTAATCGCCGCACCGATCGCGCTGCGACGGATGCCGTGGCACCCTGAAATTCTCCTCGCCCCTCGATACAGAACGGCTCGCTGGCTTTGACCAACAAACTCGTCATCAATTCCCCGCAGCGTGAACGACGGCGCCGGGCATGCGAATCTCCAGGGCCAAGGCTTCGGGCGTGGTCGCCGCCGCAAGCGCCTGCACGCCGCTGATGGCGCCCGCGCGATAAAGCTGTATCAAATGCTGATCGAATGTCTGCATGCCAAACTCGCGGGTCGCAATGAAGTCGGCAAGATCGGCGATCCGGTTTTCCATGACGTACTTCGAGGTCACGGCGCCGCCGCGCAAAATCTCGACGACCGGCCGATGTTTGCCGTCTTTGTCCACCACCAGCCGCTGCGACGCCACGCCCACCAACGCCGCCGAAAGCTGTTGCCGGGCAATCGACAACAGGTCGCTGGGAATCATGGCCAACAGCCGCTCGATGGTTTGCGAAGCGCTCGAAGCATGCACGGTGGCCAGCACCTGATGCCCGGTATCGGCGGCCCGCAGGGCCATCTGCGCCGTTTCCGGATCGCGTATTTCGCCAACCAGGATCACGTCGGGCGCCTGGCGCATCGCTTGCCGCAGCCCATGATCGAACGAAGGCGTATCGCGGCCCACCTCGACGTGGGCGACCAGCGATTTCTTGCTGACGTGCTCATATTCGACCGGGTCTTCAATCGTCAGAATCTTCAAGTGATAGGTGCTGTTCAAAAGATCGACCAGCGCCGCCAGCGTGGTGCTCTTGCCGCTGCCGGTGGCGCCGCTCATCAAGGTCAGCCCGCGCCGCGCCTCGGCCATCTCGCGCAGAATAGGCGGCAGGTGCAGCTCGTCGAGCGTGCGAATCTTCGGCAAAATCAGGCGAATGACCAGCGCCGGCTGCCCCAGATGGCTGTAGAGATTGCAGCGGAAGCGAGCCACGCCCGGCATGGCATACGAAAAATCGTGCCCTTCGAGCATGGCCAGGTTGATGTCGTCGGCGATGGTCCGTGGGCCAATGGCGCGGACAAACTGGCGAATCTGGTCGTCGGTCAGCGGGGCGGCTTCGAGCTGGCGCATTTGCCCGACGATGCGCAACTGCGGCGGGGCGCCGGTCTGCAAGTGCAGGTCGGCCGCGTCCTGATCGAGCGCGAACTTCAGAAGCTGGTCGATGGTCATCGCATGGGCGGCGTGCGTCATGGGCGTCGGTCTCCTTGCGCCGGCTCGAGGGCCGACTTGAGCTGCTGTAGCGCCTGTTGCAGATCGTCCGGCTGCTTGACGTCCGACTCGAGCCGGCGGACCGCCCGCTTGACGTCGCCGGGCTGCTCGACCTTCGACTCCATTCGCTCGAGCGCCCGATTGGCGCCGCCGCTTTCGCCAAGCGCCGATTCCAAGCGTTCAAACTCCTGGTCAATGCGCTGCTCGATGCCGGGCAACTCACGCTCGATGAGCGGGGCCGCTTCATAGCCAAAATATGCCAAGCCAACCAGCAGCATGGGCAGAAAGGCGGTGAGCGTGTTCATCACCGGTCGCCGCATGCGGCGCCAGTGCCGGGCCCAATAATAGAGGCCGTAAAACGGCACCAGCAAGCAGGCGAGTCCCTTGAACAGGTGATCTTTGAACGGGAGCGTAACAAGATAGACCAGCCCCACGCACAACAAGCCGATATTGGCGGCCACGATGATGACGGCCCCGGCGTGCAGCGCGAGCTTCAGCTTAAAAAGGCAGCCGAACAAGATGGCTACCATCGAGGCCAAGGAGATTACATAGAGCAGATCGCGTAGCTTACGCAGCCGCCGGGCGGCAAAGCGGGCCGTGAGGCTGGGCAACATGGTCCACCGCGGGGGCGGGCCGCCCCCTCGGGCTGGCAATTGCAGATCATTCACGCGATAGTCCGAAACGCCGCCGCCAGCCAGCGGCTCTTCCGGCGCACTCACCGCGCCTGGCCAAACGTGCCGTTCAGGTCCCGCCGGCTGTAAGTTCAACGGCGCCGCCGCGGCCAGCAGGTGCGCAGGCGCCCGGATCGGCTCGTCGTCATCCAGCGGCTGCAAGCGTAGGCCAGCGGCGTCGCTGGAGTGAGCGGCCTCGCTAGCCGCGGGCACCACCAGTTCGTGCCCGCACTGCTTGCACCGGGCGTGACGCCCTTGCAAATGTTCATCGACGGTGAACGGGTGGCCGCATTGCGAACACGCAAACCGGATCGACATGGCCGTTCACCCGTTGAGTTTTGAATAGCGAGTTCGGTAGGCAGGAAAGTGACCGGTTCTTGGGTGCCACGGCATCCGTCGCGGCGGGCACGGCGCCGCTATACTCTGATGTGCTGCCGCCGCGGCGGACGCCGTGCCGCTTGCAATCTCCCCCCAGCCTCTATTATGAGACGCAGCCGAGCCGCTTGGCAAGTTTCCGGCTCGGCCAGGCATTTTTTGGTTTTTTTCCTTTGCGAACCGCCTCGAAACGCCTATCCTTTATCTTTGACCGGAGACCGCACCGAGGGATCCAATCATGACGCAAGCCCGTATCGCCTGTCCATCGTGTAAAGCGGTGTTGACGCTCAAGACGGCCATCGTGCCGGGCATGGTGCTGCGCTGTCCACAGTGCCGTAGCGAATTCGGCGTGCGCGGCCCCGCCCAAGGCGGCTCGCCATCATTCGACGATCCGCTGGGGATGCCAATGCCCGCTCCGCCGCTGGGTTCCGGGGCGTATGGTCCGGCGCCGCAGAGTCATTTGCGTCAACCGCCGCGCCGAACCTTGCAACCGGCGAGGCCGGCGCCCGCGGCGAGTAGCGGCGATGGCAATTCGATGTGGCTGGGCATTGCCGTTGGCGGTGGCTTGGCCATCGCCGGCATCACGTTGCTGGCCATCATCATGATGATGGGCCAGTCGCCCGCCGAGCCAAATGTTGCCGCCAACCCGCTGATGGAAGAGACGACCGCCGAAGCACTGCCCGTTGACAGCGGCAGCGCGCTAGCGTCCGCGCCGGCCCCTGTGGGGAGCTCGCCGATTGCCGGTGGCGCACCAGGCTCGCTGAACCCATCGCCGCCCGGTCCGATGCAAACCCCCTCGCCGGTCGGCTCATCATCGTTCGGCCCATCGTCGGTTGCGATGACGCCGCCGACCTCGCCCCCAACCGCGCCTGCCGCGGTGCCGGTGGGCAGCAATCCGGGGGCCAACAATCCGGGGGCCAGCGCCGCCACGTTGTTGCCGTCTGCTCCGGGCGGCGCCACCACGGTCAATGTTCCCGGCAGCGTGAACGCACCCGCCGCTTCGGCCGGGCCAAGCCTGGCCTATCGCTGGAAAGCGGGCGAGGAATACGGCTATGCGTTTTCGGTGAAAGTGCAAGCCGAAGGCATCTCGGAAGAGAGCAACGGTCTGACGGTGCTCACCCTTAGCAACGAAGCCACGCCGCCCGAGTTTGCCGCCCAGGCACGCACGGGCCACGCCACCGGCAGCGGCTTTGTGCTCAGCCCCGATGGCTATGTGATGACGTGCGCGCATGTGGTCGAAGGCTCGACCAAGATCGAGGTGGTCATCGGCGGACAAAGCTACCCCGCGCAGGTGGTGGTCTTCGACAAGACGCACGATCTTGCCGTCGTGCGGGCGGTGGCGGCCAATTTGCCCGTGCTGCCCTTGGCCGATTCCGACAAAGTCGAAATGGCCCAGGAAGTGCGCACGGTGGGCTTTCCGCTTTCGACGGTGTTGGGCGACAGCGTCAAGGTGACGCGCGGCGCCATCGCCGGGCGAGTCGAAGATCGCAAGGTGTTTCAGATCGACGGCAGCATCAACCCCGGCAACAGCGGTGGGCCGGTGGTCAACGAAATGGGACAGGTGGTCGGCGTGGCCAGTTCGAAGCTGGCGTCGGAAGACATCGACGGCGTCGGGTTTGCCGTGCCATCGAACGCCGTGCAGACGTTGCTGCGGGCCAAGGGCGTGCCGTTCCAGCTTGCCGAAGGCGGCGCGCGGCTGGAAGGTCCCGAGCTGGCCCGTCGCGTGACGCCGGCTGTGGCTCTGTTCAAAGTAGAAATTGGCCCAGGCGGCTTCGGCATCGCCAAGCGGCAAGTGCTCAAGTATTCGGGGAACTTGGTCTCCAAGCCCAACGGCGCCGGCGGTCCGCGCCGCGGCGGAGCGGCGATCGGCCCCAACCAGATCGAACAAGGTAAGTTGCTGGTTTCCGAACTGGGCGAGGTGATCGATTCGACCGGAAACGCCCAGTTGCCGTGCTTGCTTGGGTCTTTGGGCGCGCTGGCGATCGAACCGTTGCCGCCCGACGGCGAAAAAACCTGGCAGACCCAGCGGGTAACCGCGCTGACGCAGATCGTCGGCGAAGAACAGACGCCCAACAGTCGCATGCCTTCGCGCTATCGGCGAAAGCGCGGGGCGGGCAATCCCTTTGCTCCGCGCGCCCAGGCCGTGGTGGTCATTCCCGCGCTCGAAGTCAGCATGTACGAGCTAGAGCAAACGTCGTCTGACCGCGTGCAACTTAAAAAGAAATATGTCTTCACCACGCTGCAAAAAGAAGGCACGCCGCCGGTGGCCCAGATGACCGGCGAGGGCACGGTGACATTTAACATGCAGCAGGGCTACGCGGAGAATATGGATTTTCGGGCGACGATGGTGCGCAGCTCGGGGGCGATTTCGCTCACGGTGCCGGTGACGCTGACCTGGAACCGCGTGGACCAGCGGGTGCTCGACGAATCACGGGCCCGAGGCACCGCCGCGGCACAGGAAGCCTCGCAGCGAGCGGCGGCGGCCGCCAAAGCAGCGGCGCCCACCGCGCAGGACGTCGATCGCATGCTTCGCGAGCTGAAGAGCGCCAGCGGCGCTTCGCAGAAAGGGGTGATCGTGGGCCGGCTGGCCCGCATGGCGCCGCTCGACAGCCGGCGGACCCAAGTGACTCAGATCGTCGAGCCGCTGATGCGCGACCCCAACGTGATGCTGCACGATGCGGCCATCCGCGCCATGGGTGTCTGGGGGACCAAAGAGAACGTGCCTGCCCTGCTGAGCATGCTCGACCAACTCGATTCGGGCATTCGCCGCGCGACGCTGGAAGCTCTGGGCAAGATTCCCGACAAGCGTTCCGCCGAGGCAGTGGCCAAGCTGCTGCCCAACGAAGGCGACCGCAACACCGCATCGACTGCCTTGAAGGCGATGGGTTCGGTGGCTGAGTCGGATGTCATCAAGCTCTTGAAGCACAAAGACAAAACGGTCCGCGCCGAGGCCTGCCAGATCTTGGCCCAGATCGGCGGCAAACGATCGGTCGCCGCCTTGAAAAAAATGCTCCAAACCGATAAGGATAGCTGGTCGCGGTCCGCTGCCCAGGGAGCGTTGAAAAAGCTGGTCCCCTGAGAATGATCCTCGCGTTTGAGCATGTGACCAAGCTGTATGGGCCGGTGATTGGCGTGAATGACGTCACCTGCCAAATCGGGCCCGGCATCACCGGTTTGCTGGGGGCCAACGGCGCGGGAAAATCGACGCTCATCAAGCTGGCCAGCGGGCAACTCCGCCCGACTCAGGGCAGCGTGCGGTTCGATGGCCGGCGCGCCTGGTCAACCGCCGCCAAACGGATGTTCGGTTATAGTCCCGATCTCGACCGCTTTTATAACGACATGACCGGCCGCGAGTTCGTGGTCGCCATGACCCGGCTCTATGGCTATTCGGGCCGCGAGTCGCGGCGCCGCGCCGAACTGGCCCTGCAAAAGGTGGGCATGCAACCACGTGCCGAGCGGCGGCTGGGCGGATGCAGCCATGGAATGCGGCAGCGAATCAAATTGGCGCAGGCCCTGGTACACGATCCCCCGGTGCTGCTGCTCGACGAGCCGCTCAACGGCATCGACCCGGGCGGACGGCGTGAGATTCACGAGCTGTTAACGGCGCTGGCCCGCCGCGGCAAAACGCTGTTGATCTCCAGCCACATTCTGGCCGAGTTGGAGCACCTGGTCGATCGGATTGTGATGATGTCGCGGGGCCGCATTATCGCGTCGGGCACGCTGGCCGAAGTGCGCGGCGCGCTGGAAGAGCAGCCGCTGCTGATCGAAATCGCCAGCGATCGGCCGCGGCGGCTGGCGGCGCTGCTGACCGAGCTGTCGGATGTCGGCGGCGTCGATATCCGCGATGAGACACTGACGGTACACACGCGGCAGCCCGCCCGGTTCTTCGCGGAGCTGGGCCGGCTGGTTAACGAGCATGGCTTCAACGTTCGGCGGTTGCAAACGCTCGACGCCGGCGCCGGCGCGGTCTTCGACTATCTGGAGCGCAGCGCATGATGGCACTGGCGCGCGCCTGGTTGACGCTGTTTTGGCTCACGTTCCGCCGCTTGCTTTGGTCGAGCAGCACGCTGATGATCTTGATTCCGCTGGCCTGCGCGGCGGTGCTCTTGGCGCGGCGCCGCTTAGACCAGATCGGCGATATCGACGCCGCGTTTCACGAGTTCAGCGAGTTTGCGATTCTCGTCTTCGTGGGCTTTCTGGCGCCGGTCTGTGCCCTGGCGTATGGCACCACCAGCCTGGGCGCCGACCGCGAAGATCGCACGCTGCTGTTTTTGCTCATTCGGCCCATTCCGCGGTGGTTGGTGTTGCTGGCCAAGTTCGCCGCCACGCTGCCGTTGGCGTTGGGCCTGGCCACCGGCAGCTTTTACATTTATTGCCGCCTGGCCGGAGAGGCCGGCTCGCTGGCGTACGTGCTGTTTCTGCCGGCGGTCGTGTTTGTGGTGGCCGCTTATCTCGGGCTGTTTCACCTGTTCGCCGTGCTGCTGCGGCATTCGACCATTGTGGCCCTGATTTATGCCGTGTTCTTCGAGTTTATCGTGGGCAATATGCCCGGCATCGTCAAACGCGCGGCGGTGAATTACTATGGCCGTTCGATCATGTATGCACAGGGCGCCGCCGAGGGGCTGGCCCGACCGGCGTGGTTCGAGCCGCTCTCGGTCGAGGCGGCCAGTTGGGTGCTGGCCGCCATCGGGCTGGGCTCGCTGGCCCTGGGGCTGGCCATTTTTCAGTGGCGCGAATATCGTGATCTGACATGACCAACGATGACCGATTCGGAAACCACAACCCATGTCCCAAGCGCTGCGCCAACGACTCTTCGACCAGCTCGACGCCCTGGTGCTGATCGACCCGCATACACACATCAACCCGCACGCCCCGGCCGCCGCCACGCTGGCCGACGTGCTGGGCTATCACTATTACACCGAGCTGGCGCACTCAGCCGGCCTGCCGAAACAGCGCATCGAAGAGCCGGACATCGAGCCGAAAGAAAAAGTGCGCCGGCTGGTCGAGGCCCTGGCTCCGCTCGACAACACCATTCAATACAGTTGGCTGATGGAAATGGCCCAGCGGCTGTTCGGCTTTGATCAAGAGCGGCTGACGATCGACAATTGGGAAGGCTTGTACGACGCGGCGCTGGCCAAGATGAGCCAGCCCGACTGGTCCAGCCAGGTGCTCCGCGAGAGCAAATTGCAGGCGGTGTTTCTGACCAACGATTTTGACGATCCGCTGGAGGGCTTTGATACGCGGCTCTATGTGCCCTGCTTGCGGACCGACGACCTGGTGTTTCATTTTGCACGGACGCAAGTGCGCGAGCGGCTTCAGAAGGCTTCGGGCGTGGCCGTACACAAGGTCTCGACGCTGAGGCAGGCGCTCGGGCGGCTGTTCGATCGTTTCACGCGTCGGGGCGCTCGGGCGTGCGCCATTTCGCTGCCGCCCGACTTTGCGCCGCGGCGAGTTGAGCCGGCCGCGGCCGAAGCGGCGCTGGCGGCGGTGCTGGCCGGCGGCGAATCGGCCCCGCCCGAACGGCGGCACGAGCTGGCCAATTTCATGTTCTGGACGCTCGCCGAATACTGCGCCGAATCGCGGCTGCCGTTCGACCTGATGATCGGCGTCAACCGCTCGGTCTACGCGGCGGGCGTCTACCAAGGACAAGACCTTTATGATAGCCGCGTCTCGCTGATTCAGTATCGCGAGTTGTTCAACGCCTTCCCCAAGGTGACGTTTCCCATTTCGGTGCTGGCCAGCGTCACCAATCAAGAGCTGACCAGCTATGCCTGGATTTTTCCGAACGTCGTGACGCACGGGCATTGGTGGTATTCGAACACGCCAACGTTCATCGAGCACGACGCCGCCGCCCGGCTCGAAGCAGTGCCGCGGACCAAGCAGATCGGCTATTACAGCGACATGTACAAGCTCGAGTTCGCCCTGCCGAAGTTTGCGATGTACAAGCGCATTTTGGCCAAGATTCTGGCCGAGCGATTCGTGCTCGACCGCGGCTGGAGCGAAGACCGGGCCTTCGACTTAGGCCGGCAGGTGCTGCGCGGCAACGTGGAGACGGTGTTCGGGGTGTGATCGGTAGTTGCAGGTGCTATTTGGCGATTCCTTACCGATGGTGGCTGGGGCAGAGTCTTGCCGATGCCACCGGCTTGCCCGGTGGAGTTTCACATTGGCCGTCTACAGCGAAGCAAGCCGCATTCTTCTCAGCGTCGTGCGCCCGCGGGGGGGGGGCCCCCCCGCGGCCGCGGGGGGGGGGCCCCCGCGGGGGGGGGGGGGTGGGGGGGTGTTTTGAAAAAAAACACCACAACACCCCCCCC
>JAICLL010000039.1 GCA_025927475.1 Pirellulales bacterium
GGCGGCGCATTGAGGATCTGGAGCGAAAAGCGGGTGGCTCGCGGACCGTGAAGGTGGACGAGCCTTACTCGATGCGTGCTGAAGAGCAGCGACAGCAACGCCGGGCCGGCGCAAAGCGCAAGCGTAACCGGAAGAAACGCATGGGCGGCCGACTTGCCCAAGAGCGAAGGCCCCGCCGACAAATCGGCCCAATCGGGCACGAACTCCCATGGCTCGCGCCGCAAATCGTCGCGGTTGAATGCCGAACGACGTGCCGGTACCGAGGTAGCTGGTGAGCGTCTTCAGCACGATTGCCGCGCTGCGTTCGAAGGTTGGCGTCGACACCGTCCGGCCTGGCTCGCCCGAAAGGACAACCTTCACGCGCGAGCCTACCCGCAGGGCCGATAAACCGATGATCGCACCGGCCAACACGGGATACGAAAGATGGTGAGCCGGGTTGCCCATCGAGCCGGAACAATCTACGCCCAGATATAGATCGACGGGCACCGTCTCAGGCTCCGTTCCGCGATTCGTTCCGAATTGCCGTTGGCGCGTTGTGACGCCGGGAACGACCCGCGGGCTGGTCAGCAGTGTGCCGAGCCAATCCACCTGATCAAGCGGCGCACCGAGTTCCCACACGTCGAGTCCCTCGGGCAACGGATCAGTCGCCTGCGGCAGTTTGCGCACCGGAAACGGAATTAAATGCGGCGTGGCTCGCTCGCGATAATAGCGAGCGGTTACTTCGTCTGGATCGAGGTCGATGCCGGCGGCTTTCAACAGCTCGGCATACTCGATCGGTTGCCGGTAGGTCCTGGCCGTCTTGATGCCGGTCTGCCGGGCCTTGTCTTTCTGGCCCTCAATGTGACGTTCGGGCGGCGGACTCTCGACGCCGGAAAGGGCCGGATCGTCGGCGGGATGAACGGCGCCGCCGCGTTCTTCATCGTCGATTTCGGTCAGGCCGTCGGGAATGGCCCCGCTGCCGGCGCCGCGCGTGTCGTTCCAGATTGAACGGGGCTAAATGTTCTTTGGTCGGCAGGCCCCGCCGCATCCGCGCCAGCATCCGGGCGTTATCGGTCAGATCGGCTGGGCAATACACGTGATGCCCGATCTCATGTGCGAGAATCTCCCTGCCAAAACCTTGCAAGCCCTGTTCGGCCACTAGCCGCAGGCTAATGACGACCGAGTGATCGACCAGGCGAATCATGGCAAAGCTGCCGGTGAGCTGAGCCGCCGCTTCCTCGGCCCGGGTAAAACACCACGTCGGCTCGTGCAATTGCACAAAGCGGCTCCAGACCTCCAGTGCGGCCGGCCATTGCTCCGACCATTGGCGAGCGAGCGCATCGGCCGCGACTGCCGACATATCATCCATGCCCTGTTGATGTGCGTGCCACGAGAAAGACGTAATGCGACGTGGGTAGCGTGACCGCCAGCGTTTGCCCATCGCAGGCAAAACTGCTGGCGCAGGCCAATTCGCCAAGCTGCTGCTGCATTGCGCCCCACGTGAGTCGGCCCGAGGCATCCAGCGTGGTCGGCAAAGGAACGTCGGAAGCCGCAGAGCCGGAGGGAACTGCCACAGTGCGCTGCCATAGTGTGCCGAAAGCATCGGCCAAAAGCTGCCATGCGGCGTCGCCGTCGAAAACAAACAGTGCATCACCCTGCGCCCTGACCGTCGGCGGGCGCAGGCACGGGCCGCCGAATCCACGGAAGCCACCGGTTGTACGGACGATGCGCAACGACCGGTCAACCGTGGCGGCAGGGTTCGTTTGCGGCAAGTACCAACGGTCGGTTTCGAGCTGCGCGAGTCGCTGGCGCCAATCGGTTTCGGCAATGTCACACGATGCATCGAGCACGAGAGCTGACAGTCTCCATGGTAGCTCGTGCGCAATCCGCAGCGCCGTCGAGCGATATTGGACAAGGCCTGTCCGCCAGGCAGCGAGTTTTCCGGCGTCGAGCCATTGCGGTACGCTATCGCAGTGCGGCGCCAGGCGAGCCATCAGTCCGATCCATTCTTGGATGGCCCGCCGCACATCCCGTAGCGAATAGCCGGCCAGCACGCCCATTAGAATGGCGCTTGAGGTCTTGCCGCGCCCCGGCCCACCGATGAGCAGGCATTTCGCGCGCACCGCGAACGTCAATAGCGGCAGCAGTACAAAGCTGGAGTAGCTTTGCCCCGAAGGGAGCGTCAGGGCCCCCTTGGCATCACCGAACACAAAGGTTTGCGGCGGCCCCTCCTGATATTCGATGTCGTAAAATGGGCTGATGACCGCATGATTGACAATCCAGAAATACGCCTGACGAAGTTTTTCGTCCAATGCCAAGACTTGGCCATCAGGCTCCTCGGCCTGCACGGGACCGCGGTAAAGGTCGGCCACATCGAACTCGCCCGCCGCCCGCTGAACCTGAGGATTCGTCGGCGCCTCGGAAACTCGCTGAAACAATTTGCCGAGCATTCGTAGCCCTAGCGCGGTTTTTGGAAAGTCTGTTTTCGGACGGTGCGCGAAGTCACGGCGGACCAACGATCGGCACGCGGCTCGCCGTAGGTTCGCGGCTGGCGATCGCCAGATTCATGTTTGGAAACATCTTCAGTGCCTGTTGGTAAATCAGATTCAGGGCATCCCTTGTACCATGTGAGATTTGTCGGCGTCACCCATAGCAGCCATGCGTCGGCCTCGATTGTTTTTCGGTCATGACGGCCATTGTACCACAGTAGTCGAGAATACGAGAGCAATCGCCGAATCGACTAGGCGACTCGTTGCCGCCCGCTCTCCCTATCGCGGAGTCGAGCAGCCGACTGTGCAAAACGCCGCAATGTCAGCTACGATAGGAGCCAGTGATCGGGATTCCATCGCGCTGTCTTAAAGGAGTGGTGTCCGATGAAACATCTTCTACTGCTGGCGGCGGTCATTTGCTTGGCGGGTTCGACGCTCGCCGGGGCCGATGATTCGGCGGCCGATACGTTGGGCGTGATGTATTGGACCGATCGCACGGCGGGCATCTACCGCGCCGCCCGCGATGGCAGCGAAATCCGGCTCATTGTGCCGCGGACCATCATCGACTCCATCGCCGTGGATGCCGACGGCGAGCGGCTCTATTGGACGCTCATCACCAATCGCGGGCTGAAGAATGTCGAACTGTGGCAAAGCAAGCTCGATGGCAGTGTGCCCGTCCGCTTGGCCGACGACATCAACTGGTGTGGCGACGTGGCGTTTGATCCTGTTGATAAAAAGGTGTATCTCTCCAGCCTCGGCGACGGCAAGATCATCTGCCTGAACGCCGATGGCTCGGGGCGGCGCGATTTTCTGGCCGGGCTGTCGCCGCCGTCGCGGTTGTTCGTCGACACCGAGAAGCGCAAGCTCTATTGGGCCAGCAACGGTCTGCCGCGACTCGACTGCGTGAACCTCGATGGCACGCAGCGCGAGGCGGCGCTGACCAAGCTGCCCGGCGTCGCCTTCGGGTTTGGCATCGATCCGGTCGAGCAGATGGTGTATTGGACGTATCCCGCCGGCGAGCTTTACCGCTCGAAGCTCGATGGCAGCCAGCGGCAGAAACTCGCCGGCGGGTTGAACCAGCCCGACGGGCTGGCGATCGACGTCGATAACCGCAAGCTCTACTGGGCCGAGAAAGGCAAGATCAGCCAGGCCAATCTCGACGGCAGCACAATCGAGGTGCTCGTCAGCGGCAAATCGGATTTGTACAGCTCGCTGGAGATTCTGCCGCCGAAGGAGTAAAAGCGCGGTGTCCGCCCCCGTCCAGCTTGCCTCGAGGGTATCGCGGCGGCGTCATTTTGGCAGCGTTTCGTTCGCCGCGCTTTCGTTCGCTTTGTCGTAAAGCGCTTTGAGCCGCCCGACGATCTCCGGATGCTCCGCCGCGATATCGGTTTGCTCGCCGGGATCGTTTCCGAGATCAAAAAGCTGCATCGCTTGGGGAGCATCGCCGGTCGTCAGTCCGGGGTAGTCGCTGGGACTATACTGTTCAAACGGGGCGAGCAGGGTGACGCCGTCGGGAGCGCGAGGATCGGTCCAGAGGCGATTGCGCTGCTTGAGACCGCTGAAGGGATCGCGCGGGGGAAGCACGTGCAGCTTCCAACGCTCAGTGCGCACCGCGGCCAGCCGCGCGCCTTGCTGCCCGAAAATCGCCTCGTGCCGGCTGGGAGCGTCGCCGAGAAAGAGCGGCATGAGGTCGCGGCCGTCGATCACGCGATCCTCGGGCGGCGCAATGCCGGCCGCCTTGAGTACGGTCGAGAACAGGTCCATCATCACGGCGGGCGAGTGGTTGACGTGACCCGCCGGGATTTTTTTTGGCCAGCGGGCAATGCACGGCACGCGATAGCCGCCTTCATATGAGCTGCCTTTCATGCCCCGCAGGCCGCCGCTGCTGCCGCCAAACCAGGGGCCGTTGTCGCTGGCGAAGATCACCAGCGTTTTCTCGTCCAGGCCCAGCTCCGCAAGCTTGGCCAGCACCTCGCCGACGCTGGCGTCGAGATCCATCAGCACATCGCCATACAGGCCCGCGCCGCTCTTTTTGTAGAACTGCTCAGCAGGCGCCAGCGGTTTGTGCGGCATAGCATGCGCAAAATAGAAGAAGAACGGCTTGGCGCGGTTGCGTTCAAGGAAGTCCAGCGCGCGGGCGGTGTAGCGCCGCGTGAGCGTCGTCTGAACGACCGGATATTCGATCGGCGTGGTTCCCTCGATGAGTTTGACCGGGCGCATATCGTTGCTATAGAGAATGCCCAGGTATTCGTCGAAGCCGCGCCCGGTGGGCATCTGCTCCGCTCGCTGGTGGCCCAAGTGCCATTTGCCGACCGTGCCCGTGGCGTACCCCGCCTGGTGGAACAACTGGGCCAGCGTCACTTCACCTTCGGGCAAGGCCAGGGCGTCGGCGTTCGCCCCTCCGTCGGGCGCGGGATTGCCGTTCATGCCACAGCGAAACGGGTAGCGTCCGGTCAACAGCGCCGCCCGCGTGGGAGCGCAGAACGGCATGGGCGTATTGAACTGCGTCAATCGCGCGCCCTCGGCCGCCATGCGATCGAGGTTCGGCGTCTTGAACTTTAGATGACCGTAACACGCCAGATCGCCATAGCCCAGGTCGTCGGCCAAAATCACGACCACGTTGGGCCTGTCGGGCTGCTCGGCCGACGCCTCGGCGGCGGCATGGGATAAACTAAGCCCGAGCGCAACGACGATCGTGAGCGAGCCAATCATAAAGGCGCAATGCGGGTCGATCTGCTCATCCAGGTGGAAGCGAATGGTCCTGCCCTTGCCCAGCCTTCTAATCGTTCCGTCGTTTTTCGTCTTCCATTGAGATCGCATCGGCAGGACCTGGTTGGTATTGCGTCGCCGCGGCCAAGCCCAGCACTTTTTCCAGTGCCGCGGCGCCCGCCGGCTTGGTGAGATGATGATCGAACCCCGCCTCCAGCGCCCGCCGCTTGTCTTCCTCTTGGCCCCAGCCGGTCAAGGCGATCAGCGTCACGTCGCTGCCCCACGGCTCCTGACGAATGCGGCGCGCCGCCTCGTAGCCGTTCATTTTCGGCAGGCCGATGTCGAGCAACAACACGCTCGGCCGGAGCGTCGCCGCGGCCTGCAAGGCTTCGAGGCCATCGTGGGCGGTGTGCGTGTCGTGGCCCATCAGCCTCAGAATCATCGCGGTCGTTTCCGCGGCGTCGCGGTTGTCGTCGACCACCAGAATTCGGCGTTTCGCCGCGCGGCGCGATGTTCCGCCGTTGTGGCCTGGATTGAACGCCGGCGCGGGAACTTCGAGCACGGGCAGGCGGACGATGAATTCACTGCCCATGCCCGCGCCTTCGCTGCGGGCTTCGACCGTGCCGCCGTGCAACTCGACCAGCCCCTTGACCAGCGCCAGCCCGATGCCCAGGCCGCCTTGCGCCCGCTCGAGCGCCGGGGCCACCTGCGAGAACATCTCGAAGATGTGCGACAAATGATCGGCGGGTATTCCAATGCCGGTGTCGCGCACCGAGATCATCGCCTGCCCGTGCTGTCGCTGCACGGTCAACGAAATCTGACCGCCTTGCTCGGTGTACTTGGCGGCGTTGGTGAGCAGGTTTGCGATCACTTGGGCCAGCCGAACCTGGTCGGCCTCCAAGTAGATCGGTTCGAGCGGCGCCATGACCGTCAGCTCATGTGCCGAGGCCTCGATGAGCGGGCGGGAGGTTTCCACGGCGCTCTGCACTACCGCGGCGATTTCAACCCGCTCTTTGCGCAGCAGCAGTTTGCCTTGGGTGATGCGCGAGATGTCGAGCAGATCGTCGATCAGCCGGACCATCTGATCGACCTGCCGCCCCATCAGGCTGCGGGCCTGGTCGAGCATCGAAGCGTCGCCCGCCGATAGCCTTATCAGCTCCAGCGCGTTGCGCAGCGGGGCCAGCGGGTTGCGCAACTCATGGGCCAACGTCGCCAAAAACTCGTCCTTGCGGCGGTCGGCGTCTTGCAGTTTGGCATAAAGCTGTGCGTTCTCAATCGCGATGGCCGAGCGCTGGGCAACTTCTTCGGCAAGGGTCAAATCGGCCTTGGTATATCGCCGGCCCGATTCGGCAGAAACGAAGGTGATGACGCCTAAGGTGCTGCCGCGCCCCCGCAGCGGCACGCAAAGATACGATTTCAAGCCAAGGGCCTGAAGAATCCGCAGATGCTCAGCGTCTTTGGCCGCCTGGACGATCAGGGCTTCAGGAATTTCCTCCATCATCTCCGACTGTCCGGTGCGCATGACCCGATGAGGCCCGTGCGGCTCATCAGGATCGGGCGGGTATTGCTGCCGCAGTTCGTCGGCCAGCCGGAGTTTTTGTGGGTCGATGTGGGCCACGGCCAATCGCCGCAACGAGCCATCGGATTCCGAGACATCGACAATACACCAATCGGCAAAGAAGGGCACGGCGAGCCAGGCGATTTTCTCCAAGGTCGCGTCGTAGTCTTCCACCGCCGCCAAAGCGCTGCTGGCTTCGGCCAGATAGCGCGCCGTCTCCTCGGCCCGCTTTTGTTCGTGAATGTCGGTGCTGCTGCCGAACCAACGGACCACGTTTCCGGCCTCGTCACGGACGGGCATGGTCCTGATGAGATGCCAACGGTAGCTTTGCCGTTGCTGATCGAACAGGCGGATTTCCATGTCGAAGGCGGCGCCGCCCGCCAGGCAAGCCGCCCAGCGCTCGCCGGCGGGCTGGGCATCGTCAGGGTGTAGAAATTGCGCCCAGGCGCCGCTGCCCACGGTTTGCGGCAGCCCGGTGAATTCTGTCCAGCGGCGGTTGAGATAGTCGATTTCGCCGTCGGGGCCGGCCGTCCAGACAATCTGCGGCATGGCGTCGGCCAACTGGCGCCAGCGCGCTTCCGACTCAGCAATCGCCTGGCGGGCCTCGATGGCGTCTTCCATCAGGCTCACCGCGGCGTGGCGTTGATCGGCCGCGTGCTGCGTCTCGACGGCCTGATACGCGGCCGAGGCAAAGCGGCCGAGGCTTTCCAGCAGCCGCAAGTCCTCGGCATCGAAGCGGCGGCTGGCGTCATGGGCGATGGCCCAGATCGTGCCTACCGCCTTGCCGCCCACATAAAACGGAACCAGCAAGCCCTCTTCGGCCAGGGGAGTGGCCGCCGATAAATAAGGATAGCGCCGCTCCCAGCGCGTGAACAACATCGGCCGATTGCAGTCCAGCACGTCGCCGCAGGGGCCGAAGTCGCGCGGCGTGCCTCCGCCCAAGTGCGGCGCCCACGCGCCAGCGATGGCCGCCCAGTAAAAACGCTCGCCATCGCGGGTGAGCAGGCTGAGGCCGGCGGAACCTGCCTGCAACACTTCCACCACTTTTTCGACGAGCGTTTGCAGAATGGTGCGGGGCGATTCGGCCAGCGCCACCACCAGCGCCGCCAAGGCCTGCGTCTCGACTTCGTAATTCGGCGGGCGCGTGGAACGCCGCTGCAACTCTTCCGTGCGCAGCACCGATTCCAACGGCAGCGCTTTTAACAACAGCGCTTCCTGTGGCAGCGCTTCTTCGACCTCTCTTGGTTCGCTCAGGTCGCGCATGCAACCCTCCCCCTGCGGTTGCCTCAAGCAGCTCGGGGTCCACCCCACGGCAAACCTCAACCGTTGTGCATGATGACAGCCAAATCGATGCCGCGGAAGAAATCGCCCCAAGTCGCGGGCCGACTTCTCTCTCAGAGTTTGTAACCGGAATTTCGCAGATTACAAGGGTTTTACGCGATCGCTAGCCCCAAGGCTAGCACCAGCGGCTCGATGGCATTCGCCCAAATCTGGTAACCCGAGGCCGTCAAGTGCGTATTGTCGCCACAATCGCGTTCGTCTGGGCAATTGTTTGCCGCTTAGCATCATCGGCCGGTCCCTGCGGTGGGGACAGCCATCACCAGAATCTTGGCGTCGGGCAAGGCGCTGCGCAGCTCATCGAGATGGTAGGTTTTGTTTCCCGCCCAACGGGACTTGTCGCCGTTGAGCGCTGACTGAGCAGCCAGCAGGCGCACTTTGCCATGAAGGAGACGGGGGCGAGGGCCGGTGGTCAGGAGACGATCTGGCTGGCACGCGCTTTCAGCCGCCGAGGAGTTGGGTTAGACTGAATCGGCTGCCTAATTCGCCTAACGGGAGTGCCCGGTTGCTCGTCGGTCCTGTCTTCACACGCGAGATCATCACAGCTCCCCGGCGTGCGAGGCTCTATATCGCGCGCGCGGCGTATGTCTCGGCGCTGCTGATTCTGCTGACGACCGCCTGGCAGGTGCTGGCCGGTACGCAAGAAGTGCGCAATCTGGGCGACCTGGCCCGGTTTGGCGCCGGCGTGTTTCAGATTCTGGCGCCGTTGCAGCTTGCGGTGACGACGTTCTTCGCGGCGCTGTCGGCGGCTAGTGCCGTGGCGGCCGAAAAGGACCGCCAGACGCTCACGCTCTTGCTGCTCACGCACCTCTCCAACGCTGAGCTGGTGTTGGGCAAGCTGCTGGCCAGCATGCTCAACGTTTTTTCGTTCATCGTGGCCGCGCTGCCGCTGTTCATGTTGCTGGCGCTGTTGGGCGGCGTGTCGTTCGATCAGATCGCGCGCGTTTTCGCGGTGACCTTGGCCAGCGCGTTGGCCGCCGGCAGCCTCGGCTCGATGTTGGCGCTGTGGCGCGAGAAGACCTTTCAGACGCTGGCCATGACCGCCCTGGCGTTGGTGCTCTGGCTGGCGGCGTGCGAGGGGGTGGCCCGCGCAGCCGCCGCGCGTGGCGACCAAACCTGGCTGGCCATTGCCACCGGCGCCAGTCCCTGGCGGGCGCTGCTCGAAGCCACCCGGCCTTACCCGGAACAATGGCCCGGCCTGGGCGTGGCGGGAAATCCCGTCTGGCTGTTCTTAATGATCGCCGGCGGTGTCACGCTGCTCGTGAACCTGTGGGCCATGATGCGCGTGCGCGTCTGGAATCCTTCTCGAGAAGTCACTCGTCAGTCGGTCCAAGAAGACGACGAGCCGACACGTTCGCCAAAACCGCACACGCGGCCGGTGGCCGTGCGCGAGGTCTGGGACAACCCCATCGCCTGGCGCGAAATCCGCACCTGGGCCTACGGCCGCAAGATGCTGCTGGTGCGGCTGGCCTATCTGCTGCTGTTTGCGATGGCCGCCGCCGGCATGTATTGGCTGCTGCATCACCCGGCGACGCAGGGCCGCTCCGACGCGGCGGTCGCCTTGGCGCCGTTGATGGTGCTCAGCCTCGTGCTGTTGAACGCCCAGGCCGTGACCGCTTTGACCAGCGAGCGCGACGCCCGAGCGCTCGATTTGCTGCTGGTTACCGATCTGACTCCGGCGGAATTCATCTTTGGCAAACTCGGCGGCATCTTTTACAACACCAAGGAAAACGTGGTGCTGCCGTTGGTGCTTTGCGGCTACCTGTGGCTGGCGGAAACCATCACGCTGGAGAACCTGCTTTACATTTCTCTCGGCTGGCTGGTGCTGTGCGTTTTTGCCGCCGTGCTGGGAATGCACGTGGGCATGAACTACGTCAACTCACGCGGCGCAATCGCCATCAGTCTCGGCACGGTGTTTTTCTTGTTCGTCGGCGTGGCCGTCTGCATGCGCATCATGGTGGCTTTCAGCAGCTCGTTCCAAGTGCAATTGCAGCCCTTTTTGGCGTTCATGGTGGGCGGCGGCATCGGATTGTATGTGGCGTTGGGCATTCGCAATCCCTCGCCCGCCATCCTGGCGGCGGCGTTTGGCTGCCCGTTTGCGATTTTTTACGCGATTACCAGCTATCTGTTGGGTTATACGCTGGCGGTGTTCCTGGTGTTATCGTTTATGTTTGGCTTTACAACGGCGGCGATGTTGGTGCCGGCGTTGTATGAATTCGACGTGGCGACCGGCCGCACCACGGGCGGTGAGGAGTGAGGAGCAAGAGGTCTACGATGGATTTCAATGAGGTTCTTGCGCGCGACGTGATGCAGCGCGAACTGATTACGGCCGATCCCGACCAATCGCTGGCGGAAGTGCGCCATCTATTGTTTCAATCGCATATCTCGGGCGCGCCCGTGGTCTGCCAAGGGCGCCTGGTCGGCATCGTCAGCCGTAGTGACTTGGTGCGCGTGGAAGAGTTGGTCGAATCGCTCGATGGCGAAATTTCGCAAGAGCAGCGTTTGGTGCAACAGACCGATGGTTTTCGTCATTCCGGCGTCGAGGGTTTTCAGGGCTTTCAGAAGCGCCTGAGTCAACTGCGCGTCAAAGATGCGATGCGGGCGCAGGTGCTCACCTGCGCGCCCGAAACCCCAATCCGTGAAGTGGCCGCCGAAATGGTGCGGCATCACGTCCATCGGATCGTCGTTGTCGAAGGGCCGACGCCCGTCGGCATTGTCAGCGCGCTGGATATCGCGGCGCTGGTGGCGGGCGAGGCATTGCATAAAACGATGACGGAAACAACCGTCAGACAGTGTAACCGCGTGGGTACATTCGTTCCCTAATTCCGCGGGGCAATGTGGCTATTTCCCAAAGGAGATTCTTCATGCGTTTAGTCCTTCCGACTTTGGCCGCCTTCGCCCTTGTCTGCGGCGTCCGCTGCTGGGCAGAGACGTCGACCGAACAGCCCGTCGATCTGGAACAGCCAGTCACTCTGGAGCAGCCTGCAACGGCTATTAGCTCGCCCGATCTGCTGCACCATCTCAGGTTGGCTGTCTACCGAGCCTTGGCCAGCGAAGTCGCCCCCGCCGATGCGACCGTCACCGTGGAGGACGAGAGCGGAGATCTTGGCGTCGAGTTGCTCGCGCTGCGCGACGACGATCGCCAGCGCCATCACGATGAAGACGAAGACGACGATCACCAGCGCCGCCACCGTGGCGATCGCGAAGGGCACGGGCAACGGCATGCCGAAGCGCGCCGCCATGCCGAGCACGATCGAGAGCACGACGGGCATCGCAGAGAACATCGGGATGGCGAGCATCAAGGCCGCCGTGGCCATGAGGGCGATGCCCATCGCGGCCACGAGCATCACGGCGACGCGCGGCACGGCGAAGGTCATGGCGAAGGTCATGGCGAAGGCCGGGGTGAGCATGCGCGAGGTGAGCACGGCGAGCATCGTGAACATGGCGAGCATCGTGGCCACGGCGAAGCACGCCATCACGACGGACATCGCGGCCCAGGCGCGCATCGTAGTCACGAAGGACACCGTGAGCACGGCGAGCATCACCGCGGCCGCGAGCACGCCGGCCATGCGGGCGCGCACCACGTTCCCGGCCATTTGGTTCCCGGTCATTTGGGCATGGGACCACATCACGGCCCGATCATGATCCACGTAACGGTGCGGCATGAATTCGGCAGCGGCCGACCCGGCGGGATGTTCGGCCCCGCGGCGCCGCGCCGCGACCGGCCCGAGGCCCGCCGCGACCGGGAACGCGACGACGATGAACTGGCCGACGACGCCGAGGAAGCGCAGGAGCAGCAGCACGCCGAAGCCGCTACGGAACTGAGCGAATTGCACGGGCAAGTCGAATCGCTTCGCAACGAGCTAAACGAGCTCGGGCGGCTGGTGCGACGTTTGGCCGAGCAAGAGCGCGAGTAGTCGAAGTGCGACCTCAGGTGGCCGGGGCAGAGCCGCGCCGCCGACGTTTCTTGAACGCATTCGCACGGTCGCGGCGATGCCCCGGAGGCGCTGGAGTCGCAGCAGCTCCGCACCGCCGGGGCATCGCTGGCCGACGGCGCGATTTCTGAAACCCAATGTCCTCGTCGGCCAGCTTCTGCCCCGGCCACCAAGTCGGGGCTGCCCTGCGGAAAATCGTGGTTTTGCGGGGAGTTCATTTGTGTCGCCTTTGTACCGCCCCGACTGGGCTTGCCCAATGGGGCCGAAAGCGCAACTTCAAAACTAGCGCTGCGGGTGGGTGTCGAATGCCGCCACTAACCCATTCGCATATCGCCGCCAGCGGCTGACGTAGCGAGCGGCGGCTTCGGAGATGCGAGCGGCGGAGGTTTCATCGAGTTGGCGCACGACCTTGCCCGGCACGCCAATGACCAGGCTGTTGTCGGGAATCACTTTTCCCTCGGCCACCAACGCGCACGCGCCAATCACGCAGTTGCGGCCGATGCGGGCGCCATTGAGCACCGTGGCGCCCATGCCAATGAGCGTGTTTGAACCGATGGTGCAGCCGTGCAAGACGGCGCGGTGGCCGATGGTGCAGTTGTCGCCGACCGTGAGCGGGAAGCCGGGATCGACGTGCAGCACGGCGCCGTCCTGAATGTTGCTGTGCTGGCCGATTTCAATTGCCTCGTCGTCTGCCCGCAGCACCGCGCCAAACCAAACGCTGGCCTCGGCCTTCAGGCGCACCTTGCCGATCAACACAGCGGTGGGCGCAATCCAGACCGCATCGCCGTCATATAACGGGCGAACGCCGTCGAGCGAGTAGACAGACATGGGGCAACTTTCTCTAGGCTTTGTTCTGTTTTCGTTCCGCAAACATGCCGTAGGATGGCCTTCCAGGCCGTCTCCTTTGATCCTTGACGCAGAGCCGAAGCGATGCCACGGTCGGCGCGAGCCGGGGGCATCGGCAAGCCTCTGCCCCAGCCACCGGCGGTACGGTGCCGCAAGGTGATGCCCGAGGCGCCGATATTAAACACTCGCCAGAATCGACCGGCAATGCTCGATGGCGCGCTCGACGGCAACAGTCCGCCCCAGCTCTTTCGGCCGGCTGCGGAACCAGCCGGCCACGAGCTGCACCACGTCGGTGTCTTCGGGCGTTTCGCCGAGGACCGCCGCGGGGCCGTAAATCGAATCGAAATGTGCCAGACATTTCGCGGCGCTCTCGGCGGTTTCTGGCCGCGATACGACGCCGCGCACGTCGCCGCCGCGAATCAGATACCAGCGCGCCCGCCCGTTGACGCCCGTGATCGGATAGACGAACGAAAACTCCCGCCGGGCGTGCCGCAACCGGCCCAACTCTTCAGCCAGATATTCCAGATCGAGCAGCTTGTCGCGCAGAATTGCCGCCTGTTCGTAACGACGGGCCTCGGACGCCGCGGCCAACTCGGCGGCGAGCCGCTCGTAGCAGGTTTGATCGCCGTCGAACAGCGCCGCGGCCTGCCGCACGTGCGCCGCGTATTGCCGCCGCGAACAGCCGCCAAAGCACGGCCCCAGGCAGGCGCCCAAATCGTAACGCAGGCAGCGCGGTTGCCGCAACTCGCCGAATAGCTCCGCCTGATCGCGAAAGACCATCGTCACCGGCTCGGGGCAATCGCGCAACTGCAACAGATCGTTGACAATGGTCAGGGCGCGTTGCGTGCGGCGTCCCGCCCTGACGGGACCAAATACCTTCTCGGCCGTGCGGCCCGGCGCGGCTGCCAGATAGGCGTAAAGTGCGGGCGGTCGGCCCAGGCAGATATACGCTCGGCCGCGGCGGCCCGGCATGCCGCGGCGATTGAACCGCGGACGCCAGCGGCGAATGAGTTCCAGTTCGCGCAATTGCGCGGTCAGCTCGTGCGGCGCGGTCTCCCAGACGATTTGCGCGGCCGCCGCGGCGATGCGCTTCGCCTTGCCGTCGGCCGCCCGCGAAAAATAGCTCTGCAGCCGCTGCCGCAGCCGCTTCGATTGCCCGACATAGGCCAGTTCACCGGCCTCGTCGAGCATGCCGTACACGCCAGGCTGGGCCGGGCAGTTTTCGCGAATGCGGCGGCGCGTGGTGCGTCGCTGCGCGCCCACCGCAATTTGCTCGGGCCGCCGGGCTCGCCCATAAAAACGGCTCGGCCCAAAGCCTTCAAACGCCAGCGGCCCCGATGTAATCAGCACGGCATTCCTCCTTGAACGCTGGCGGGCGACGAAGCGTCGTTGCGGCGACTCCCTTCCCGCGGCAACGGTGATTATAACGGAGGTCGCCGGCCTGCAAATATCCACCCTTGAGGACCGAAACGATGACCGACGCCATGAGCCGCAGGACCTTTCTGGCCAAATCATGCGCCGCCGGGGCCGCCGCTGCCGCTGCCGCAACGACCGCCAACGCCCAATCGCCGCGGCACCACCAGCAGCGCAAAAAGTTGGCGATCGTCACCACGGTTTGGCGATTTGGCACCCACGCGCAACACATGGGCGATCGGTTTCTGGTCGGCTACCCGCAATGCGGGCAGTGGCACGAGCCGGGCCTGGAGGTCGTATCGCTGTATGTCGATCAGACGCCCGACGACGACCAAAGCCGCCAGCGGGCCGAAGAATTTGGTTTCAAAATCTATCCCTCGATCGCCGCCGCCCTGCGCCGCGGCGGCGACCAACTGGCGGTCGATGCCGTCTTGATCATCGGCGAGCACGGCGATTATCCGCGCAACGAACTGGGGCAGGTGCTCTACCCGCGCTACAAACTCTTCCGGCAGGTCGCCGACGTTTTCCGAACCGAAGGCCGATCGACGCCGGTCTTTAACGACAAGCACCTCTCGTGGAAATGGGAGTGGGCCAGGGAAATGGTCGATACCTCGCGCGAGCTAGGCTTTCCGTTGCTGGCTGGCTCGTCGCTGCCCGTCACTTGGCGAATGCCGGCGGTCGAAATGCCACTGGGCGCCGAGCCGGAAGAAATGATGTGCGTCGCATTTGGCGGCATCGATAGCTACGACTTTCACGCGCTGGAAGTGATTCAGTGTATGGCCGAACGGCGGCGCGGCGGCGAGACGGGCGTGGCCTGGGTCGAAGCCCTCCGCGGCGAGGCGGTGTGGCGGGCTGCCGATGCCGGCTCGTGGCAGGCGGGCGGATGGGATCCGCGGCTGTTCGAGGCTTGCCTCTGCCGCAGTCAAACGCTCTCGTCGCCGCGAACTGGTTTCGGTCATCGAAAGCCGCTGCGCGATGATCTGCCGCGGTTGGCGGCCGACCCGGTGGCCTATCGGTTTGAGTACACCGATGGGGCGAAGGCCACCATGCTGTTGATGAACGGTCTGGTGCGCGACTTCACTTTCGCCGCGCGGCTGCGCGGCGACGACCAGCCGCTGTCGGCCCTGTTTTATCTGCCGCCCAACCCCAATGTCGCCTACTCGGCGGAGCTGATGTCGAAAGTCGAGCAAATGTTTCTGAGCGGCAGCGCGCCATGGCCGGTCGAGCGCACGCTGCTCACCAGCGGCGTGCTGGCGGCCGCCATGAAATCGTTGGGCAGCGGACAAAAGCGGATCGAGACGCCGCACCTGGCGGTCCGCTATCAGCCGCCCCGCGCATCGCAGTTCGCCCAAGCGGCGGAAGCCGGCTAAGCGCGACTATTCCGGCAGCGGTTTGCCCTGCGTTTCGGGCGCGAATGGCAAAACGAGCAGGCCCAGCAAGAAGATGGCGCACATGGCCATGCCCGACTCGCGCATCGGCTCGGCGGCGTCGGCGAAGACATGCTTATTCAATACGCCGAAAACCGCCGGCCCGGCCGCCGCCACCAGCCGGCCCACGTTATAGCAGAACGAGGTGCCCGTGCTACGCAGGTGCGTGGGGAACAACTCCGGAAAGTAAATCGCATATCCGCCAAACAAGGCGAGCTGGCAAAATCCCATCAACGGAATCATCCAGAAAACTTCTTTGAATTCATCGAGATACCGGAACACCAGCGCCGTGCTGAGCATGGCCAATATGAACGAGATGGCAAAAGCGGGCCTGCGACCAATGCGCTGCGTAACCTTGCTGAAAGCGTAAATACCCAAAAAGCCGCCGAGGTTTTGCATGATGAACGTCACGCCGGCGTAAATGCCCAGCTTCCCATTGATTTGTTCTGGGGTAAGACTCCCATCCGCCTCGAACTGCTTTCGAAAGACCGATCGAATCAGATCGGCGCTGAAGAAACCGATGCCCCACAGGCCGACCACGCCGGCAAACGCTAAGCCCAATCCGACCAGCGCATGGCGGCGCCAGCGTGGATCGCCAAACATTTCGCCGTAGGAACCGAGCCGCCCTGAAAGGACGCTCTTGGCGGCAGCCGCCTGCCAGCGCTCCGGCTCTTTCAGCCGCCAACGGACGAAGATCGCCAACAACGCGGGCACCGTGCCGACCACGAACATGACTCGCCAGCTTGTGACCGGACCATATCCAAATACATAGAGATCGCGAAACAATCCGTCATGCTCAGCTTTGCCCAAGCCCATGCTAATCAGCGCCGCGGTCACATTGCCGATGGCCGACAACGCTTGCAGCCATCCCAGCGCCATCGTGCGCGCGCGTTCGGGCATGACCTCGGCCACCAGCGAAACGCCCACCGCGAATTCGCCGCCCACCCCCAGCCCGGTAATGAACCGGTAAAAAGCAAAATCCCATTGGTTGCGAGAAAAGGCGCTCAGTCCGGTGCAGAGTGAATAGATGAGGATCGTCCAGAGCATTGTCTTGGCGCGGCCGATCCGGTCTCCCAAAATGCCAAACACAATTCCGCCGGTCGCCCAACCCACCAAAAAAATGCTCGTGGCCAATGGGCCGTAGAAATCGACATCCTCTTTGGCGGGCAGTTCGCCGGGTGAGGGAGCGAGTAGCTCGCGCATGGCGGGGGTCCGTGCCAGACTGAACAACTGCTGATCCATCGTGTCGAACAGCCAACCGAGCGCCGCGACGACAAACACAAACCAGTGATAGCGGTTTAGCTCGCGATACCAGGGACGGCCCGGAGAAGCGTCAGACATGAGAGTTGCTCGAGGAATGCAGGATGCGGCGGAGGGATGCGTCGAAATTGAACACACCCGGTGCGGCCCGTCAAGTATAATCACGCGCGGGGCGAAAAGGAGAAACTCATGATTCATGTATTGGCGACGATCCAAGCGGCGCCCGGCCGCCGCGCGGACCTATTGCGAGAGTTCCACGCCCTGCTGCCGCAAGTGCGAGCCGAAAAGGGATGCATCGAGTACGGGCCGGCCGTCGACGTGCCCACCAAAATTCCCGCCCAGCCGGCGCCCAGGCCCGACGTGCTCGTGATGGTCGAGCGATGGCAAGACCTGGACGCGCTCGAAGCACATCTGGCAGCGCAGCACATGGCCGATTTCCGCGCCAAGACAAAAGAGCTGGTTGCCCAGATCCAGATCCAGGTGCTCGAACCGGCCTGAGCGCTCGCCGCGGCAACCGCACGTCGCTGCCACTAGGCCAGCCGGGCGCGGCGGATGTCCATGGTGAGCGCACCCCATCGGAACGTCACTGTCGGAACGTCACTGTCGGAATGTCACTGTCGGAATGTCACTGTGAAACCGCTATTCCGCGCAGCAGGGGCAGGTCTGTGGAACATAGACGGTGAGCGCGGCGGAATATTTAGTGCTTTCAAAACCCGGGCCGCTGGCCGTCGAGTCGACGTGATGCACGATGGCCAGATAGACGTTTCCCTGTTTGGGCGTGAAACTGGCCCGCCCCTCTTCGTCGGTCGTGCGCTCGAACCGCTCGTCGAAACCTTCGTGGAGCGTTTCGCCCCGCGGAATGAAAGAAACCCGCGCCCCCGAAAGCGGCTGGCCCTGGTACAGCACTCGCAACTTGATCGCCGTGCCCGGTCCCATCGGCGTGACCGGGTTGCTGGTGGGGACCATCTCCAAGGCATGCCCTAGCACGCGGTCGAAGCCAGCATGCTCGCGCGGCACGCGGTCGAGCGATTCGCTGACCACAAAAAAACATTTGGCGCTCTTGATCGAGCGAACCGGAGCGTAGCTCATCACCTTGTCGAAGGTGTGGGCGACCAGGTAAAGCCCCGGCGCGGCGGGCACGAACCGCGTCGACCAATATCCCTCGGCCGGCGCATAGCCATGGTCGATCCAGCGCTCTTTAAGATCATACTTCGTGCCGCCCGGCGCGATGACTTCGAGCGTCGAAGCATCGGCGTCGGCCTTGCCCGCAAGCTTGAAGTCGCGGTGGTCGTTGCCGTGGTTGCCCAGCATGAGCTGGATGAACACCTGATCGTTGGTCCTCAGCAGGTTGGTGTTCGTCTCGACCCAAGTGTCGTGCGCTTGCGCCACCGGGGCGTGCAGCCAAAACATGATGGAGAGCAGCCAAAGCACACCGGCAAGCGGTCGAGTGAGTTGCAATTGCAATCGCATAAAGACGCTCCTTGGTCGAGATCGAGTGAGCCGCGGACCGGCCCATCGCTATAAGTTGTTGGCCACCTCTCCGCCTTGACGTGTGGCGATAAATCGCCAGATCGTCGCGCTCACCGTGTCCGGGACAAACTGCAGATGGCCGTCGCAGAACAGCACCTGCACGCCGCCGGGATGGTAGCTGCGGGCCGCCGTCAAGGCGCTGGTGCGGGCAGAATTGACGCAATCCCAGGTCGTGAAGTTGGGCGGATAAGCATGATTGTAAAGCGCATCGCGGTAGGAACCCAAAATCCACGCCGCGCCGCGCTCGCCCGACCAGCTTCCTCCGGCGCCCGAGCAGGCTGCCAACGTGGTCGGCGCGCCGCCGGGCAACGTCAATACGTCGTGCACCGGGTCTTGTGGCGTCGAAACCATGCCACGCCCGAGCACCGTCTCGCTAAACGCGGCGGTAACCGACGTGCCGTCGATGACGTCGCGGAAACCGATATTCGACATCAAAAAGAATACACCGTCGGCCCCCTCCAGCGCCCCGTTGGCGACGGCGCCGGTGCCTACGTTGGCCACATAGTTGGTCGGCCCCGTCGTCGTGCCCGAAATGATGCTGCCCGTGTCGCTGGGGCACACAAACAAGGGAAGCACGGTGGACGCCGCCCGGACGTTCGAGGCGCCGGCGGGCGGAGGTCCAAACACCAGCGGCGTGTCGTTGAAGTTGATCAAGTTCTGAGTGTTTGACTGCTCAACATACGGCAGCAGCATCGCTTGCGGAGAAAACACGCGCGGCCAGTTGGGCCGGCCCGGAGGAAACTTTTGGAACGTGTCATGATAGTTGTGCAAAGCAATGCCGATCTGTTTCAGATGGTTCACACACATGATCCGCCGCGCCGATTCGCGCGCGGCCTGCACGGCGGGCAACAGCAGCCCCACCAGCAGACCGATGATGGCAATCACCACCAGCAATTCAATGAGCGTAAAGCCCGAGCGTGCTTTATTCGATTTCATCTTCATCGTGCCTCTCCCAACGCGCGGCCATGACCTGGCGCGCCTACGTGACGTCCGACGTTTCAAGCTTGAGGAGCGAGCCGCCGGTCGGCAGCGTAAGCGCGCCAGACCATGCCGCAAAACATGGTCATCCAAGAGCGTTCGGAACTCAGCCGGCGCGAGCGCCAACGAGCAGCGAACGACAACGTTGCGCGCCGATGCTTAACCGCGCGGAGGCGGCGTCGGGGGGGAGATCGCAACTGCCACGGTGGCCGTAGGAATTGCGGCGATGGATTCGCGGGCATCCCACAGAAACTCATAGGCCGTTGGCGCCAGCGGTGGCAAGGCGGCGCCAAGCGTGCTCCACAGCGGCGCCAGACCATGACAGGTGCGATACGCCGCGATGCTGATCGTGTCGTCCTCTGGCGGATCGGCGGTCGGCTCGGCCGTACGATCGGCCGTACGATCGGCCGCATCCGGCGGCGCGAGGCGAGGGTCCAGACAGATGAGCGGCGCGGGTGAGGCTTGCCGGTCGTCGTGCCAGGCTGGCACTTGGCGATGGCGTGAACTGGTGGCGCAGCAAGCGGCGCCATGCTCGGAAGATTTCAACGTGCCCGCCGGACGACGTGGTGCAAGCGCCGCGAAATTGACAAATGGCGTCGGATCGACCCGGTGTTCATCGGCCCAGGCCAATTTTTGCTCGCTGGTAAAGCAGCAGCAATGTTCCTTGCAACCGCGGGCGTCGCGGCAGCCACAGGGCCGGTCCATACAAGGGAATGCAACACTGCGGTCTTTGCCGCCCCCAACCGGCAACGGCACGCCAACCGCGGCGGCGACATAGGCCAACACCGCCGCCAACGCGAACCCGCGGCGAATGGGGAGAATCGAATTATGGCGAAGCCGGCGATCGCGCATGCAGGGTGTGTCGAAGCGCAAAGGTAGGCAGTGCTCACCGGGTAAACCGTGGCGCGGCTCGCTCCTCGGAGTTTGAATCTAGTCGCCGCGGCGCCGGCTGTCAAATCGCTCGAATCGGAATATCCGGTCCCGGCGGCCGCCTTAATAGTCCGAGCGCGAACCAAAGCCCCGCAGGCAGAGGATGCCAAGCACCACCACGCCGACCAGCGAAAGAAACCATTCCTGCGGCCCGAAGTGCCGCACGTGGTTCGTCAGCAATTTGAGGATCGACCAGACGGGCATGCTGCGCGGCGGGGCTCGGGGCAAACCGTGGGGTGCTTTCCCAACTCTAAGCCACGGCTAGAGCGAGCGAGGTTGGTTCCGGCGGCGATCGGCCCGCCGTCTTTGGAAGCGTCTCAGATGGATATGCCGGCTGTAACGGACGCGCATGGCAAAGGCACGACGAATGCGCCCCGCGTGGTCTTGACGAAAGGGTACGATTCGGAGATGTCCCGAAGAGGCTTATCGAATCCCAATGCGAGGACGCGCTGCTAGGCTTGGAGCGGCGTCGACAACGTGATTCGCACTATCGCAGACCAAAACGTTCGCTCCCCCTCTCCCTTGCCGCACGCGGGTCGGGTACGCTGGGCGCCATATGCTGAGCGATTATCGACTTTTCTTGCGGCAATATCTGCGTCACTTTCATCACACCGGGGCGGTGGCGCCGAGCAGCCGCTGGCTGGCGGCGGCCCTGGCGCGTTATGTGGGCGGCGACGGGCCGCCGCGGCGCGTGCTCGAAGTCGGCCCCGGCACCGGCGCGGTCACGCGCCAGATTGTCGCCCGGCTCGGAAGGTCCGACCGGTTCGACCTGGTGGAATTGAACGCGCAGTTCGCCGAACGGCTGCGGCAACGCTTCGCTCACGAACCAGGCTTCGCCGAAGTGGCCGCCCGCACGCGGGTGTTTCAGCACGCGGTGGAAGAACTGCCCGGCGAACAGCCTTACGATGTGATCGTTTCGGGGCTGCCGCTGAATAATTTTTCGGTGGCCGATGTCGAGCAAATTCTGGCAGTGTTTCGCCGCTTGCTGACCCCCGGCGGCACGCTTTCGTTTTTTGAATACATCGGCGTGCGCCCGGCGAGGGCCTTCATCAGCGGGCGCGGCGAGCGCGAACGTTTGCGCGGCGTGGGCCGGGTGTTGGCCGAGCGACTCAAGCACGAGGAGTTCCACCGCGAGCGGATCTGGCCGAATCTGCCGCCGGCGTATGTGCATCACTTGCGGAGCCCCGGCGCGTAAGTCATCCGTGTTCCATCGGTGTTTCATCACTGGCCCGACCAAAGATCTAAAGGATGTGGGCGCTCCCTAAAAAAATCGCGTAGGGTGGTTACTTGACAAGTGCGCGACGAGCGGTATCTTAGGGGCCACGTTCGTACGCTTCGAACGTTTTTAGGCCGGTCCACCGCGAATGTGGACCTTCTGGTTGCGAAGATCGCCTCGCCGTTCGCCGCTTTGTTGGCGGTGAAATTTGCTGATTGGTGCGCCCGCCGAAATTTTCGGGCGCAACGCTGAGGGCCCGTTCGTTTCCGCGGACCACTGGGTCGGATTGCGCCTAGGAAAGGCCGTAATCACCCCTGTTTGACGCCAAGCGAACCGCCGCCCTGAACCCCCCGACTCACCATGCGCGAAGCCGCATTGCCAATTTGTCCGGAATCTGCCGACTGGGACGCGGCGCGGCCCGAGGCGCAGGCAGACCGGCTGCTGATCGACCGCTGCCGGGCGGGCGAAGTTGCCGCCTGGGAAATGCTCTACCGCCAGTGCCACGGACCATTGCTGCTGGCCATCAAAATCTTTCTGGGCCGCTATTCGGCGGGCGAAGACCTGGCCGAAGAAATTGCCGCCCGCGTCTGGTTCAACCTGGTCGACGAAAACGGCGCGCTGCTCGACCGGTTTGATGCGCGGCGCGGCTGCCGCTTGACCACCTTTTTGGCCGCCCTGGCCAAGCGCGACGTACTGCGTTACCTGCGTGGCGAGCGCCGGCGGCATGCGCGAGAAAACGCCTCGCGGCCGTCGCTGGGGTCGCAACGCGCCGTGCCGCCCGCGCCCGAGGCCGATTTTTCCGTATCGCTCGATGAATTTCTCGACACGCTCAGCCTGCGCGAGCGCGAATTTTGTGAAACCTATTTGCTAGCGAACTCGCACGACGACCTGGGCGAATTCTCGGCGGCGAACCGCTGGCAATTGCGCCATCGGGTGCGCCGCAAGCTGATTGATTTTTTAGAAGGCGAATAAAGATTTGGCGATTGGTGGAAATTGCAGGTTGACAAAAACACCATCGCCGATATGTTTGCCACTGTTGATGTTTTCTCGCCGCGATGATTGCGGCTTGCTCGGGCCCGCTACGAGGGCGGGCCGAAATGCGTGTGCGAAGATCGCTAGTTCTCGCCTTGAAAGCTCCGCTGTGACGGCGGACAGGCGGCACACACGGTCCGGTCTGCCACCGGACTACCCCACGCCCGACACGCTCGCCGGGCGTACCCCGTTGCGTTGCCGGAAATTGCACTGATTTTTTCCGGCGGTTCCGCATTTGCGCTCGCGGTGCGCGCGTTTGCGGCGTGCTCTCATCCGGCGTCTTCGGATTGCCGAATGCCAGGGCGCGCCTGCGCGATCACCGCGGCAATTGCGCTGCCATGGCGCGGTAGAGGCTGCGCTCTTGGCGGTGCCGCTGCGCTCTTGGCGGTGAGGTTCGGCGATGGGGACCTGCTGTGTGTGGCCGCCATCGCGCTTGACGGCGGGCCTGCATCGTCGCACTCCAACGTACTGAAACTGAACGCCACATCATTCTCCGACCCGACGTAACTTCGGTTGCGTCAACAAGATAACGACCTCGTTTCGGTTGCCGCTCGCGGATACCGACGGGGACGGAGTGTGCGCCGACCGACTTTCATGCCTCGCAACGGAAAGCAACTTTTGATCCGACCGGGAAACAAAGCACTGGACGTGAGCTGCGCCACACTGCTGGCGGGCTGCGCCGTGTGGTGCTTTGCGACCACGCTTGCGCGCATGATTGCGGTGTGGCGGAGCGAGCCCGATTACGAACATGGTTTTCTGGTTCCCTTCATCGCGCTGGCCATGTTGTGGGCGCGGCGCGCGAAGCGTCCTGCCGCGGCGCGCGACTGGCGGGCTCTGCCAGTGGCCATCGCGGCCTTGGTACTGTGGCTCGCCGGCGGAATGTTTTACTTGCGGGTGCTCGAAGAGGTGGGGTTCTTGCTTTGGATTGCCGCAGCCTGCGGGTTGCTCGCCGGCGGCGCCGTACTGCGGTGGGCCGCGCCTGCGCTCGGTTTCTTGATCTTCATGGTTCCAGCCCCTTACCGCGTCGAGCAACTGCTGACGCTGCCCTTGCAGCGCATCGCCACGGTGTGGAGCTGCTGGCTGTTGCAATGCTGCGGTCTGCCCGCCCTGGCCGAGGGCAACCTGGTCATCGTCGATGACTTGCGGCTGGAAGTCGCGCAGGCTTGCAGCGGCTTGCGGCTGTTCATGTGCGTGCTGGCGCTGGCGTATTTGTACGCGGTGTTTTCCACCGGACCGCGGTGGATGAAATGGACGCTTTTTCTTTGCGCCGCGCCGGTGGCGCTGGCGGCCAACACGCTGCGGCTGACCGCGACGGCGTTGGCCTGGAAGTGCGTGTCCAGCGAGCACGGCCGCGAGCTGCTCCACGACGCGGCGGGCTGGCTGATGATTCCCTTGGCGGCCGCTTTGCTGCTGGCGGTGTTGTGGTATCTGCGCCGCATCACCATCGCGGTCGAGGTGGTCGACGCCACGCGGCTGCTGCGGCACGCGGCGCATGCGAATTCCTTCGCATACGCGTCGGGCGGCAAAGAGTGAACCGGGAGAGGCGACTGAAGTGTATTCCCAACGACCAGGCGGCGAAATGACCGAGTTTACCGAACCGCTCCGCAGCGGTGATCTGACCGCGGGCGACGACGAAGCGGAAACGCTCCGCCTCAGCGACGTGCTCGATTCGCTGCGCCATTGGTGGTGGCTGGCGTTTCCCGCCGGTCTGGCCTGCGCGGCCGCCTTGGGCGCGGTGGTGTGGATCGTCTTCAAGCCAACCTATCAGGCGGCGGCCTGGCTGCAGATCGAAGACCGGCGGCCTTATGTGGCGTTTCCCACGTTTGAAAGCGAATCGAAATTGTTCGCCGAGACGCAGGTCGAGCTGATTCGCAGCCCGCTGGTGCTGAGCCGTGTGCTCAGCCAGCCCGAGATCGCGCGGTTGCCCGAAGTGCGGGCCGCGGCCGACGGCGCGTTGCCCTGGCTAACCAAAAAGGTGACGGTCAAAGCGGTCGGCAAATCGGAACTGTTTCAGGTGGCGTTTGCCGGCAAAAACCCGGAGCATGCGGCGATGATCGCCAACGCGGTCATCGACCGCTATCTCGAGCTGCAAAGCGAGACGGCGGCCCGGCATACCGACAAGATCATCCGTTTGCTGCGCGACGAGAAAGAACGGCGGGCCAACGAGCTGGAGCAGATGCAAGACCGGGTGCGGCGCTTGGCCGAGGGCCTGTCGGAGCAAGTGGCGCGTCCGGGCGCCACCAACGTGGTGACCGTGCAGAATCCGCTTACCGCCATCCAGGAAGAACTAGGCTCGGTGGAAGTCGAGCGCGAGTTTCTTGAAGCGGAGCTCGAGGCCCACCGCCTGGCCGCCGCCGATGACAAGAGCGCCGATCACGTGCCGACCTCGGCCATCGAAAGGGCCCTGGAAGTACGGCCCGAACTTCAGCAGTTGCGCGGCGACCTGGCCGCCAGCCAGGCGAAACTGGCGGCGTATCAACGCACGTCGGCGCGCGGATCTTCCGATCCGGGCATCCGCCGCCTGCAGCGCGAGATCGAAGCGGGCGAAAAGGCGCTGAAGAAAACGCGGCAAGATTTGCGAACCGTCGTCGAAAGCGATTTGCGCGCGCAGTTGAAACAAGGCCAGTTGGAAAACGTCGAACGCACCGAGGCCTCCCTCAAAAGCCAGCGGCTGCTCGAACGATTGCTCAAAGAGCGGTTGGCCAAACAGCGCGAGCAACTCAAAAGCACCGGCGGCCGGTCGTTGGAGTTTGATTTCGCGCGCAGCGAGCTGGAGCGTGCCGAGGTGGTCTTTCAGCGGATTGCCGAACGGATTGTGGCCCTGAGCACCGAGCAGCGGGCACCGCCGCAGGTGACGCTGCTCGAGCGAGCCGTACCGCCCGCCGAGCCGTCGGCCATGCCTTACTCGAAGCTGGCGTTGGCCTGCCTGGGCGGCTTTTGCATGCCGTTTGGGCTGGCCGTGCTCGCCGAGCGGCGGCTGCGCCGCATCGCCGAGTCGCAACAAATCTGCCGCGAGACCCGGTTGCAGGTCATGGGCGAGATCACCACGTTGCCCACCCGGTCGCTGCTGCCCAGCCGCCGCGCCGCCAACCGCTTTGTGCGGCACTGCAGCACGTTTCAAGAGAGCATCGAAAACCTGGGAACGAATTTGCTGCTGCTCGGCAAGCTGCAGCCGCTGCAGGTGGTGGTGGTGGCCAGCGCGGCCAGCCGCGAGGGCAAGACGAGCGTCGCCTCGCAATTGGCCATCAGCCTGGCCAACAGCACCCGAGAACCGACGCTGTTGATCGACGCCGACTTGCGCGCCCCCGATCTGCATCGCCGCTTCGAGACCTCGCTGGCGCCCGGCCTGGTCGACCTGCTCTGCGGGGCCGCCGGATTGGAGGACGACCTCGTGCACGACTTGGGCAGCCACTTGCACCTGCTGACGGCGGGCCGGCTCGACCAGAGCCCTCACGGGCTGTTGGGCAAAGGCGCGTTTCACGTCCTGCTCGAATCGTTGCGGCCCCATTATCGGCACATTGTGGTCGACGGCCCGCCGGTGCTGGCGGCCAGCGAGGCGCTGTTCGTGGCGCGCGAGGCCGACGGCACGCTGCTGTGCGCCATGCGCGACGTAAGCCGCGCCCACCAGGTGAAGCTGGCCTGCGACCGCTTGCGCGCGGCGGGTGTGCATCCGCTGGGCGCAGTGCTCAGCGGCGTGCCGCTGCATCACTACACACGAACTTACGGCAGCTACGAAGCCTACCTGCGGAAAACCACCGCGCCGTTTGGCTGGCAACAAGCGCCGCGGGCTGCGCTCCCCGAGCAGCCGCCGGCAATGGACATGGAAAGGATTTAACCCGCGTTTACGCGTCGGGCTTCCATCCGCCACGCCGTCCTCGGCAGGAGTTCATGGCGGGGCAAAGTCAAAATGCAAACGGCAAACTGCAAAACCGGGAAATGCGTGCCGAACGTGCGGCTGCTGCTGATTTCGGCGGTGGCGGTGGGGTCGATCGGCGCGGTCGGGCACTTTTGGCACGGCTTCCAATTGAAGCGCAATGCCGCGGCGTTGCTGCGCAGAGTCGATCGGTCGCTGGAAGCCGGCGAACAAAAAAGTGCGCTGACGCGCTTGCGTCAATATCTCAAGCTGCGGCCCGACGACGCCGATCAGCAGGTCCGCTTGGCGCAACTTGTCGATCGCGCGGCTACGACGCGGCCCGAGAAAGACGAAGCCTTGCGGTTGCACACGTTGGCGATCGGCTTCGCGCCGGAAAACGCCGATCTGCTGCGCCGCCGGGCGGAGCTGTCGTATGAGCTGGAGCGCTTCGCCGAGGCCATCCGCCAGGCCGACGACCTGCTGCGCAAAGACGGCGATGACGCCGGCGCCGTGCGGGTTAAAGCCTTGGCGCTGGCCGCCCAGGCGCGGCTGGCGGGCGAACCGCCGGGCGACCGCCTGGCCGAGCTTTTCGAGCGGGCGGTCAAACACTCGCCCGGCGATGTCGAGTTGGCGCTGGGGCTGGCCAGAATCTACCGCGCGCAAATGCCGCTGACCCGCGACAGCAATCCGCCTGGCCGGGCCGAAAAAGCATCGTTGGCCGACCGTGTCATGAAACGCTTGATCGACGCTTCACCCCGTTCGCCCGACGCCTACCTGGCCCGCTATCACTATCGCACGGCGTATGGATTGGCGGGAGCCGACGACGACCTGCGGCAGGCCCTGGCGCTTGACTCCGAGGGCAAACACTTTTCGGTGTTGGTGGCCGCCGGTCTGAAACAGCTTGCCAAGGGCGCCGCGGAGCAAGCCGCGGCGCTGTTCCACCGCGCCATTACGGCCGGCGCAAACGATGAACGCGGTTATCTCGGCCTGGGCCGGGCGCGCGAGGCGGCGGGCGACCGCCCCGCTGCCCAGGCCGCCTGGCGGCAGGGCCTGAAGGCCGCGGATGCCAGCTCGCCCGCCTTGAACTTCGAGCTGGCGCGCAGCCTGGTGGCCGATGGCCGAGCCGACGAGGCCCAGGGGTTTCTGGAGCGGCTGGAGAATGAGCTTCGCCGCCGCGCCGGGCAGATCGCGCCGAACGAGCGCGGTCAATGGCTCGATCGCGCCGCCGAGTTGCGCGCCGATTGGCATTTCGCGCAAGGCGAGTACGCCCGTGCGGCCGAGCTGTTGGAAGGCCTCATCGGGGGACGGACTTCCGGCGATGCGCGGCAAGACCGCGACCAGCGCAGCGCGCGGTTGCACGCCCGCTTGGCCGCGGCGTTGGCGCGGCTCGGCCAATGGGACCGCGCGATTGGCGCCTATCAAAAGGCCGTCGCGCTGGCGCCCGATTTGTCCGAACACCGCTTGGCGCTGGCCAATGCTTATCAGCGCGCAGGCCGCCTCGACGATGCCGTGGTTCAGTTTCGGCAATTGGTCAAGATCGATGCTCCGCCGCCAAGCGCGTGGGTGTTGTCGGCCCGCGCACTGTTAGAGCAGCAACTTGCCGTGCGGGCCGACCGGCGACAGTGGGAAGAGTTTGACCAGGTGCTGCAGCGTGCTCGCGACGCCGCTCCCGACGAGCCCGAGCTGATGTTGCTCGAAGCCGAACGCTCCTTTGCCACCGGCGCGCTCGACTCATCCGCGGACCGCTTGATGCAATACGTCGACGCATCGCACGACGATAGTTTCTGCGAACGCAGTTGCGCGGTGTTGCAGCGCTGGGGTCGGCTGGACGAGGCGGATCGCTGTCTGCGACATGCGCAGCAGATTGGCCTGCCCGAAGGGCGTCGCGTGCTGACGGCGGCGGCGCTGGCGGCTGCCCGCCACAACCTGGACGACGCCGAGCGCGTGCTGCGCTCGGCGCTCGACGTCGAAGGGACGGAGCAACCCACCGAGATCGGCCTGCGGCTGGCGTTGGTGCTTCTGGCGGGCGGGAAAGTGCAGCCGGCCAAGGAAGAACTCGAATCACTGTATCGGCGGCATTCGGAGCATTTGCGCGTCGTGCAACTGCTGGCCGAACTGGCCTGGGAAGAGGCCGATTTCGAAGCGTTGGAAGTGAACGAGCGGCGGCTGCGAAAGTTGGAAGGGCCGCGCGGCACACTCTGGCGGTTCTTCCGCGGGCTGCGGCTCTCGATCGAATCGGACGACGGCGGACGTGGCCGTGAGGACGACGCGCGCCTGGCCGCCGCCGAGCGCCTGCAGGCCGAACTCGAACAAGCGCGGCCCAACTGGCCCGCCACGTTCCTGCTGAAAAGCCGGCTGGCTGATCGGCGCAAGCGTCCCAGCGAAGCGATCGCCGCCTGTTTCCAAGCAATCCGGTTGGGAGAACGGCGCCAACAGGTGTATGCCTATCTGGCCACGCGGCTGTATCAGCAAGGCCGGTATGCGGAAGCGCACGCCGTGCTCGACGAGCTGAAATCGCGGCAACCGTTGTCGATCAGTTTGTCGGGCTTGGAGCTGGCGTTGGAGGTTCGCACGGGCGAATTGCCGTCGGCCTTCGCGGCCGCCCGCCGCCAGGTCGAACAGCGCCCCAACGACGCGTCCGCGCATGTCTGGTTGGGTCAGATTCTCGCCGTCGGGGGCAAGCACGACGAGGCCGAAGCGGCTTTGCGGCGCGGCGTTGAATTGGCGCCCGCCGATGCGCGGCCATGGACCGCGCTGCTGCAACACTGCCTGACGGCGGGTGACGGACAGCGGGCGCGGGACACTTTTGAGCAAATGCAAGCCAGTGTCGAGGTCTCCGCCAAGCAGCGCCCGTTTTTGCTGGCCCAATGCCACGAGTTGTTAGGCGACCGCGAGCAGGCGGCCGCCTTTTACCAGCAAGCGGTGGTGGCCGCGCCCGACGCCGCCGCGGTGTGGCAAAGCGCGGCCCGCTTTTATCGCGGCTTCGACCGCCTCGAGGCCGAGGCGTGCCTGCGGCGCGTCGTCGAGCTGCGGCCCGAGTCGGCCTTGGCTCGCCGCATGTTGGCCACGCTGATCGTCGAGCGCGAAGGCGAGACCTCGCTGGCCGACGCCGCCGAATTGCTCGAGGCGCAGGGCGTCGCCCGGTCCGGTCAGATCGCCAACCACCGTTTGAACGCGCGTTTGGCGCTGCGGCATGGCGCGCCCCCGCAGCGGCAAGAAGCGCAGCGCATACTGGAAGAGCTGGTCGAGCGCGATCCATCGCCCGCGCCCCGAGAGCGATTGCTGCTGGCGCACTGGTACGAACGCGAGGGCAAGCTGCGAGCGGCAAAGGAGCAATTGCTCGCGCTGGCGCTGGTCGATCGGCCCGCGGCGGACGACCTCGCGCGGCTGGTGGAGTTCCTGCTGCGGCACCAGCGTGCCGCTGAGGCGGGCGAGTGGCTCGATCAACTCAGCCAAATCGAGCCGGAAGACGGGTCGCTGCGCACGACCTCGTTGCGCGCGACCTGGCTGATTCAACGCGGCAAGCAGGACGAAGTCGAAACCGTCGTGGGCCGCTTCTTGCACCGCGACACGCTCGCCCAGCGAACTCCGTCCGATCGAGCGGCCGCCTGGGTGCGCATCGCCGGACTGTATGCCGCCGCGCAATTGCCGGAACAGGCAGAGGCCAGCTATCGCCGCGCCGCGTCGGAACATGCTTCGGGCGGATGCTCCTACGCACGGTGGTTGGCCGCCAGCGGGCGCGTCGCCGAGTCGATCAGCGTCTGCCTGGCTCAGGCCAACGCCGACGATAGCCCGCAAACGGCCATCACGCTGGCCGCGGTGCTCGGGCATCGGGCCGATACGGAATCGGCAGCGCCCGGCGTCGAATCGTGCTTCGCCGAGTCGCTGCGCCGGCATGCCACCAGCGCCATGCTCAGGACTTCGCTGGGCACACTGCGCATGTTGCAGGGCGACGGAGCAAAAGCTCAGGAATTATTCGAACAGGCGTTGGCATTGCAGCCAGACCACCTGGTGGCGCTGAACAACCTGGCCATGCTGCTGGCGGACGACCCCGCGCGGCGAGCGGAGGCGATGACGCATCTCGACCGGGCGCTGGTGCTCGCGGGACGGCATCCTGAATTGCTCGACTCGAAGGGCTGGCTGCTCTTGCAGTCCGAAGACGCGGTGACCGCCGAAGCGTTGTTTCGCGAAGCCGCGGAGCTTGCCCCCGCGGATCCTCGCCCCAGTTTCCATCTGGCATTGTCATGCTGGCTGCAAGGCAAAACCGAAGAGGCACGTCAGGCGCTCGACCGCGCCCGCCAGCACAAGCTCTCGGTGAATCAACTCAACGGGCCGGAACGCAGGCGGCTGGCCGAACTGGAACTTGCCTTCGATGGATAGCTTTCTAGCCAGAGCGCCCGCGCTGACGCTGGCCCTGTTGACGCTGATGGCCGGCGGCTACCAGCGCTGGCGCGAGCAGAGCTCGCGGCAGTCTGCCAACGGCGGCATGACACCGGAGCGGTTGGCCAACGTTCCGGAGCGGTTTGCCGACTGGCAGCTTGAATCGTCCCAGCCGTTAGAACCGGCCACCGAAAAAATGCTGCGCTGCTCGGCCTACCTGAATCGCACGTATCGCCACCGCGTCACGAACGACCGGGTGTACGTCGCGCTGTTGATCGGTCCGGCGGGCCCGCTCTCGGTTCACACGCCCGATGTGTGCTATGGCAGTCAAGATTACCAAACCATCGTCGCGCCGCGCCGCGTGCAACCACGTGACAACCACCCGGACGAAGCGTTCTGGCAGACCACGTTTCAGAGCAAAACGCCCGAGCGCGGCCTGCTGCAAGTGGCCTACGGCTGGAAGGCCGACGGAGCGTGGGCCGCGCCCGCGCAACCTCGGTTTGCCTTGGGCGGCGGAGGCTCGCTCTGCAAGCTGCAGATTGCCTCGCAGCTTCCGGCGAGCGCTGAGGCGGAGTCGGACAGCGCCTGCCAAGAGTTTCTTCACGACTTTCTGCCGGTGCTCGACCGAGTGTTGCTCGGTACGCCGGCGGATGAACCATCTGCAATGGAGTGAGTCTGTGCCCCTGAACAGGAGAGGGAACCATGCGTCTGCTTGAAAAGGTTGAAGCAAGCCCGGTCGATGCCGCCAAGCGCGGTCTTGCTCGGGGAGCATCTCGCGGCGTGCCACCGGCGGCGTCGCTGGGCGGGTATCGCTTGGCGATCCGCCGAGCGTTGGCGTTGGTGCTGCTTGTGCCCGCTGTGCCGCTGATGGCGGTGACCATTGCGGTGGTGCGTCTGACCTCGCGCGGTCCCGGCATCTATCGCCAGACGCGCGTGGGCGCGGGCGGGCGGACTTTTGTGATGCGCAAGATCCGCACCATGCGGGTCGACGCCGAAGCGCGCAGCGGCCCCGTGTGGGCCCAGCTCAGCGATCCGCGCGTCACGCCGGTGGGCAGGCTGATTCGAGCTCTGCACCTGGATGAACTGCCGCAGTTGTTCAACGTTCTCGCCGGCGAAATGGACCTGGTGGGGCCGCGCCCCGAGCGGCCCGAGTTCACCCAATGGCTGGGCCGCGAGATTCCGGGCTATCTGAATCGGCTGTCCGTGAGGCCGGGCATAACGGGGCTGGCACAGATCAACCTGCCGCCCGACACCGATCTCGACAGCGTTCGCCGCAAGCTGGCGCTCGATCTGGAATATATCCACACGCGAACGCTCTGGCTCGATTTGCGGATTATGGCCTGCACGGCGTTGCGGCTGTTTGGCGTGCGGTCGGCGGCCGCGCGGAGGTTGTTGCGGTTGAACCGCCAGCCGGTGGTGCTGATGCCCGAGACGCCGCCCTTTGCGTCAGACCCTTGCGCCCCCGACGTTCCGCAACCGATGGCTTATGCCTCGGTGGGATAAATGTGCCTCGGTGGGATAAACGGTGAGTTACGCGACTTTCTTACTGCTGACCGCGACGCTGTTTGTTCGGCCGGCGGAGATTGTCGCCGCCCTGAAAGACGCCCCGCTCTATTTATGCTTGATGCTGATCTGTCTGGCCGCCAATGCCCCCAGAATGGCCCGGCAGTTTTCGCCGGCTTCGCTGCACCGGCATCCGGTTTCGGCCTGCGTGATGGGCATGCTGCTCTCAGTGGCCATTTCGCACTTGGCGCACGGACTGATCAGCGATGCCCGGGCCGCCCTTCAGGAATTTGGCAAGCCGGTGGTTTATTTCCTGCTGCTGCTGTGCGTGGTCAACTCGCAGCGGCGTTTGACGCACTTTTTGAAGTGGCTGCTGCTGTGCATTGTGGTGGTCGCCGCCCTGGCACTGCTGCAATTCCACGGCGTCATCGACGTTCCGGCTTTGAAAGAGCTGCAGCAGCACGACGGTTTTTCGGCGACCGGCGAAGCGCTTCAAGTGCGCCGGTTGCGGAGCACGGGCATCTTCAACGACCCCAACGATTTGTCGATGATCCTTTTGCTGGGCATGGCCATTTGCGGCGCCGGCTGGTCGAAAGCCTTAGGCTCGCGATGGCCGCGCGTGCTATGGCTGCCGCCGATGGCCGTCTGCGGCTACGCGCTGATGCTGACCAAGTCGCGCGGCGGATTTATCGCCATGCTGGTGGGACTGACCGTGCTGCTCACCTCTCGCTACGGCTGGCGAAAAACACTGCCTTTGGCGGCGCTGCTATTCCCCTTGCTGTTGGTCCTTTTCGCGGGACGGATGACGCGCATCTCGGCCGACGAAGACACCGGGCAAGCGCGCATCCAGCTTTGGAGCGATGGGCTGGAGATGTTTCGCGAGTCGCCCTTGTTCGGCATCGGCTTCGGCACCTATCAAGACCATGCTGGCCTGGTGGCCCACAATTCTTACGTGCATTGCTTCACCGAGTTGGGCGTGCTCGGCGGCACGATGTTTTTCGGGGCCTTGGCCATTCCCATGCTGCGCTTGCGGCGGCTTGGCGAGCGCAAGGTGGAGATTCTCGATCCGCGGCTGCGGGCCCTGCGGCCGTTCTTTCTGGCAATGCTCAGCGCCTTCGCGGCCAGCATGATCACGCTCACCCGATGCTATGTCGAGCCGACCTACCTGGTCATCGGCCTGTCGGCGGCGTTTTTGGATCTGGCGGCCACACGTCGGCCGCTGCCGCCGCTGCGTTTCAACTATGCGCTGGTTTCGAGACTGGCCACCGCCAGCATGGGAACCTTGGTCGTGGCATACGCCTTTGTACGTGTCTTTGCCCGGTGGAACTAATGGGCGCGGCAATCCTCCAGTCCAAAACGTTGCACCCTTTTTTAACCTCCTAGAAGCGCATCTCAATGATCTCCCTTACCGCTCCACGCATTTCGGCCAACGGCGTCCATCGCGCGCCGGACGTGTCCGGCTGCACGACCCGCATCCGCCCACCCACGGGCTGGCAACTGGTGAACGTCCGCGAGCTTTGGCAGTATCGCGAGCTGCTCTATTTTCTGGCGTGGCGCGATGTCAAGGTGCGCTATAAGCAGACCGCGCTGGGCGCCGCCTGGGCCATTTTGCAGCCGCTGCTGATGATGGTCGTGTTCAGCATCTTTTTCGGCCGGCTGGCGCACGTTGATTCGGGCGACGTGCCTTATCCGCTGTTTGCCTTTGCCGGCCTGCTGCCTTGGACCTTTTTTGCCACCTCGATCGCCAAGTCGGGCAACAGCGTCGTCGGCTCGGAGCGGTTGATCACCAAGATTTATTTTCCCCGTCTGGCAATTCCCTTCGCCGGAGTGGTGGCGTCGCTGGTCGATTTCTTCGTGGCCTGCGCCATGCTGGCGGTGTTGATGGTGTGGTATCAGGTGCCTCTCTCGTGGAACCTGGCGTTGCTGCCCGGCCTGATTGTCCTGTTTACCTTGGCCGCGATGGGGGTTGGGGCCTTGCTGGCGGCACTGAACGTGGCCTATCGCGATTTTCGCTATGTGATTCCGTTTCTCGTGCAGCTTTGGATGTTTGCCACGCCTTCCGTTTACATGCGGACCGACGTGGACGCCAAGCAGAGGGTTCAGGGTTCAGAGGTCAGGGTTCAGCAATCGGTAGACGGCGCGCAAACCGGTTCCGTCTCGAACGTCGAGCATCCAAAATCGAAGATCCAAAATCCCTCCTTGCTGCGCGTTCTTCTCTCGCTCAACCCGATCACCGGCCTGGTGGCTTCGTTCCGGGCGGCGGTGCTCGGTGGTCCGGTGCCGTGGAGCGCGCTGGCCGCTTCGGCGTCCGGAGCGGTGCTGTTGTTTGCCGCCGGTTGTCTTTACTTCCGGTGCGTGGAAGACTCGTTCGCCGACATCATTTAAGGGGCTCGCCATGTCATCCGCCATCACGGTTTACGGTCTCGGAAAACGCTATCGAATCCACCACGACGTCGAGCTGGCGCCGTACCGGACGCTGCGCGATTCGCTGTCGCAGCTTGCCGCCGCGCCCCTGCGGCGATGGCGGAACAAGTCGGCCGGCCAGGAATTCTGGGCCCTCAAAGAGGTTGACTTCGAGGTGCAGCCGGGCGAGGTGGTCGGCATCATCGGCCGCAACGGCGCCGGCAAGAGCACGCTCTTGAAAATTCTTTCGCGGATCATCAAACCCACCACCGGCGGCGCCGACATCCACGGCCGCGTCGGCAGCTTGCTGGAAGTCGGCACCGGGTTCCATCCCGAACTGAGCGGCCGCGAGAACATTTATATGAGCGGCGCCATTCTGGGCATGTCGCGCCACGAGATCGCCGCCAACTTCGACGCCATTGTCGATTTCTCTGAGATGGAGGAGTTCCTCGACACCCCCATCAAACGATACTCCAGCGGCATGCAGGTGCGGTTGGCATTCGCGGTGGCGGCCCATTTGCAGCCGGAGATTCTGATTATCGACGAGGTGCTGGCGGTGGGCGACGCGGCGTTCCAGCACAAATGCCTGGGACGCATGCGCGACGTGAGCCGCTCGGGCCGCACGGTGCTGTTCGTCAGCCACAACATGGGCGCGGTCGATGCGCTTTGCGACCGCGGCATTGTGCTCTCTTCCGGCAGCATCTCCTTTAGCGGCGCGCCGCAAGACGCCATCCGCCAATACTATCGCGATCTGGAAGCTTCCAGCGCCGAGCCGTCGTTGGCCGACCGCCCGCGAATGGCGCCGTTGCGACCGGTGATAAAGCAAGTCACCTTTCACGACGCCGACGGCGAGGTGGTGCAAAGTTTGCCGGCGGGACAAGGGCTGACCATTCGCATCGCCTACGAACACGACGCGCCGCTGGAGAGTCCCTTTTTTGGCGTGACCCTCGAAAACGCGCTGGGAACCAAGCTGGCTTGGTTGCAGACACGTTTGCAGCACGGCCGCATCCCCGATTTGCCGCGCCACGGCACGATCGCCTGCGAGGTGCCCTCGCTGCCGTTGGTGCCGGGCGTCTACTTTGTCGATGTCGGCTGCGGGACCGGCGCCGCCCAACTCGACTTTGTGGAACGGGCCGCCCATTTCGAGGTCATCGCCGCCGACTATTTCGGCACCGGGCGACTACCCACCGCCCGGCAGGCGGCCGTGTTGCTCAAGGCATATTGGGACTGCGCGCCTGCCGCCGCGTTTCAACTCGACCGGTCCCACAACGCCCACGCCGCAGTCAATGCGCACAGCTAGTCTGATTCGACCGATTAAGAAGATGGAAGCCACACCCGAGCAGCGCGGCAGCCGCGAGATCGCCTCGCTCGATTCCACCCTGACGGGGCGCATTCCCGGCCTGGACGGTCTGCGCGGCGTGTCCATCGTGATGATTTCGGTGGCGCATTTCTCGGTGGCGCAAAACCTGGCGGCGCCCGAGTGGTTTCGCCAAGCGCGATTTCTGGGCGGGCCATCGGTCGACATGTTCTTTGTGATCAGCGGCTTTTTGATCACGTTGCTGCTGCTGCGAGAATGGGATCGCGAGGGAACCATTTCGCTCTCGCAATTCTTTGCGCGGCGGGCGCTGCGCATTCTGCCGGCTTATGCCGCCTTTCTGGTCGCGACGGCGTTTTTACAGCCGTTGGGCGTCGCGTCGCTCGGCGGCAGAGGCTGGGCGCTGGCCCTCACGTACACGGTCAATTTTGTGCCGCATCCCCCGGCGTGGATCGGGCACGTCTGGTCGCTGTCGGTGGAAGAACATTTCTATCTGGTGTGGCCACTGGCGCTTTGTCTCTGTGGCCGCAGGGGGGCCTTGCGGCTGCTCGCCGTGGCAGTGGCCGGGGCCGCCGCGCTACGCTTCGCACTTTTCCGCATGCTCAGCCGCGACGCCATCGATCTCGATCTGTTGACGTTGACTCGAATGGATACCATCGCCGTCGGCTGTTTGCTGGCCTTCCTGGTGCGTGAGCCCCGTGCCAGACCGTTCTTCGAGATGCTGCGACCGCGGGCCACGCTCGTTGCGCTGCTCGCAGTGATGATGCTGCTGGCGTCCATCTGCGTGTTCGGAACATCGGGCAAGTATTGCCTGTTCATCAAACGCCCGTTGGAGGCGGCCCTGTTCGCGCTGGTGATCGCGGCCTGTCTGGCGAACGATCGTTCGCTGCTGCGGTCGGTGTTGAGTTGCCGGCCGCTGGTGGCGCTGGGCGTCTTATCGTACAGCTTGTATCTTTGGCAGCCGTTGCTGCATCCGCCCGGCAATGGATGGCCGTATGCGTGGCCGGTGAATATCGCCTGTGCCACGGCTTGCGCCGTCATTTCGCATGTGTGCGTCGAACGCCCGTGCCTGCGGTGCAAGCGCTGGTTAACGACACGGAGGGATTATGCAATTCGTCCTGTGTTGGAGCCATCCGTATGAGCGGTAGTACCCTTGCCAATTTCGCGGCCAAAGTGGGAGGACTCTTCCAGTTCAACCGCGACTTTCTGTTTATCACACTCGATAGCTTGCGGTTCGATTCGGCGGCCGACTCGCTGGCCGCGGGCGCGACGCCCACGTTCAAACGCCTGATCGGCCAGTGGCAACGCCGGCAGACTTCGGCCACGTATACCTTGCCGGCTCACGTGGCCATGTTTTCCGGCTCGATGCCCCGCCCGCCGCGCGGCGACGATCGCACCGTCGACACCGAGCCCCGAATGTTTGCCCTGTCGACAAGCTGGAACCGTTACCGAGGACGCAACATTCGCTATTGCTTCGACGACGCCGAAAACGTCCCGAAAGGTTTTGAAAGCAAGGGCTATCGCACCATCGGCGTGGGCGGCGTGGGTTGGTTTTCCAACGAGGTCAAGTCTTCGTCGTTCTGGCAGGGGCGCTATTTCCAGCACTTTTTGTACAAGCCGTCATACGGGGAAGAGAACCCCCGGGCCTTCGAAGAGCAGATCGACGATCTCACGCGGGTCATGCGCCAGCCGGCGCGCGGCCGGAACTTTGTGTTTTTGAACGTCTCCAGCACGCATCGCCCGTACTCCAACGGCGACGGCACGCTGTCGGTCAAGGCGCAACGCATGTGCCTGGAATACGTCGATCGGCAGTTGCCCAAACTGCTCGGCCTGTTTCCGCGCGGCGCGGTGGGCGTTGTTTGCGGCGACCACGGCGACTGCATGGGGGAGGACGGGCTGTGGGGCCACAATGTCGTCCACGAACAAGTGATGACTGTTCCTTACGCCGAGTTTGAGTTTAAGGGCGCCAATTAGCCCTGCTCGTCCGATGAACGCAATGTCTATGGAAAACGAACCTCTCGTCAGCGCCGTCATTCCGACCTACAACTGCGGCCGTTACGTCGTCGAAGCGGTCGAAAGTGCCTGCGCGCAGACCTATCCGCGCATGGAAGTGATCGTCGTCGATGACGGCAGCAACGACGACACGCGCCAGCGGCTGCGGCCTTTCTTCGATCGGATCACGTACCTTCACCAGGAGAATCGCGGCCTGTCGGCGGCACGCAACCGAGGCATCCAGGCCGCGCAAGGCGAATGGATCGCACTGCTCGACGCCGACGATCGCTGGCACCGCGAAAAAACCGCGGTGCAGTTGCGCGCGGCGCGCGAGGCGGGCTGCGCATTGATCGGTTCTGCCGCCGCGGCCACGCTGCCCGAGGCGCTGCCGCCGGAGGCCAAGGCCCGGCTGCTCTCGGTCGAAGACTATCTGTTGTCGGCGCCGATCGGACCTTCGGGGGCGATGATCTCGAAGCAGTGCTTGTCGCGCATCGGGCTGTTCGACGAGACGCTGCGCGCGGTCGAAGACCGCGACATGTGGCTGCGCATCGCGGCTGACTTTCCGACCGCGGTGGTCGATAGCCCTTGTTGGTGGTATCGCATTCACGAAGGCCAGATGAACCGCCAGGCGGAGCGGATGGGCGCCAATTATCGCCGAGTGCTCGATCGTTTTTTTGCCGAGCATGCCGAGCACGCCCATCTGCGCGCGGTGAGCCTTTCCTATATGTATGCCGATCTGGCGTGGTCGTATTTTCTGGAGGGCAATCGCCACCGGGCGATGAGCTACCTGTTGCATTCGCTTTGGCTGCATCCGGCGCCTTATCGCGGTGCGCAGGGGCGCGAGCCGTGGTGGCGCAGCAAGCACCTGGTGCGTTACGCCTTGGGCACCAAGCTGTTTCATGCAGTAGCACGGAGGATTTGATCGTGCCCTTATCGTTAAACCTACCCTCGCCGGTGTGCCTGGCCTTGACGCGGCTATGCCGCGCGCTGCGCGGCACACGCGCCGCCGCCGCGCGATCGTCGGCCGACTATATTGAATATCAGTACCGCTCGAGCGATACCCTGCGGCAGCGATTTTTCCCAGACCTCGACTTCATGAACTGCGCCGTGGCCGACGTGGGCAGCGGGCTGGGAGGACGCGCACCGTTTTTTATCGAAGCCGGCGCGCGCCGCGTCTACTGCATCGATATCAATCAGGCCGAGTTGGCGACCGGCAGCCGAATCATCGCCGAACGATTTCCGGCCGCCGCGAGCCGAATTGAGTTCGCGCATCCCGAATCGTTCCAGCCGCGCGACGGCCTCGATGTGGCGATGCTGATCGACGCCTTCGAGCATCTGGTCGATCCCGCGGCGGTGCTGGCGCAAGTCTACGGCTGGCTTCGGCCCGGCGGCCTGCTGTGGGTCGGTTCGTTCGGCTGGTATCACTACCTGGCTTCCCACTGCCTGGAGCATATTCCGATTCCCTGGTGCCATGTCCTTTTTTCCGAGCGGGCGATTCTCAACACGATTCGAGCGGTCATTCACGCCCGTGGCTATCAGCCCAATCTTTGGGAGCGGCTCGAAGGGCTTGGCCGCTGGGACGGCGTGTCCACGCTAAAAGACCGTCCGGGCGAACCGCTCAACATGCTCAGCTTGCGCGGCGTGCGACAGGCGCTGGCAGCATCGCCGTTTGAATTGCGATCGTTTCGCGTCTATGGCTTGCGGAGCGGCCGGGGAGCCGTGGGACAAATTGCCGGTGTGGCGGCCCGCGTGCCGGTGGTCAACGAGCTGCTGCATTCCTATTACGCGGCGGTGTTGGTGAAGCCGCCGCGAGTCGAGATCGCCGCTGGTGATTACCGCGAGCCAGCGGCAAGCGGGGCTGGCGCCGGATGATTGTCATGAATTCACGCTCCCTTGCACCGAACCTTCGCCGGCTGGCCAAGCCTTGGGTGCGGCGGCTGCGCAGGGCGCATCTGCCCGTCGTGGGCCCGCTGCGCTGGTGGTTCCGCGGTTGTTACGCGCTGCACGTGGCCGCCCGCGAAGCGATTGCGCTGGCGTGCAAAGTGTGTTGGTACGAGCCGCTCTGGCGCAGCCAATGCGCCGCCGTGGGCCGCGACTTTCAGATGGAACAACTTCCCTACCTCTTTGGACGAGGGCGAATTGTCATTGGGTCGAACGTGCGGCTGTCGGGCAAGTCGAACATCATCTTTACCGATGGCTGCGGCGACCTTCCCGAACTGCGCATCGGCGATGGCACGTTTGTTGGCCACAATTGTCGCTTGACGATCGCCGCCTCGGTGACAATCGGGCGGCATTGCCTGATCGCCGGCGGCGTGACCATCGCCGACAACGACGGCCATCCGCTTGACGCCCAGCGCCGCCGCCGCAATGAACCGATGACCGCCGCGTCAATCCGCGCGGTTTCGATCGGCGACGACGTTTGGATCGGCAACGGCGCGCAGGTGCTCAAGGGAGTGACGATCGGAGACCGATCGATTGTCGGCGCCGGCGCGGTCGTGGCTCGCGATGTCCCGCCCGACGTGGTCGTGGCCGGCAACCCGGCGCGGATCGTAAAGCAATTGTCCAGCGCCGCGCGTCCGCCGGTCGAGGCGCCAATTTTGAATGTCAGAGCCGAACAGGCTGAGGCAGCGGCGTAGGTGGGCACATGCGACCTATCTTGAATGTCAAAGCTGGTCAGAGTTGACTGAATCCTTGCTCCACGCATGCTGAACGTAAACCTTGTCGATCGCGGTTGGCCACGGCCGAGTGGGCCGGAGGCAAAGCGCACGTTGGCCGCAAGACCGCGCACGAGCGGGCCTCGCGGCGTGGCGTTGATCGCCTGGGGCTATGCGCTGCTGCTCGTGGCGTTGTCGCTGGCCATCTGGCGAACGGGCGACCGCTGGTGGCCGACGACGCTCATGCTCTATGGACCGCGCTGGATTTGGGTAGTGCCGTTGGCCGGCTTGCTGCTGCAATTGCCGCGATTTGGCAGGCGGCTCGTGGGTCCCTTGTTGCTGGGCGGAGCGTGTTGGCTCGTGCCGATCATGGGCGTGTGCGTTCCGTGGCGAGTGTGGCAGGCCGATTCTTCGCCCGACGTTCAACTGCGCGTGCTCACCTGCAACGTGGCAATCGATGCGGTCCGCGATGGTGCGCTTAATGGCCTGATCGAAAAAGTGCAACCCGACGTGGTGGCCATCCAAGAAGCTCCCGCCGATGCCGAAGCCCGCTGGTTCTCGACCGGCCTGTGGTACTTCGAGCGGGCCGGAAGGGTGTTGGTGGCAAGCCGTTTTCCGATCGAACATGCGTCGTCGGCCCACTGGCGCGACATCGGCGCCGAGGGTTCTCTGCTGCGCTGCGATGTGAACGTCGATGGCGACGTGTGCCATATTTTCGGCATCCATCTCATGACTCCTCGCGAGGGCCTGGAAGCGGTGCTTCATCACGGCTGGCGCAGCCGCCCCACGTTGGAAAACAACACGCACCTGCGGGGCTTGCAATCGGCCGGGGCGCGCCGCCTGGTCGAGCGCGTGAGCGGGCCGGTGATCGTGGCGGGCGATTTCAACCTGCCCGTCGAAAGTTTGATCTATCGCAAGAACTGGGGCGCGTGGGCCAATGCGTTTTCCACCTGCGGTTGGGGACTGGGCCATACCAAACAGACTCGCTGGTTCGGAGCGCGCATCGACCATGTGTTGGCCAACGACGAATGGCGGTTTACGCGGTGCTGGGTCGGTCCCGACGTCGGCTCCGACCATTTGCCGCTGATTGCGGATGTCTGCCTTCGCCCGCGGCAGGCGGCGCCGGCAGTCGCGCAAAACCATTCTCCCCGAGCAGCACGGTGATTGCCCGCGCTCAAACCAAGCGAGATCGTCTGCGGGTCGCTCATGTCGTCTTGTCGCTCGACGTAGGCGGACTGGAGCGCGTGGTGCTCGACCTGGCGCGGGCCGGCCGCTCGTTGGACCAACAAGCATTGATCGTCTGCCTCGAGCGGCCCGGTGCGCTGGCCACTGAGGCTGCCAGGCAAGGCGCGCACGTCGTCTCGCTGGATAAGCCGCCGGGCGTGCGACCGGCGCTCGTCGGACAGTTGTGCAACGTGCTACGAAGATTGCGGCCGCAGGTGGTGCACACCCATCAGATCACTGCGCTGTTCTATGCCGGCCCGGCCGCGCGGCTGGCGGGCGTGCCGGTGGTCGTGCACACCGAGCACGGCAAAAACTACGCGCCGCGGCGGCGCACGCGCTGGGTGGGCCGGCTCGCCGGCGCCTGGACACAAACGTTCTTTGGCGTCTCGGAAGACATCGTCGACGAAGTTCGCGGTTTGCGAGTCGTGCCTTCACACAAGCTGCGATTCGCTCCCAATGGCATCGACCCGGCGCCTTTTGCTGTGCCATCGCAGGTCGAATCGCTCAAAAGGCAATTAGGCATTCCCGTGGGCGACCAGGTCGTCGGCACCGTCGGCCGACTGACGGAAATCAAATGTCAGCATGTCTTGTTGCGAGGGTTTGCCCAGGCGGCACAAAGCCGAACCGATCTGCGGCTGTTGCTGGTCGGCGATGGTCCGAGCCGCGCCGCGTTGGAAGCGCTGGCCGAGCAGTTGGGCGTGCACCGGCGCGTGCATTTCGCCGGCTACCAGGCACGCCCGCAAGATTACTTGCCGCTGATGGATCTTTTTGCTCTGACGAGCCGCTCGGAAGGCATGCCGCTGACGGTGCTCGAAGCCTGGGCGGCCCGCGTGCCGGTGGTCGCCACACGGGTGGGCGGGTTGCCTCGATTGATTGACGATGGCCACACGGGCTGGCTGATCCCTGCCTTCGATCCGGCGGCATTGGCCGCTGCGATGCGCAAGTTGCTGACCGACGCTGCGCTGCGAGAGCGACTGATCCTCGCTGGCGAGCGCGAGGTTCAAACCACTTATCACCTCGACGCGATGGCCGAGCGCTACGACGTCCATTATCGGGAGCTGCTGGAATCTCTGAGACCGATCGAACGCCAAACGAGGTCGTAGGGTGGGCCGAGCGCAGCGATTCCCACCGTCCGCGGCATCGAACGTTGCGGCGTGGCGCTTGCAGGAAGGTGGGACTCGCTGCGCTCGGCCC
>JAICLL010000308.1 GCA_025927475.1 Pirellulales bacterium
CGTTCACGACGACGTCGATCTGGCGATTGCCCACGCCGGAGCACCTGGCGGCAGCAGCCGGTTGAAACGGATGGCTCACCGCCGGCTGGCCGCCGGGGAGCGCGAGGCTGCCATTCGACTGCTGGAAGCGGCGCTCGACGCGAACCTCAAGAGCGAGATAGAGTTTCCAGGTTCCGGCGGCGAAATCCTATCGCAAGCGCAGATCGGCGCCATGGCCATCGCCGCCGGCTGCGACGAATGGGGCCGCAAGTTGGTGAATGCAGCCGCTGACCGTGTCGAGGCGCTAGGGCAAGATGCCGATGCCCAGGCGCGTGCGGCCGTTGCCGCCGCGCTGGCTCGCTTCGATGCACCACGCGCCGTGCGATTATGGGTGTTGCTACCCAGTCCATCAGGCGGAATCTCCGCCGACGTACACAGCGAGTTAGCGGCCTTGGTGGGCATGTACGATTTGGCGGCAGCCCGCCGCATCTTGACGCGCGCGACGACACCGAGCGGTTTCAGCCGGCGCGTACGAGCCGCGCCACCGAGCAATTCGCCGACGGCCGACTTTGAACCGGTCCTGATTCATATAGCTCGGCGGCTGGCGAGTACAAATCCAGATAAGGCCCTGACACTGCTGGACGATGTGGGAGACAATGCGCCGCTGGAGAAGGCCGAGGTCTTGGGGCGCGCGGCGATGGCGCTTGCCACGCGCGATGCGTCGCGCGCTTATGACCTCTTCGACCGCGCATTGAGCATCTGCCTTGCCGCATCGCAGCCGATTGGCATCGTCGCCAACGACCGCGTCCCGACGGCCGCGCGGGTCGCGGTGATGGCCGCTGTGGCGGACTATCCCGACATGCAAGCGGTCGTCGACCAGGTCTTGGCACTGCGGCCGATACCAACCGAATCCGTGCGGGATTCACTGCAATCGAGGGCCACGATCGAGGCCGCCTGGCTACTGGCGATGATCGACGCGCCAGTTGCCCGGGAGGTACTGAGTCGGATGTCGCCGCCCGACGTCGCCGCGCGTTCCGCCGGCATATTCCATCCCATGGCGTATTGGCTGCGCGCCTGGTTAATGATCGACGTCGAGCACGCCGTGGAATTGTTCCATGAGGTATTGGACAAACAAAGTCGTTCGCTCACCAGCGAGTGCGTCAGCGATGGCCTGTTGCCGATGATCGACGCGCTCTTGCGGTCGCACGATGAACGCCTGCGCATGGCCTTGAGTCAGCCGTCGCCATGGTGGTTCCCGTATGCCGATGAATAGGGTTCTGATGGGTTGTGATGAAGCCGGATGGTGGCGTGTTAAAAACATGGTCGGTTGCCTCCGTGCGTTACCGCGGCCACGCCTTCGGTTTAAGGTGGGCCCGTCCGGCCCGGCTCTGCTGCAAGCCCCCACGTTTCATCATCGCCATTTAGAGCGCCTAACAAAACGGGCTGCCGCCGTCACGGGAGTCCCGGCGCGCCGGGATACCCAGGCCGTCACCGTAATTGGTGACGGGCTGCTCTCACACCCTTACGTACGTACCTACGAGTAGTAGATATAGCGCGCGCGCTGGACGTAACCGAGTAGGTACGTAGGTACGGGTGGGGAGAGCAGCAAAGCAAGCACGCGGGCGGGAGGATCGTTGCGCCGCCCGACAGGAATGGACGCCAAAGCGCCAAGCGCGCGCCCATTCTAGCGGTTGTCAACCGCCCTGCGTCAAGAGGCGGGAAAAAAATGATTTGTTCAGTATTGCACTCGCTCCACCTGATGGCAGACCGCGTGAAGATCGGGACGGCGGCGGACCCGCTTGCGAGGATGCGGCAGCTTCAGACTGCGTCGAGTCACCCCCTGTCGCTCATTGGAACGATCCGTGGCGGGCGCGCCGTCGAACGCGCGATACACACGCGTTACGCGGCATTTCGGTGCAGCGGCGAGTGGTTTCACCTATCAACGTTCCTTCGCAACGCGATTGACCGGCTCGCTTCCTGAGAGCCCCATGCCGCGCGGTAGCGCGGTCTATCGACCGCACCTCGCAGGGCGGATGCTCCGTCGTAGAATAAGCGTCTCGCTTGTTCCGTCGGCGGCCGGTGCGCCAGCAAGCGAGACGCTCGCTCTACGGGGCTTTTCGCCGGCGCCTCGCCCTCCGAAAGGCCAATCTGCGCGGTTTCAATGACGCCGTCCAGCTCAGCACTGGCGAGAGCGGGCAACTCTTCATACTGCCAGGCCACGGGCATCGGCAGCGACCAACCTGAAACACCGTTCAACGATAAAAAGAGTGTCGCCAACGGACAAACGACGATGGCGGCCAGCGTGGTCCGGTAAATGGCCGACTGCACTGCGGCCCCGCGGCGGCGCGCCAACCAGGCCACAACCAGCCCCGCGGCAATCAGTAACGTCGATTGCAATAGCCAGTTCGCCGCGAAAGTGACGAGGGCGCTGGCGGCATCGAGCAGGACGATTTGCACGCGGAGCCAAGACATGGCGGTTTTCCTTTATTTTTGGCGTAGCTCACGGGGTGGTTTGGTAGCGCCTGGCCTGCCCCGGTGTGAGCGCCGATTGACAGGCTAAGATGCCGCCCGCTTGCCGGGCGGAGATTCACGTTGGCTGTCTAGACCGGCTAGACCAGCGACGCTCGCCCCCCGATTTGGCCCCGATTGGCTGCCTTCGGCGGCCAATCGGGGCAAAATCGGGAATGTAGGTGGCGGCCGCTTTTGTAGACGGCCAGCGTGAAACTCCCGCGGGCAAGCCGCGGGCATCTTTCCGACGCGTGAATCATAAGGGTATCTCGCTTAATCGCGCGACATTAGGGCTAAACCCAGCGGGGGCGAGGGCTAGATGCATTCGCACTTGGCCTGTCAATCATGGCTCGACGGGGGCAAGCCCCGTTCGTGGCCGATTGCCCCGTTGTCTTTGCCAATTCGCGCTGCCGACCCATGAAGCGCACTGCTCTA
>JAICLL010000085.1 GCA_025927475.1 Pirellulales bacterium
CTTTGACTTGGAAGAGTTGCATGAAGAATTTCACCTTGCCATTAGTCGCCTGCGGAAGAAACGTCACTTGGTCCGGGCTTTTTTTGCCCAGGCGGGATTAGGCATCTAAAAAGTTCCACCTTCTTTGCGCAGGGGTCAGTATTGGTCGAGGTTATATCAAGGCCAACTGCAGGAAGGCATGGATTACGAAGCTCTGCGGCCCACCATTGCGATTTGCTTCGTGGATACGCCGCTGTTCTCAGATCTGGCCGATTACCACTTAGTCTTTGAGCTATGGGAGCGGCGTCATCGCGCACTCTTTACCGATCAACTGGCGGTGCATATTCTGGAGTTGAGGAAGTTCCGCAAATCAGTCGAGGAATTGGCGACCCCGTTGGACCGCTGGTTATATTTTTTGCGGCATGCACAAGAACTTGACCTCGACGCGCTCCCCGCGCCCCTGGACGTGGCGGATGTGCGGTGGGCATTGGGAGACCTAATTATGATTACTCAGAGCGAGCAGGACCGCGAACGGTACGAGTCGCGGCTCAAGGCGCAACGTGACGCCCACGCATTGCTGGCTGAGGCTCGCGATGCAGAAGCTAAGGGGCTGGCTGAGGGGCTGGCTGAGGGACGGGCTGAGGGACGGGCTGAGGGACGGGCTGAGGGACGGGCTGAGGGACGGGCTGAGGGTCTTACGCGGGGAAGGCAGGAGGGTTGGCTCGAAGCTCGAACCGCTCAAATCCAATCGCACCAGCGGTTGCTGCGGCAGAACATTACGGCCCAAGAAGAGCTTCGAGCACTTCCACCGGCTGAACTGGAGAGTTTGGCGGCTCGCCTCGAAAATGAACTGAGTGAAAAGCTCTCAAACGGTAACCAATAGGGAACTCAAAATGCGGCAATTTTTGATCCATTTCTCACGGGTGCTTGTGTTACTCGCGGCGGCTGCGGTGAGTTGTCCCACGCCCAAGGCGGCCGCGCATGGCGACGACCTGGCCGGACAGATCATCCAACTGCTCGCCAATCCCGACCGTGAGTTCCGCGCGGCGGCACTGGAACAGGTGCGATCGGCGGCCGACGGCGCCGAGCAGACACGCCTTTTCGCCGATCAACTGCCCAAGCTTGAGGCCTCGGCGCAGGCCGAGTTGATCGCGGCCCTGGCCGATCGCGGCGATGCGACGGCCCGGCCGGCGCTGGTTGAGTTATTGTCTGCGAGCAACAACGAAGACGTTCGGGCGGCAGCCCTTGCAGCGCTCGGCGAAATCGGTTCGGTGGAAGACCTGCCGACTCTGGTCAAAGCGTTGAAGGCGCCCTCGCCCGCCGAACAGCAGGCTGCTCAGACCGCCTTGCGGCGGATGCGCGGAGAAGCGGTCGTCCAGAAGCTGGCCGCAGAAGTTAAGGCGGCGGACGCCAACACGCGGGCCGAGCTGGTTAACGTACTCGCCGCGCGGCGTGCCGCCAGCCAGATGCCCGTCTTTTTGGCGGCCAGCGTGGACGACGACGGCCGAGTTCGCAGCGCGGCGATGACCGCCTTGGGCCAGCTTGCCGGGCCGGATCAACTGCCAGCCCTGATTCCCGCCGTGCTCAAGGCTCAGAAGGGCGGCGAGCGCGACTCGGCCGAACGCCACGTGGCCGAAGTCGCCGCCCGCATCGAAAACGCCGATCGGCGGGGCGACGCGTTGATCGCGGCCATCAACCAGGTCGATGCCGCGCAGCGCGACGAATTGCTATCGCTGGTCGGGCGCGTCGGCGGCCAGCGGTTGATCGACTTTGTCGGCCAGATCGCCACGGGCGGCGACGCGGCCCGGCGCCGGTTGGCCATCGATGCCTTGAGCAAATGGCCCGATGCCAGCGCGGCGGATAAACTGCTGGAAATCGCCAACCATGCCGCTGAGTCGAGCAAGTCGGAGCCGGGCGAGCGCGAGCAAGCCTTTGAGGGCTATGTGAAGCTCTCGGCCACGCGCGACGGCCGATCAGACAGGCAGCGTCTGGAGCGGATGAAGCAGGCCATGCAGGCTGCCCGCACTGCGCAAGAGAAATCACTGGTCATCAATCGCTGCCGCACGGCGTATAGCGTCGATACGCTGCGGTTTGTGCTGCCCTATGTGACCCAAGACCCGTTTGCCCAGATTGCCTGCGAAACGATTGTCGAGTTGGCCCACCACCGTGAAATCCGCGACCCAAACAAGGCCGAGTTCCACAAGGCGCTCGACCAGGTCATTAAGATCAGCAAAGACCCGGTGGTGGTCGACCGTGCCGGGCGCTATCAGCGCGGCGAGACCTGGGAGCGCCCGAAAAAATGAGGAGTGTTCGGCGTCGTTCTCGATCACCGGCGCAAATCGAGGCCAGGATGCACGGGCGACGGCAGGCTGATTTTGGATAGCATGATCGAAACCGAGTTGCCTAGCAGTTTGAACCTGGCCTTTGTCGAGGGCCTGTACGACGATTATCTTCGCGATCCCGGCGCGGTCGAACCGCAATGGCGCGATTATTTCGATCGGCTCCGCGGTCCCGGCAGTCCGCTTGGGCCAGAACCAGCCGGAAACGGGCGACCGGCCTTCCGCTGGCGGCCCGGGCCGTCGTTCCGCCCGGCCAGCATCTTCAACCCTGGCGGCGCCACCGTCGCCAGCGGCGGCCACGGTACGCTGGCGATGCCGGTCGCGCAAGTCGCCAACCTGCAAGACCGCGTCGATCAGCTCATTCGCGCCTATCGCGTTCGCGGGCACATGATTGCCCAGATCAACCCGCTGGCGTTGCCGCGCCCGCATCAGCCCGAACTGGATCTGGACTTTTATCGCTTTACCGAGGCCGATCTCGATCGTCCTTTCTCGATCGACACCATTCCGGGCGCCGACACGCTCTCGCTGGCCGGCATCGTCGAGCATCTGCGGAACACGTATTGCCGGTCGATTGGCGTGCAGTTCATGCACATCGACGACTTGAGCGTGAGGCATTGGCTGCAAGACCGGATGGAAGCGACCGAAAACCGTCTGCAGCTCTCGCGGCAGGAACAGTTGCGCATTCTGACACGGCTGACCAATGCCCACATCTTCGAGGAGTTCATTCAAAAGAAATACGTGGGCGCGAAGAGCTTTTCGCTCGAAGGAGCGGAAAGCTTGATACCGCTGCTCGACCTGGCCATCGAAAAAGCCGGCCAGCAGGGCATCGACGAGATTGTGCTGGGCATGGCCCACCGCGGGCGATTGAACGTGCTGGCCAACATCATGGGCAAGATGCCGCAAATGATCTTTCGCGAGTTTGAAGATCGCGAGCCGGAGTTGCAGCTTGGCCGCGGCGATGTGAAATATCATTTGGGCCACAGCGCCGACTGGCGCACCGACGACGGGCATACGGTGCATCTCTCGCTCTGCTTCAATCCCAGTCACCTGGAGTTTGTCAATCCCGTCGCGCTGGGCCGCATGCGGGCCAAGCAAGACCGCGAGGACGACCGCCAGCGGGTGCGCGGGCTGGTGCTGTTGATTCACGGCGACGCGGCCTTCGCCGGCGAGGGGGTGGTGCAAGAAACGCTGCAACTCAGCCAATTGCAGGGCTATGCGACCGGCGGCACGATTCACGTGGTGGTAAACAACCAGATTGGCTTTACGGCCACTCCCGCCGAAGTGCAATCAAGCAGCTACGCCACCGACGTGGCCAAGATGCTGCAAAGCCCCATCTTCCACGTCAACGGCGAGAATCCCGAGGCGGTGGCCCAGGTGGTGCGGCTGGCCATGGATTTTCGCCGCGCGTTTCAGCGCGACGTGGTGATCGACATGTATTGCTACCGGCGCCGCGGGCACAATGAAGGCGACGAACCGTCCTTTACGCAACCGATGCTGTACAAGGCGATCGAGGATCGCATGAGCGTCCACGAGGCCTATCTCGAGCAACTGCTGATGCTAGGCGGCGTGACTTATGAGGAGGCGGAAAAGATCGTGGCGGCGCGTCGCGAGCAACTCGAACACGAGTTGTCGGCCGCGCGGCGCGACGATTTCGTGCCGCCCGGCGAAGGTCCGGGAGGAATCTGGGCCGGCTATGTGGGCGGCGGAGAACCTCCGCCCATCGACACCGGTGTCGAACGGCCGCGACTGGTGTCGCTGCTGGAGAGCCTGGGCCGGGTGCCTGGCGAGTTTCATCCGCACTCGAAGATCAGGCGGTTTTTAGAATACCGACTCGAGATGGCCCGAGGCGAGCGGATGCTCGACTGGTCGGCCGCCGAGGCATTGGCGCTGGCCAGCCTGGCGACCGAGGGAGCGCCGATTCGCCTGACCGGCCAGGATTCCGCCCGAGGCACCTTCAGCCAGCGGCACGCGGTGCTGCACGACTACGAAACCGGCGAGACGTACATGCCGTTGGGAAACCTCTCGCGCGATCAAGCGACGGTCGAGATTTACAACAGCCCGCTTTCGGAAACTGGTGTACTGGGTTTCGAATACGGCTACAGTCTGGATCGCCCCGAGGGCCTGGTGATGTGGGAGGCCCAGTTCGGCGATTTCTGCAACGCGGCGCAGGTGATCATCGACCAGTTCATCACCAGCGCCGAAGAAAAATGGCGACGGTTGAGCGGGTTGGTGCTGCTGCTGCCGCACGGTTTTGAAGGGATGGGACCTGAGCACTCGCACGCGCGGCTCGAGCGGTTCCTGACGGCGGCGGCCGACGACAACATCCAAGTGGTGAATCTAACGACGCCCGCGCAATACTTTCATTGTTTGCGGCGGCAGGCCCTGCGGCGCTGGCGCAAGCCGCTGGTCATCATGACGCCCAAGAGCCTACTGCGCCACCCGCAATGCGTTTCCTCGCTCGAAGACTGCGCGCAGGGGGGCTTTCAGCGGGTGATCGCCGATGGGCGTTTTTCGCTCCGCGAGAGAAACGTTTCGTCCGCGGAGCGAACGACTCGCGAAGGGCAAACGGCCGAACGCGTGCTGCTTTGTTCCGGCAAGATCTATTACGACCTGCTGCAAGAGCGCCAGCGGCTCGCGCGAGATGACGTGGCGATGGTGCGCATCGAGCAGCTTTATCCGTTGGCGCTCGACGAGTTGCAAGCGGCGCTATCGCCTTACGCCGACGGCACGGCGGCCATCTGGGTGCAAGAAGAGCCGGAAAACATGGGGGCCTGGTGGTTCTTGCGAATGACGCTGGGCGAACGGCTGTTGGGGCGGTTGCCGTTCGCCGGCATCACGCGTCCGGCGGCGGCCAGCCCGGCCACCGGTTCGCACAGCAGCCACAAGCTGGAGCAGGAGATCCTGCTCGCAAAGGCTTTTGGGCAATCCGTTTGGGGATTGCCAGCGCACCGGCTTCTTGCCGGCAACGGTCCGAGCAGGTAGGATACATGAGTCCTCTGCCATGCTCGTGCTGCCGACGTACAATTTTGGGGAGCCGATAACGAAGTCCGCTGGGTGCCAAAGCATAGTCTCGCGATCGTGTAAAGCCGCCGCCCGGAGCACTGCTTCCGGAATCCGCGGACGGAGAACACTCTCCGAGACCCGCGGCACCCACTTTAACACTGCGGGCTCTCGAAAACCGCGTCGCCACGGCATTACGGTGGAGGATTTTTTATGCGCCCCACGGCAGAATCACTTTCCCCACAACTAGCCGCCAAGCGCGACGCCCTGCTGGCCATGCTGGGTGGCTATGTAAGCTGCGCGGTGGCGTATTCAGGCGGGGTTGACAGCGCGGTGGTGGCCCAGGCCGCCTTTTTGGCGCTGGGCGATTGCGCGGTGGCGGTCACCGGCGTCAGCGCCAGCCTGGCCGAAGGAGAGCTGCAGGCCGCGGCCGAGCTGGCCGCCCACATCGGCATTCGCCACCAGGTGCTGGCCACGGAAGAGTTCGCAGATCCCAACTACGTCCGCAACGCCGCCGATCGCTGTTTTCATTGCAAGACCGAGTTGTATATGCGGCTGGCCGGCATGACCGAAAAGCTGGGCGTGCAGGTGGTTGTCAATGGACTGAATCTGGACGATCGGGGCGACTATCGTCCTGGCATCTCGGCGGCCCGCGATCACCACGTGCGCAGTCCGCTGATGGAGTGCGGCCTGACGAAAGACGACGTGCGCCAACTGGCCCTGCATTGGGGCTTGCCGGTCTGGGACAAGCCGGCCACGCCCTGCCTGAGCAGCCGCATTGCATATGGCGAACAAGTGACGCCCGAGCGCGTGGCGATGATCGACCGGGCAGAGCAGTTTTTGCGCGAGCGAGGGCTGCGCCAGGTACGCGTTCGCTATCACGCCGGCGATCTTGCCCGCGTCGAGGTGCCTCTCGCGGAACTGGACGGTTTGCTCGACGAACCGCTTCGTCAAGCCTTGGTGACCCACCTGCGCTCACTGGGCTTTAAATTCGTGACGCTCGATCTGGAAGGTTTTCGGTCGGGCAGCCTCAATCAACTCATCGGCGTCAACGAGCTACGCGTGCTGGAGCGGACGCCGTGCTGAGCCCACATCCACGGTGGCGTTTGCTGATCGGCGTGCTCGCGGTTGCGGCCGTCGCCGGCTGCTCGGGTGAGAAATCCGCCGTGCAGACAAGCGGAGGGCAGCCGGAGCCATTGCCCGCGGGGGCGACTGTGGACGAGCAAGTGGCGGCGATCCACGACGCAGTGCCCGACGACCTGCAGCGCGCCTTGGACCTGGCGCGCAAATCGTTGGGCACGTTGAAGACGATTCGGGATTATCAGTGCACCTTTCAGCGGCAAGAACGCGTGGGCGGCAAGCTGCAGGAAGAAACGCGCATGGAAATGAAGGTGCGCCAGCAGCCCTTTAGCGTCTATATGCGATTTGTTGAACCCGCCTCGTCGGCCGGGCAAGAGGTGATCTACGTTGAGGGCCGCAACGACGGAAAGCTGCTGGCGCACGCCACCGGCTTGGCTCAAGCCGTGGGCACGTTGGCGCTCGATCCCTACGGCATGATTGCGATGCGGGGCTGCCGCTACCCGATCACCGAGGCGGGCATGACCAGGCTGGTGGAAAAACTGCTGGAGTTGGGCGCCAAAAAGGACCTGTTTCAGGACAGCCAGATCGAGATCGGACCCACCGAGTTTGCCGATCGTCCCTGCACGCGGGTTGAAATTCGCAACCCCGCGCCGGTGGGCGATTTCCGGCTGGCGGTGGCCCGCATCGTGATCGACGATCAGTGGAACGTGCCGGTGCATTTTGAGGCGTTCGAATGGCCGGTCACGCCGGGTGCCGAGCCTGTGCTGCTGGAAAAATATTCCTATCTGGACGTGCAGTTCGACGTGGGATTGACCGATCTGGATTTCGATCCCAAAAACCGCGAATACGCATTTCCTTGAGTAACCTAGGGTGCCACCAACGGTACTATCACCGGGGAATACCGAGTGGCAGGAGGGGGGGAAGCGGAAGGTGGCCCTGAACGGGTACGTCATTTTAGACGCCTTCTTTTCGCTGCTGGCGTTGGGGGCCGCGGTCATCGCGGTGGCCCTGGCCGCCAGCACGCTCTTCCATCTGCGCCTCGACCCGGCCAGCAATGCGACCTGGATGGAAGACCGCGTCTATCTGGCCATTCAATTGACTTACGCTGTGCTGGGGCTGACGCTGGCGTCCTGGGCCACCCTCTACCTGGTGTTGGATGACTTTGTGCCTCTCTGGCCCGGCGCCATGTGCATTTATGGGGTCACCCAGATCGGCGAAGGCAATCCAGGCGTCACCGGCTGGCTGCCCACTCTGGTGTTACTCGCCCAGGTTGCCAAGCCGCTGGTCGCCTTTGCGGCGGGCGCGGCTTTGGCACTCTACCGCATCTACCGGCAGGCAGGCGCCTCGCAATTATTGCCGCGGGTACTGGGCGCGTTGCTCGTTGTCGCCCTGCTGGGCACGGCCGCCAGCGCCACGGAACTGGCGTACCTCAGCATTCCCAAGCGAGACATTCCTGCCGAATCGGGGTGTTGCAGCGCCGCGGCAGTCAGTCGCGAGGGGCTCTCGCCGGCAAGTTTGCAGCCGGAATGGCTAACTCCGGCCTATTACGCTTGCCATGTGTTGATGGTGAGCCTGCTGTGGCCTTGCGTGAGGCGCCGAGCGGAGCGAACTGCAAACAGAGTCTTCGATATGCGACTGCTGGCCACGTTGGCGGCCGCGGCGACTACCTTGGTGGTCGCGGGATGGTTTGCAATCGATGTGGCTGCGCCAGCCTTGTTGCACCTGCCCTATCATCATTGCGCTTACGACCTGGTGGCCGACGTACCGGAAAGCGGGGTGGCATTGGGATTGTTGTTGTGGGGCACCTTTTGCGTGGGATGGTCTTGTGTGGCCGGCTGGCTGGGGCGCTCGGCGAGCACCGCGGGATTAGCTGCCACCGAAGCGAGCCATTGGCAAAGCTGGGCGGTGGTGGCTTACCTGGGCAGTGCGGCCATGCTTTCGGTGGAGCTTTGGCTGGCATGACGCGCAAGCAGTTTCGCTGGGCACTAGCGGTGGCCGCCGCGGCCGCCGTCGGCTTGCCCGGCCTGGGTACGCGGTATCGCCGCCAGCGTCAACCGCGTTGCGCGCTCGACGGCGCGGCCATCGAGTCGATTTACGCCGTGGAAACGGAAGACGCCGAGCAAGGTTTGCGGCGTTTTTGCTGCATTCGCTGCGCCGAGTATTGGCTGGCTCGGCAAGCCGGCGCCGACCGGGAAGTGCGCGTCACTGACGAAGTCACCGGCCGGCCGGTGGATGCGGGCGAGGCGTTTTTCGTGCGCAGCACCGTGGTGACGAATCATGCGACAGGCAATCGCATCCATGCCTTTCGCAGGCGCCACGCGGCGGAAGAACACGCCGCATCCCATCGAGGTCGTTTGTTGACCGGCGAAGATCGGCCCTTTAGCACTTCGTTGAGCCGATCCGAATACAAAACCGAGCACGACGGAAGCAGACACTAATCCAGATATGGCAGACCGTTCCTCCAAACCGGCTGAGCAACTACTGCTGTGGGCCGCGCTAGCCCTGGTGGCAGTCATCGCCGCGCTATCGATCGTCGGCCGGCGCCGTGAGCCGGCGCCTGCGTCTGCGCCGCACGGCTTTCGCGACGTGACGGCGGAGAGCGGCATCGGTTTTCGGATGATGTTCTTGCCGCAAGAACAAGGCGAACCCTTCAAGGTCAATCTGTATGACCATGGCTGCGGAGTGGCGGTGGCCGATTACGACGGCGACGGCGACGACGACCTTTTTTTTCTCAATCAGATGGGCGCTAACGCCCTCTACCGCAATCGCGGAGATGGTACGTTCGAAAACGCGACACAGGAGGCAGGGCCGCTCGGGCTGCCTGGTCGGGTGTGCGTCGGCGCGGCGTTCGCCGACTATGACAACGACGGCGATCAAGATTTGTACGTCACCAGTACGCGCGGCGGCAACGTGCTCTTCGAAAACCAGGGAGGCGGCAAGTTCCGCGATGTCACCGAGCAGGCGGGAGTCGTCTGCGTGGCGCACTCGCAGACTCCCGCTTTCTTCGATTACGACAAGGATGGCGATTTGGACCTGTTGGTCACCAATACCGCCCGTTGGACGACCGACAATTTTGACGCGGATGCCAACTATTATCGCGGCGCCGGAGATCTTTGGACGCACGTCTATGATCCGGACGACCGCGAAGCGAATCTATTGTTTCGCAACGACGGCCGCGGCGCCTTTACCGACGCCACCCGCGAAGCCGGACTCGAAGGACACGGCTGGAGCGGCGACGTGGCCGTCTTCGATTACGATGACGACGGCGACTCCGACCTGCTGGTCACCAACATGTTTGGAATGAGCCAGCTTCTGCAAAACGACGGCCAAGGCCATTTCGACGATGTCACGCGCCAGACATTGGGCCGCACCTCGCTGGGGGCCATTGGTTGCAAGGCCTTCGACTACAACAACGACGGCAGATTCGACTTGTTCATCGCCGATATGCACTCAGACATGTGGATCAATTTCGATGAACGTCAGGCGATCGAGCCCCACAAGAAATACCGTCATCTTCTCGGCCGCCGCGCCGAGATGTACCCCAAGTTCCAGGCGGACGACGCCAAGCTCCTCGAACGCATGGGACTCCACTATGACGATTTGCTCTTTGGCAACACCCTTTTCCGCAACGAAGGGCAGGCAGGCTTCGCCGAAGTTTCCGACGCCGCCGGCCTGGAGACGTTTTGGCCTTGGGGTGTCGCCGTGGGAGACTTTGACAACGACGGCTATCAGGATGTTTATCTTCCCTCGGGCATGGGATATCCTTACTTTTATTATCCATCGAGCTTGATGGTGAACCAGGGCGATGGCACATTCGCCGACCGCGCCGAAGCAGCGGGCGTCGAGCCTCCCCTCGGTGGGCCGTTTCTTGATGAACTCATTGGCGGCAAGCGCGCGGCGCGGAGTTCGCGATGCGCCGCCACCGGCGATTTCAACGGAGACGGCCGCCTCGATCTGATTGTCAACAACTTCAATGACCGTCCGTACTATTTCAGGAACCAGTTTCCCACCCGACATTATGTGGCCTTCCGTCTGCGTGGCACGCAGAGCAATCGCGACGCCATCGGAGCCGTCGTCAAGCTGCACTTGGGCGACCAGGTTTTGGTGCGCCAGGTACAGGCCAACGGCGGCTATCTGTCGCAGTCGTCCAAAACCTTGCACTTTGGTCTGGGCGACCACGATCGGCTCACACGGGTCGAGATTCGCTGGCCGAGCGGCGCCAAACAAATCCTAGACTCGCCCACCGCGGATCGCTTGCACGAAGTCGTTGAACCAATTCGGCGATAGCACCAAGCGGTACATCCTCGAACCGAAAGCCACGCGATGCGATTGTTCGGAGAAGACACGCTGCTCGCCGCGATCGCAGCGGCCTCGATTGCGGCCGTGGCGTTGACTGCCTGCGAGTCCTTCCGCAACGGTGCCGAGGGAAGCAGAGAATTTCAATCGTTGCTGCGCGGCCTTGGCCTCGGCTGCCAGAGCAGCCTGGCGCACGGCGTCGCTTGGTTCGATCCACGCTTGCAAGGAGGCGATGCCGAAGCGTTCGATCCGGCGCCATTCGCTGGCGAGCATTGCGTGTGGCACCCACTCACGATTTTTCCCGCGCCGGCAATGGCGCGAGCCGCCGATCGCCCTGAGCAGTAGTATCCTATGTCGTGGTTGCATGTGGCGCGCACTGGGGTGACCTCGTTCAGGCTGCATCCCTGGCGCGCCATCGCCACCATCGCTTGCCTGATTTCCGTCTTGCTCCCCTATATCGCCGGGCTGGGAATTGCGACCGGCCTTGCCCGAGACGCGGCGGTCTCGCTCGATGCCGGCGCCGATTTGTACGTCACCGGCCGGCAGTTCGGGCGGAGCGTGCCGCTGCCGCTGGCCTGCGTCGATCAGATCCGACAGTTGCCGGGAGTGACCGCGGTGGTACCGCGGATTGTCGGTCCCATCGTGCTGGGCCGCGAATATCATCGCGCGGTGGTAGTCGGCCTTGCTCCCGAGCACATGCCTGAAGAAGCCGAGTGCCTCGACGGGAGGCTGTTCCGCGCCGGTGGAATGCAAGAGCTGGTGGTGGGCAGCGGGCTGGCTGCGCGGCTGAAGCTAGAGGTCGGTTCTTTAGTGCCTCCGTTCTATCACAACCGCGCCGGCGAACGGATCTCCCGGGTAGTGGGCATCTTTGCGCCCAATGCACCCGTGTGGCAGGCCAACCTGGTGTTCACGTCGCTGGAGACCGCCGCCGCCATTTTCGATCAGCCGCAACTGATCACCGAGGCGCTGGTTTACTGCCGGCCGGGCGAGCGCGAGCGGGTGGCCGGGCGCATCCGCCAACAAGTCGAATGGCAGTCAGATGATGGCCAGATGCGCATCGCGACCAGCGTCAGCGATCATGCCGAGTTGGAATCACTCTGCCGTGAGGCCGCCGCGCATCGCGATGGCATCTTTCACTTGCACTGCCTCCTGGCTTGCTCGGTCGGCATTCTGGCCGTGTTGGTCACCAGCGGATACGGCTCGACGGAGCGCAGCCGCGAGGTGGGCATTCTCAAGGCCATCGGCTGGCAGACCGATGAAGTCATGTTGCGCAGCGCGTGCGAGAGCTTGCTGTTGAGCCTGGCGGGCGCGGCCTGCTCGATCTGGGCGGCCTGGATCTGGCTGCGCATGTTCAACGGCTACGGCATCGCGGGGCTTTTTTTGCCGGGTTTGGGCCGCGGCGAGCCGGTGCAAGTTCCGTTTCGGCTGGCACCTGTGCCGATCTTGCTGGCCGCGTTGCTGGCCTGGGCGATCGTGACCAGCGGCAGCTTATATACGACGTGGCGAACGGCCACCGCGCCGCCCGCCGCGGCCATGCGATGAAGGGGAAACGTCATGCCGCTGTGGCAAACACGCTCGGCCAGCAAGATTTACCAGGGCGGCGGCGCGCGCGAAATCCGCGCGCTTGATGGAATCTCGCTCACCATCGAGCAAGGCGCCTGCTGCGCTTTGGCGGGGCCTTCGGGTTCCGGCAAAAGCACGCTGCTGGCCTTGCTGGGCGCGCTCGATCGGCCCACCGCCGGCGAAGTGCTGTTTGATGGCCAGACGTTGGCCGGACTTTCCGACATCGGCTTGGCGCGCATCCGGCGACGCTTCGGCTTCGTCTTCCAGAATTTCTCGCTCCTCGCGCGACTGAGCGTGTGGGAAAATGTTAGCTATCCGCTGGTGCCGCGCGGCATCGGCCGCGGGCAACGACGCTCCTTGGCTCAAAAACTGCTCGAACCGCTCGGCCTGGCCGATCGCCTGAACGACCCGGCGGATCAACTCAGCGGCGGCGAGCAGCAGCGCGTGGCGGTGGCGCGGGCGCTGGCGGCCGAGCCGACCGCGCTGCTGGCCGATGAGCCAACCAGCCAGCTCGATCAGGCGGGCGCCGAGTCGCTTTGGGAAACGTTCGACGACTTATGCCGCCGCGGAATGACGTTGGTCGTGTGCAGCCACGATCCACTTTTTATGGCCCGCGCCAATCAGGTGGTTTACGTCGAATCGGGTAAATTGCGCGATGCCGGGTCCTAGCATGCTCGCCAGCGCTTTGATGAAGGCCGGACGCCAGCGCCGCACGTGCCCGGAGCCCCGTTCGTGGTCATTTCGGCCTTGAACCAGCACGCGGCTTGGACTACGATCGCCTTGGGTTCGTGGAACCCTCCCGCCTTGATTATCCCGCCTTCGATGATCCCCGGCCGCGTCGCGGCCCAACGATTTCATCCGGTCTCATTGCGCATCATCGTATCCTTCCCGGCCTTCCCCGCATCCTTAGGAGGAACACGCGATGACGTCTAAACTGCGCTGTCCGAACGGGCACAAACTGAGTTTCGACGCGAGAGACGGGGGCAAGCAAGCCATGTGCCCTAAATGCCATAGCCGACTTACGCTTCCGCAGCCTCGTCGAGAAGTTTCCGATACGTCGATTCTGGCGGTACTGGGCGCGCCGCCTGCCGACCGTTCGATCGTGCTGCGGCCCACGGCGCCCGCTGCGCCATCGGCCCCTCGGCGAGTCTGCCCACGATGCCAAACGCGGATCTCGGCGGGCTTCCAGCTTTGCCCGAATTGCCGTACGTATTTACCGGCGTCCTGCCGTGACGATCTTTGAGGCAAGGCGATCGACGGCCTCTGATCGGTTTTTGACAAACGAAACCGGTGAGACGGCGCCAATTTGTAGGGCCTCACTTGCCCGAAGTCACCGGCAGCGGCGCGCCTAACGTGTCGCCGTTGGCCTTGAAGCCGCCGCCATCGACATCGACAAAAATCGGGTTCGATAGCGCGATCGGCAGATCGCGCGCATGATCGGGCCCCATTACGTCGCCCAGCGGTTTGCCTTCGCCGGCCGCCGCCACAATCACGTGCGTGTCTTCCGAAAGCTCCAAGGCGATCTGCTGATCGAATTTCACCGTGCCATCGCCAAACCGCTCGGGCGTCGTACGGCGCGTAAAGTTCAACTCCGGCCGCGGCGAGCCATTCAAAAACACCTGCACGCGGTCGATGTCAAACCAATTGGCGCACTGCACGCGAACGGCGAGCGTGGCTTTGCCGTCGGAGGTCTTGGCGTCGCTGCCGGCGGTGACCTTTTCGCCGGTACCCCAGAGGTTCACCTCCAGAAACGGCCCGTTGGTCATGATGAGGTGCCCCTGCTCACAGGCGTGCACCACGTCGAGCGTCTGGATTTTCGCCGGCTCGTCGGTCGGGCTCTGCACATAGATTCGCAAAAAGCCCGAACCGTGAAAATTGTAATGGGCGTCGGTGTTCACCACGCCCGGAATGCGCCTGCCCTGGTTGAGCAACTGCAGCCAGTTGAACACCGTGTTGTTCCGCGGCTTGCCGTTCTTCGAGGTGATGACCGGCGGCTGAAAGATCCAGCCCGGCGGGTGAACCTCAATCACGTCGAAAAAGCCAAACGCCTTACGAAAGCCGCTGTCGGGCTGGCCGTCGCCATCTTTGTCGAAAAACACCGCCCCGATGTCGGGATGATTTTGCTGTACCAGTTTTTCGCTGCCGCCGTCCCACATGGCCAGCCGTTCGACTTTCACTTCCATGTCGTGATCGGTCAGCGGTCCGCCGTTGTCCTGCGTATGCGGCTTGGCCACCAGCGGAAAGGCGTTGTGATGGTTGATCGGCAAGGGGGTGTCGGTCAGCTCGATGCCCACGCAGGTGCCCATCTGCTCGGTGGCCTTCAAACGCACCAGGTGCGGCTCGTAGCTCGACAACCGGTTGTGCTCGGTGCAGGGGGCGAATTCGATGTGCTCGGCCAGCAGATTCAGCACACGGCCAAGCTGGCTGGAGGTGTTATCGCCCGACGGCGAGGCGTGGTTGTGAAAATCGCCGCTGATCCAGCCGGGTGTCTGTACGCTGCGAGCGAGTCTGGCCGTCAGCGGCGTCTCGCGGCCTCGAACGATCTCGATCTCGGTGAACAGAGCGTCGTATTCCGGACCATGACTGACAATCACCTGATACTTGCCCGGCGGCAGCGGCTGGCGGAATTGGCCCTGCTCGCTGTAGCGGGCATTGCGCACGGCCCACTCGCCGGTCTGGTGGCCGAAGTCGGGGTCTTTGGTTCCGTCTTTGCCGCGGAACTGCACTTTGCAGGCGATGGGCCGGTCATCGGCATCGCGAATGCCAGCCACCACACTGCCGGCCGCCGGCAGCGAGACGAGGTTCTCGCCCGCCGCCAATTTCACGGTTTTTGAGCCGCTGCCCAGGCTCGAAATCTCGGCTTCAAATTCACCGTCGGGCAGTGTGAACGCGATGGCGCCGTCCTGGCCGGTGCGGCCGCTGCCGTAAATGGTTTCGCCGTTCCGCACGACGACATCTGCCGCCGTCAACGGTGCATCGTTGGTGTCGCGGACCACGATCTTTCGCGGCTGCTGCTGTGCGTCGAGCAACTTGCCGGCCCGTGTTTGCAGTGCCAGCAGGTGAGGCGCGGGGGAGATCCGCCGCACGAGTTGCCGTTTTTTTCCTGGCGCCAGCGTTGCCTTTTCCGAGCCATCGGTCAGATAGTGCACGATGCTGTTCCGGGCGTCCGACTGGCAGCGCAGGTCATGCCCTTCGGCGATAATGCCGTACGCCTGGCAGAACCATTTGTCATAGACCGAGAACAGCCGGCCAGGATCGCGGCCCGACTTGTCGAACGTGGTGTCGGCCCGCATTTCGTCTTTCAGCACCAGCTCGCGGTCTTTCTGGCCGTCGTTGGAAAAAGTCGATTCCACCCGCAGCCAATCGTTGCCGTCGACCAGGATATAAGTCACTTCGGCGGCGGGTTGCGAATCGGCGACTTCCGCGCGGCACGTGACGCGCACTTCCGCCGCGCGCAGCGGAGCACGGCCGGCTTCGACCTCGGCCAGCGTTTTTTCGCCGCTACCGGCATCAATGGTCATCGACCGCCAGTTCATGCCGGGACCACCCGGATAATAGGCGCTCAACTGGTCGTTCGGTTCGGACGTGCTCGTGAGATCGATGATCGCTCCGCCGACATTGCGGACGGTCATGTTGGCATGGCGGCCCGCCACCGGCCGCGCAATGACGGCCGTGATCCGATCGTTGCGCAGCACCACGTCGCCATAGATGCAGTCGGCCTCCTTGCCCTGCGGGGCGAACTCGTCCCAGGTGCCGGGCGAGAGCACAACCACCTCGGCGGCCTGCATGACACACGGCGTCAGATAGAAAAAAACGATCGCGGCAGATAGAATCGGCGGTTTCAGGAACATTCGCTTTGGGCTTCAACGAGGAAAATAAACGATAGCACCGGCGGCGGGCCGGACCTGCGACGGTCTAATATGCCCGGCCTAGGTGCAAATGTCAAAAGTCACCTCAGTTGCATTTCGCTGCGGCGGTCCGCCGCAATGTCCTCCGGGGGACCGCAATGACGGTTAGAAAAGCCAAGCCGCGAGCTGCGCGGCGCCCACGAACATGCATAGTCCCCAAACAGCGATCACAGTCCAGCCGATGGGAGCAGCAAAATCCGCCGGCTCTCCGCGAGATCGCTTCCGCAAGTCCGCGATGAAAACATCGCTCCCACGAAATCATTCTTGGTAAGCAGACACGCCACCGCGGAGAGGAAGACGATGGCAAGCCAGCGATGATGAAGGGCCGCCAGGAAGGTTAACGCCGATCGATCAGCCGCGCCACTTGCATTTTGCGGGATGGCCGGATCGAGCAGTTCACTGTCATCGTTCATCGAACGCGCCCTGTCGCCAGCGGAGTCGATTCGATTGTGTGCGGCGCCGGGGCGTCGCCAAGGCTCTGCCTCAGCCACCCGCGCCCCGGCGAAGCGGCCAATTGCCCGTCACGCTCAGGTGAATCTCATTGGGCGGTAATTTTAACCGTAACGAGGCTCGCGAACCCGTGCAAGCCGCCTTAGCTGGCGACGACGAATCAACGCGCCGCTGGATCAAGCCTTCCAACAATTTGACTATACGCAAATTGCGTTCATAATTACGCATCATGCGTAATTGCTCTATGATCGACGCCATCCTGCCCAGAACTCGCCAAGGAATCCTTGCCGCAACGCTGCTGCAGCCCGACAAGGCGTGGTATCTGTCCGAGTTGGCGCGCCGCATGGGCGTCCCTTCGTCGAGCCTTCAACGTGAATTACGCGACTTGCAAGAGGCAGGGGTCTTGAGAGCACATCGTCGCGGGCGAATGGCCTATTATCAGGCAAACACCGACTCGCCGATTTACCCGGAGCTACGCGGCTTGATGCTCAAGACGGCCGGGCTGGTGGATGTGCTGGCGGACGCCCTCGAACCACTTGCCCGCGAGCTTCGGGTGGTGTTCATTTATGGTTCAATGGCTCGCGGCGGAGAGCATAGCGACAGCGATGTTGATCTGTTGGTCGTCGGCGATGTTTCGCCGGTTGACCTCGCGGCGGCGCTGCGAAAAGCAAGGGAATTCGTTGGCCGAGAGATCAATCCGGCGGTCTACACTCCAACCGAATTCGCCAAGAAACGCGCGGCCCGGGACCACTTTCTGACAAGTGTATTAGACAACCCCAAGATTTTTGTGTTCGGCAGGAGCGATGAGCTGGAGCAAACTATTGGCTGACAATAAAGTCGCGCCCGAGATGCCCAGCAAAACCGAATTAGACAACCTGCGCTCGATCGTCGCGCGAAGCATGAACGACGTGGCGGCGTCGGGGCTGTCTGCCGACGCTCGGTTTGTCATGGCATACGATGCCGCGCGCACGCTCTCCTTGATGGTGGTGCGCGCGGCCGGCTACCGGCCGCGCGCTGTCGGCGGACATTACAATACCTTCCTGGCGCTCGAGGCGGCCGATGCCGCATTTTTACGGCTTTCAGCGTACTTTGACGGCTGCCGCCAGAAGCGGAACCGCTGCGAATACGACTTTGCTGGCGGTGTGAGCGACACTGACGCCGAGGGCTTGTTGGTGGCCGTAAAGCAGTTCGCCATGGATGTCGAGGGGTGGATTACGGCCAATTACCCCGCCCTGAGCTGAGCCCATTTGCGCAAGGCACGAACCCTTGCTTTCGGCACCGCCGAAGACATACACTCGTGAATGCAATCCTGAACCCTCTTCGGAGCTGAGCTATGAACGCTCGAATCTTGCAGTCCGCGGGCTGGGGCCTGGCGGTGGTGATGGCCACGGCGTTGACCGCCCGCGGCGCGGGTGACGATCAACCCAAAGCGCGTGGCGATCAATCCAAGGTGCGCGCCGGCCAATTCAAGCCGCGCGGCGATGAATCCACGGTGCGCGATCTGGTGCGCAAATATGTGCGCCGGCAGGGCCAGGTCGTGGGCGGCTCAAAGACCACCGCGCCTAAGAAAGGCGATGTGCCCGACAAACTACCGGGCGATCTGCGCAAAGTCATCGCCCTGGAATACACCGTGCTGCTGCGCAAGGGCGATGACGAACAGGCAATCGATCCACACCAGCATCGATTTCAATTGGGAGATCGCATTCGCGTGCAGGTGCAGCCACTGAGCGATCTCTATATCTACATTTTTCACGAGGGGGCCAGCGGCCAACAGAGCTGCCTGTTGCCCAGCGACGAAGAGACGCCGCCCTTGGCCAAGCGTGAGCGCACGTTGCGGTTGCCCAGCGACGGCGGTTATTTCGAGTTTGAGCCGCCGGCGGGCGATGAGCGGTTGATCGTGGTGGCCACCGAAGAACCGGTCGAGTTGAAGGTGCTCTCGAGCCTGGTGTTCAAAAAGCCCGACGAAAAACTTTCGTCCGAAGAGCAAGCGATTCAGCAGAAGCTGAAGGGCCGCGCCCAGAAGACGCTGAAGTCGATCCGCGAGCAGCAGTCGCAAGGCACGAAGTTTCGCGGGCTGTTTACCGACGAAGTGCTGGCCGAGGTGGCCGGCGAATTGAAAGACGAAGGCGGCACCCGCGCGGTGCTCGAAGAACCCCCGCACGGCGCACAGAAAAGCACGTTCACCATGTCGGTCTCGCCCGACCGGGAAGGCGCCAGCGAGCTGTTTGTCTCCATCCCGCTGAAATCGACTTCGTCCCCGGATGGGAAGAAATGAGAAATCGGTCCGCTTGGCGTCGGGCTTTCGGAGTGCACAAATCATCCGGGCGTCGATCTTTGCCGGGGCCGGTTTGACCGGCCCCCGATCGTAAGGTACGGTTCTGATAAGGCGGAAAGATCGCATTTCGTCCAACGATCTTGTGGCCGCCGAACAACCCACAACTCCAGCTTTTCCACCGGGGGCTGGCAAGGTGGCGGGCGGAATTCGTTCCGCCGGCCGCTGGTAGGAAGGTAGGCCCATTATGGCACGTCTACGCCAATTCCTGCGCCGATTTCTGCGACACTCCGAAGCGGCCACCGCCGTGGAATATGCCGTCATGCTGGCGTTGATTCTGATCGCCGTGATGTCGTCGATCGGCGTGGTCGGCGGGCAGGCCGGCGGCTTTTGGGGTGGCATTCAGAACAACCTCAATATCGCCGGCTTCGGAAGCTAACCACCGGTCGCATAGAAAGTACGGCCGCGGCACGGGCCTCGCAATCTGCGCCGCGATTCTCTCCGTCTCGACCACTCGCGCGGGCGCATGGAATGCCGTCGACGTTCCGCGATGGTCCAACACCCTTTTTCGCGCGATGGATAGCCGAAAACCGCCTGTCCCGCGGTCGCCCCCTTTTCAAATCGCCGTCCAGACGGTATTGCATAGGGAACGTGTCACGGCGACCATCGATTCTTCTACCTGACGGCGGGTGGGTAACGTGCTGCAAAAACCACGTGCGGCGGAGGCTTTAGCCAGAGGGTGGCGATTCCAGCAGGAGGGGCAATTCGCGCTCGCGGAGGAAAGTTATCGGCAGTGCCTGGAACTGGACGTGATCACTTGTCGGGCCCCTGGCCGGCGACGCGAGCTTGCCAGCCCGGCGTGCAGCAGGTGGCGGTGACCGCGGCGGCCGGCGGCTCCTTCGCTTTGGGTTTCGAGGGCGAATCGACCGGCAATATCAGCGTGGGCGCCTCGGCGGCCACATTGCAAGCCGATCTGGCCGCTTTGTCCACCATCCGCGCGGGCAACGTGCAGGTGAGCGGCTCGGGCACTTGGGCCAGCCCTTACCTGGTGTCCTTTGTCGGAGGGTTGGGCGGGCAGGCGCAGCCGGCCCTGACCGTCGCCAGCACGCCGGCCACGGCCAACACCGTGACCACCAAGTACGACGCGGCCGGCGACGTCAGCTCGGTCGGTGACAACTACTCCAGTTACGCTTATACTTATGACGGCGAGGCCAGTCTGGCCACGGTCGACAACGCCGGCACGTCCGGCGCGCCGCACGTAGTGCTGACCAGCGGCTACGACGCCAGCGGCGAGCGCACCAGCCTGTCCGCCACGATCAACGGCACGCCAGACTTCCTGAACACGTACAGCTACGACGCCTTGTCGCGGCTCACGCAGATCAGCCAGCAAGGCCAAACCGGGGGCAACGCCGTGGCGCCCAAGTCGATCTACTACGGCCTCGAGCCGTCGGTGACATCACCAGCATCGACCGCACCAACACCGTGCGGGTCGGGCCCAACAGTCAGACCGATCCGGCAGACAGCACCTTGACCTACAACACGCTGGCTCAGCTCACCGGCATTTCAACCGTACACAACGGCACGTCGCTGGAAAACCTCGCTTATACTTATGATCCTCTTGGCCGCGTGCAGACCTTCACCAGCATCGATGGCACGGCGACTTATGGCTACGACCCGATGTCGCAAGTCACCTCGGCCAGCTATACCACCAACAGCGGCGGGCACCAGCCGGCCAATGAGTCGTTCAGCTTTGACACCAACGGCAACCGCACGGTGGATAACGGTATGACCGCGACGGTCTCAACCGGCAACCACGTGACCAACGACGGCACGTTCGCCTTTGTCTTCGACGCGCAGGGAAATCGCGTCAGCCGCACGCGCGACTCGTCGGCGACGGCCAACGATTACCTGGTCACCTATACATGGGACACGCGCAACCGCCTGACCGACGTTGAAGATTTCAACAACTCGAACACGCTCACCCAGCACCTTCACTACGTCTATGACCAATTCAATCAACTGATTGAGCGCGATCTCGACCCAACCGGCGGCGGCGCGTACACAGACGTTACGCATTATGTGTGGGATTCCCCGCACGCGCCGGGAGAGGGTCAGGGCGAGGGTGGCGTGGTCCTGGAGTTCAACGGCAGCGGACAGCCCACGGCCCGCGACCTGAATGGCCCGAACACGAATGCGTACGATCAGTATTTCTCGAACCTTGGGCGAGAGAACGTCACGTCGCTTACTTCGCCGGGCGCGGTGATGTTCAACCTGCTCGACAACGAAAGCACGCTGCGCGACATGGTCGACTCGAACGGCGTCGTGCAAGACCACGTGGTGTACACGGTCTTTGGTCAAGAAGCTTACGAATTGAATCAATCGGTCTCGCGCCTTGCGGGCTTTGCCGGCGGCATTTACGATCCCGCGACTGGGCTGATCAACTATGTCAACCGCTGGTATGATCCCGCGGCGGCCGTTTGGATCAGCGCGGACCCCGAGGGTTTCAGTGCCGGCGACACGAATCTCGCGCGCTATGTCGTGGACGATCCAGCGAATGCGTACGATCCGTCAGGGCTGGAGCACATCATCATCACGGCATCACATGGCGGGGGTGATGAAAGTAAGAATGATCGTGGCTTTGGTCAGCCAACGCGGGATATGCCAGACCAAGGTCCACTCCAAAAGGGCGTCACAGGTAAGTTCAGCCGATCAGGAAATACCGGCTCAGTCACGATCTATTTCAAAGGAGATGACACCTGCAATACGATCAGCGGACGTCAAGGGCAGGCGATACCGTCGCTGAGAGACAAGAGCGGGACTTATTCCGGTGGAATGCTTACCGCCGCGCTGCTCAACTACCGATCTGGCACTTACAAGGTCGTCGTGCGCTATGGAGCGTCGCTAACGAGCAGTTGCACTTCCCAGCCGGTTCGGTTGCAGGGTCTGTGGATGACAACGCCGGACGGCGCCGGTGGTTACACGTCCCGTCGACTCACCGGCGATCCGAGTCCTGGCGCCACGTTAAATAAACCAGTCGAGTTCAGCGGCACTACCACCGTCATTGTGAAAATGGGACGCGACGCTTACGCGCCAATTATCCAGCTTGAGCCAAATGCTATCCGCGGACGGAACGATGATCCGCCGGAAGGGTCGCCAGCCGGTACCGTCGGGCCGTGCTGCACGACCGTTTATAGTGCGTATTTGCAGGTGCTGAGCGTTACTCGCGTTACGCCGTCGCCCGCCAGGCCGCCGAAGCCCCCCGCGTCGGAGCCGTTGCCGAAACCCCAGACGATTACTCCGTTCGGCCCCTTCCCTGCAGCGCCGCCCGGCTCACCACCTGGGGCGCAGGGAGCTTGATGACTCGCGCGCGGTGATCAAATCAGCGACGCGTATCCTAGCCACCGAGAAACTTTGATGAGTGAAAATATTCCGAGTAGACTGCCTAGCCGCCGACGGTGGTTGCAATTTCGTCTCAGCACGCTATTGATTTACGTTACCGCATTCTCCGCGATTTTCGCGGCGATCGGCTGGGCGCTCTCGCGCCACCGGAACACGATTGGGCTAAACGATGAATCGCGGTGCCGCGCGAACTTGGTCATGATCGCCAGCGCAATGCGCGACTATCATGCGGACTACGGCTCGTTTCCACCGGCTTTCCTGGCCGATGACACCGGGCGACCGTTACACTCCTGGAGAGCGCTAATTCTGCCATACATAGACGGTGGTCGGCAAATTTACTCGCAATACCGCTTTGACGAACCATGGGATGGCCCGAACAACCAGCGATTGCTGACGGCGCGCCCAAGGATCTTTCATTGCCCCGCCGACAATCAGACCGCGAAGGATGCTACGAAGGCCAATTATTTTGTGGTGTCGGGGAGTGCCACCGTCTTTCCCGACGGCAAAAGTGTCCCGCTCGGCGACCTCTCAGATAGTGACGCCACCATCCTCGTCGTTGAGGCCGTCGGCTTAGGCGTCGATTGGCTCGCACCGAACGACCTTGACATCGCGTCGCTGAACCTACAGCCAGGCACCGTCAGTAAGGGAATTTCGAGTCGCCATGTCCACGGGTGTAACGTCGCACTCGCCAACGGCAATCCAAAGGTCTTAATGTGGCCATGGTCTGAAGAGGATGTTTTAACATTGCTGAGCATTCGCGCAACACCGAGCCAGAAGCGTGCCGCAATGGATCGGTAGACCCCCAAAGCCATCGGGATTCCACTCAACTATCTGAAGGAGTAAATGGCACACGACTTATTCAACGCTCCAGTGGTCAGTGGGCGAACGATTGCCGGCTACCTTCATCGGCGCGGAGAGAAGAAACGGGTCGAGAAGAAATGCAGAGAAGAACAAAGGCGGCGTAACATGGTGCGGAGAAGGGCGGCGATCTATGGGACGGGCTTGGCGATTGGCGCCGCATTGTTATTCGTGGTTGGGGCTGTCATTACGCGAATGATATTTTTCTCCGCGATAAATAGTGGCTCTAACAGCGTCGCGCTCTCCATGCTCGCGATAAACCCCTCTCTGATACGCGCCGAAGATCAGTACGGCTCAACGGCGCTCGATCTTGCAGTGGAGCTGAGCGACGTCGAACTTGTGCGCCAACTGCTTGAGAAAGGAGCGGACGTACATCATGAATCACCAAGGACCGGTCTTCCGCTGCACCGCGCCGCGTTTGCCGGGAATAAGAGGCTGATTGAAACGCTCTTGGCTGCCGGGGCTGATCCAAACAGGAACCCGCGACGCAGCCCCGCGCATGACTTTGGCACTGCCCTGCATTTTGCCGTGATCGGCGGAAGCGTCGACGCCACGCGAATGTTGCTCGAACATGGCGCAAGCGTTAACTCGGCCGCTACCGATCACGGCGGAGTCACTCCGCTAATTGTGTCTGTCATGAACACCCGGCGCCCTAATGAGCGTGTCGAGCTTGTTCGTCTGCTTCTTGATGCTGGCGCCGACATTAACGCAGCCGATTCATTAGGCAACACCGCGTTGAGTGTGGCAAGCTCGCGGGCCAAAAGCCGCGACCCGAAAAAAGCAAAGCTTTTTGAAGAAATCGAGCGGTTATTGAAGGAAGCCGCTTCCGCATCGGAATGGCGAAAAAGTTCATGATGAAAGTAGAGCAGCCTAATTGTGCGTATCGCGAAGTTCACTTACCAACAGGAGATAAATCGATGATCAATCCCATTTCACGACGGGGCGCGTTGATGACGGCGGCGGCGGCGTTTCTGGCGCCGTTCGCCACAAAGGCGCTGGCGGTGGCACAGCGGTTCAAGGGCGCGCAGGCTTCCGGTGCGGCGCCCGCGGATGCCTGCGAGGCGACGGCGTCGATCGCGGAGTACCCAACCGTTACCTACACCTATGACGAATTGGCCCGCGTGGTCTCGGTCAGCGAGCCCGACGAGGGCCGGAGTGAAAGCTTTGTGTATCACGAACAACTTGGCGCGTAACGGACGCGGGTGCGTGGCGGTCTTCGCCCGATGTCTCCGCCCGCTGACACGGAATCGAGCGGAAGAACCCTCACCTAGCCTCTCTCGGAGGGAGGGGGATTTTGGACGGCCAAGGTGGCCACGACAACCTCAGAAGCAGGAGCCTTCTTATGACAATGTTTCGACGCGGATCGCGTTGGCCGTTTTTTTCCTCCAAGCCGCGCCGGCGAAGGGCGCGGCGGGCGCTGGGCGTGGAGTCGCTTTCGGGCGCGGCCGGCTGGCGCGCGCCGCGGTACGAGGCGTTTGAGCCGCGGCTGCTGCTGACCAACACCGCGCCGCTCTTGAACGCCGGAGACTCGGCCACCTTCAACGCGATCGCCGAAAACATCCCCGCTGACGCCAACCGCGGCGAAACCGTCAGCGCCATGCTGGCCACCGGCGGCGCGGTTGTCAACGGCTCGCCGCCGCCCAGCTACTTCATCGACTACGACACCACCAATTACGGCATCGCGGTCACGCGGGTGATTGGCGCGGCGGACGGGGTGTGGGAATACTCGACGACCGGCAACTACGATTGGTCGCTCTTCCCGACCAACCTCTCCACGAGCAAGGCCCTGCTGCTTTCGTGCGGCAGCACCCAGGGCGACTGGGTGCGCTTCCTGCCCAACGCCAATTTCACCGGCAGCGTGGGCTTGGAGTTCGTCGCCTGGGACCAGAGCGACGGCCGGCAAGCGGGAACGATCGTCGACTTAAGCGCGGCCGGCGCCACCGGCGGCGGCACCCCCTATAGCACGACCAGCTCCACCGGCATGCTGCAGGTGACGTCCGGCGTGGCGCCCTCGTTCAACCTGCCGGCCACCGCCGACACCGTGCTGGAAAACTACACCGACGCCAACAACCCGGGCGGCGGCAATGCGGGCGTGACCCAGCAATTCAATGTCGCCACCGGCATCGTGCCCGGCAATGGAGGCGGCAACACCGTGACCTTTCATGTGACCGAAACCGATTCGGGCGGCTACCTGATCAATCCCGCGATCGACGCCAGCGGCACGCTCACGTTTCAGCTTTCGCAGAACAAGTATGGCACGGCCACGCTGAGCGTCACGGCCAGCAACGGCGCGCTCACTTCGGCCGCGAAAACCACGCGGGTGGCGATCGAGCAAACCACGCCACCGTCGTTCACTGCGACCTCCGAGGCTGCCCTAGACCTTAAATAAGCGTCCCCCGACGGGCAATGTGGCCGTCGCGCGGCGCCGCGTCGCGGCGCGCGGAGCGATGGGCCACAGCCCGCCGCAGGGCTGAGTCGTACGCTTCGCTTTGTCGTGGCTCCATGATGTGTTGTC
>JAICLL010000098.1 GCA_025927475.1 Pirellulales bacterium
AGGGTGGGCCGAGCGCAGCGAGTCCCACCTTCTGGCGGTGGCTCGGCGCGGCAACGATGACGCGGCAAATGGTGGGACTCGCTGCGCTCGGCCCACCCTACGCCGCGGCAAGCCGCCAAGCGATTGCCGGTTTTGATCGTCACGATGTCCAACCGCTTTTCGCTCCGCGCGAGGTTAACTTTCGCGGAGCGGAAAACGGCGGTCGGCTTTTGAGCCGTTCAACGTCAGGCTGGAAGCTTGGCAAGGCATGGGTTGCTCGTAATGGATTGTCGGGAAAGTATCCCGCGAGCAGCCCGCTTAATTTTTTTTTACGCCGCAGCGCTGCCGTCGCGAGATGTCGTCCGATGTGGACGACCGACTATTTCAAAGCGGTTACTTCGGTCGCCTCTCCCCGGCTGCGGGAACTTGTGGCGGCAGATTTGCCTCCGTAACCTGAGAGTGCGAACGCTGTGGTACGCCAACCAGCCCTTCTATTTGCGCGGGGAACGCAAGTCGCTGCTGGTTCTGCCGTGATGTTCGCCCTGTTGTATTTCAACTGCCCTTGCAATACCCTTTCTTGATCGTTGTTGGTCAGGAAGACGAGGGCACCCTCAAATGCCGACGCTTAGCGACGCGGTTTCTCGGTACGGCGCCGAGGCCAAGGCAAAACTCGCCAACCCGGGAGCGACCGGCGAACCGGAAGATCAGCTTCGCGCGCCGCTGGAAACGCTCCTGGCCGACCTGACCGAAATCTGCGGCCTGCCGCGCGCCGCGTTCGCCGCGGTAGGCGAGTCGTCGATTGCCGGCCTCAAAACGCGGCCCGACTACGCCGTTACGCTCCGAAATGTCTTGGTTGGATTTGTCGAAGTCAAAGCGCCCGGCAAGGGCGCCGATCCCCGGCGGTTCCGTGGCCACGACAAAGAACAGTGGGAGAAGTTGCAGTCGCTTCCCAATCTGCTCTACACCGACCGCAACTCTTTTAGCCTGTGGCGCAACGGCGAGCCGCACGGCTCGATCATCTCACTTGAGGGCGACGTTGAATCGTCGGGCAGGTCGCTCGCCGCCCCCAACGAGCTGCTCCCGCTGTTCGACAGCTTCATCCGCTGGGAGCCGATTCCGCCCCGATCGGCCCAAGAATTGGCGAAGCTATCGGCCCGCCTCTGCCGATTGCTTCGCGACGAAGTGACTGAACAGCTCGGCCTGGGCAGCCGCGCGCTCACGGCGCTGGCCACCGACTGGCGCGCCTTGCTCTTTCCCGAAGCCAACGACGTGCAATTCGCCGACGGCTACGCCCAGGCGGTCACATTTGGCCTGCTGATGGCGCGCGCGCGTGGCATGCGGTTGACCGGCGGACTCGATACGGTCGGCCGCGAGCTGGCCAGGACCAACTCGCTGATCGGCACTGCGCTCAAGGTGCTCACCGACGACGCCGGCAGCGAGCAAACGCTCAAGACCTCGCTCGGCACGCTCACTCGCGTGCTCGACGCCGTAAGCTGGGAAACCATCAGCAAGGGAAGTACCGACGCCTGGCTCTATTTTTACGAACACTTCCTGGAGGTGTACGACAACGAGCTGCGCAAGCAGACTGGCTCGTATTACACGCCGCCGGAGGTGGTCGAAGCGATGGTGCGGCTGGTCGATGAGGTGCTTCGCACGCGCTTTTCGCAAAGTGCGGGCCTCGCCTCGTCGGCCGTCACCTTAGCCGATCCCGCCGTGGGCACGGGCACGTTTCTGCTGGGCGCGCTGCGGCAAATCGCCGCCACGATTGAAGCAGACCAAGGCGAAGGCGCCGTGCCCGAAGCGGTCGAAGCGTCGATCGGCCGCCTGATTGCCTTTGAGATGCAGCTTGGTCCGTTCGCGGTGGCCCAACTGCGCATTCACGCCGAGCTGTTGCAAATCATCGGAGGCATTCCGCGCACACCGGTGCGGATGTTCGTCACCGACACCCTCGACAATCCGTATATCGAGCAGCGATATCTGCCCCAGGTGGTCGAGCCAATCGCCACCTCGCGCCGGCAAGCGAACGAAATTAAGAAAACCGAGCGCATCACGGTGGTCATGGGTAATCCGCCATACAAGGAGCGAGCCAGAGGGCTGGGCGGCTGGGTCGAACCCGGCAACCCGCATTCAGGCGAGCCCGCCATCCTCAGCGACTGGATGCCGCCGCGCGAATGGGGCGTCGGAGCGCATACAAAGCATTTGCGAAACCTATATGTTTACTTCTGGCGCTGGGCCACCTGGAAAGTCTTCGATCAGAACCCCGAGGCCGACACGGGCATCGTCTGCTTCATCACCGTGGCGGGCTTTCTCAATGGTCCCGGCTTTCAGAAGATGCGCGAGTATTTGCGCCGCACGGCCGACGCCATCTGGGTGATCGATTGCTCGCCCGAAGGGCACCAGCCCGACATGCCGACGCGCATTTTTCAGGCCGTGCAACAGCCGGTGTGCATCGTGTTGGTGTCGCGGTCGAAGGGCAAACGCGGCGCGGACCCTGCTCGGGTCAAATACACACTGTTGCCCGAGGGGCCGCGCGAGACCAAGTTTGCCGCGCTGGCGAAGCTCTCGCTTCGCAGCCGCGTCTGGGTCGATTGCTCCGACGATTGGCGGGCGGCGTTCCTGCCGGCCGCAACCGCCGAGTGGGCGGCCTTTCCGGCGCTGGAAGATCTGTTTGCCTACAACGGTTCCGGGGTGATGCCCGGCCGCACTTGGGTTATCGCGCCGGACGCCGAGTCGTTGCGAGCGCGTTGGCGACGGCTGATTCGCGCGAAACCGGAGCAGAAGGAAGAGTTGTTTCAACCGCATCTCCGAGGTGGCCTGCCGGGCGACAAACACGTTCATAAAGTGGTCTCGAGAGCGTTGGTTGGCCCGGCAGCGACGGCGAAAACGGTCGCCGACGAAAAGGGTGAGTGTTTACCTCCGGTTCATTACGGCTTCCGCTCTTTTGATCGGCAGTGGATCATACCCGATGCGCGCGTGATTAATCAGCCGAATCCACAGCTTTGGGGCGCGCACTCAGAGCGACAGGTTTACCTAACGGCGCCGTCCGACCGGTCACCCACCGCCGGCCCGGCGTTGACGCTCACCGCGCTGGTACCCGACCTGCACCATTACCACGGCCGTGGTGGGCGAGTATTCCCCTTGTGGCGCGACGCAGAGGCAACCGTGCCCAACGTGCCGCCAAAGTTACTTGGCTATCTTTCGGCCAAGTACAAGCGCGAGGTTTCGCCCAAGGATTTCCTTGGCTATCTTGCGGCCGTCGCGGCCAATCTGGCGTACACCGCGCGGTTTCAATCCGACCTGGCCCAGCCGGGCTTGCGAATTCCGCTCACGGCCAGCGGCAAGCTTTTCGGTCGCGCGGTCGAGCTGGGCCGCAGCGTGATTTGGCTGCACACGTTCGGCGAGCGTTATGCCGACCCCAAGGCGAAGCGTTCGCCCGGTCCCCCACGTCTGCCGCGCGACCAGGCGCCGCGCATTCCGCGCGAGGGCCAGATTCCCTCTGACGGCGCATCGATGCCCGACGAGATCGGCTACGATCCGGCCGAGCGTCGTCTACAAGTCGGCGCGGGTTTCATCGACAATGTTCCGCCCGAAGTCTGGGACTATGAAGTCTCGGGCAAGCGCGTGCTGACACAATGGTTCAGCTATCGCAAGCTGCACCGCGAGCGCCCGATCATGGGCGACCGCCGTCCGCCTTCAGAGCTGTCCGACATCCAGCCCGACCATTGGCTGGCCGAGTACACCGAAGAGCTCTTGAACGTCCTTAATGTCCTCGGCGGGCTCGTGGAGCTTGAGCCGAAACAGGCCGAATTACTCGACGAAATCTGCTCCAGCCCCCTTATCACCGCCGCCGAATTGACCGATGCCGGCGTGTTGTCCCTTCCGGCCAACTGGCGCAAGACGTTGAAGCGCGACGACGACCCGCTGTTTGACAACGAAGAACAGGAAGGCGATGAGGCGCCCGCGTAGAAGACCGTGGGGGAGATGTCCAATTCGTTGCACAGGTCTGAAATGGCGACCTTTTCGACGAGATGCCTTTTGAGAGCGGCCACCTTCTCAGTGGCTGGAAAAACACGACGCGGCTTCTTCATAAGAACCTCCTTTTGGGTTTATGCTAACCCAAACAGAGCGTTCTTCCAGTTTCGACTGAGGCAAAACATCGGCAGATCCAACCGCCCAGCAGCGGGGGCGCCGCCGGTGAGGCTTTCAGCGCAACGATCCCGAGGGGGCCGAAGCGAATCGGTCCTCTCACCGTATCATACCCTCGCCGCTGGCTTGGTCGGTTTGCAGCCTAGCGAACATCCATTAGGCTGTTGAGATGGAACGTCCGGGCATTCAGCTCCGTTTGGCTTCGATCTTTTGGACGACTGCCGCCATTGCCTTCGTGGTGGCGGTTTGCGCCAGCGCGGCCCACGGCGACCGGACCGGTTTCGTCGTCACGCATTTCGCCGCCGCCGGGCTGTGCTTTGCGACCTGCGCTTATCGGCTGCGCCGAGGTTCACACGAGAAAGCGAGGATATGGAAATCGTAATTGCCGCACGTCCCGCGGTGATGACCGTCATCTTCGGATCTCTCTTCGGAATTGCGTCGTTCGCCGTAACGCGTGGCGCGAACGGTTCGCTTTTCGGCTTCTTCTCTAGCTTTGGGGGGATAGCTATCCTCTACCTTGCGTACGTCTATTTTGCGTACGTCGCCGTTGACCGCCCTCATGCTTCGCCGCTGATCCTGCTGACACAGCTATTTTTGTTCGAAGTTTTCTCGGCCGCTGCAATGCTCATCGACGCGCGACTTGATGAGATGGCCGGAATGCTATACCTAATGATACCAGGGGCGTTGCTATTGATCATTGCGATGGGCGGCATTGTGATCGTGGTCGGGCGCCAGGTACGCAAGTCACCACGGCGGTAGCCACGCCGCCGGACGTTGTTATCCGGTGGCCCTCCTCAGACCGCATCGTTGCTGCTTTGCCCGCCGGTGGGCGATTCCTGGGAAGTCGAAAAACCCGTCGATTCCATTGGGGCGGAAGATGGCGCTGCAGGTTGGTTCGAGATGGCGACCCAGATTAGGTAGGCATAACGAGCCGTTATCACTCCCCCACCGAGGCACAGTCCGATCACTCCCCCTAGCCAGTAGCCAACACCACCGTAGAGCGCGTAGTTGAACACCAGTTCGATCAGCGTCAGATGGTAAGGTTGCGACGGGGAATCGGCAGGCACAACGACCTCTTCATCGCCGGCAGGCGGCTACGCGGCAGGACTTGTACAATTCTACGGGCCAGGCATGCGCCTGTCGACGATTGAGCTGCGACTTGCTCGGCGAGGCGGAGGAGAACTCGCGTGCGAAGCGTCTCAGCGAAGGAATCCCTCGCTTACGTGTCGGCCTCCATGTTCCATCAATGAGCGCGCATTAAAACAGGCCCAGCTTGCCGTAGCCGGTTTAGGCCATTGATTCCAGGATCGTCAACCAACGATAATGCCTCAGCTCGCCCACGAGCCAAGCGGGTTCCACCGAGGACAATCGAGGACAGACGCATGTGCCAGAACATTTGCTGCATCGTGCCGAAGGACGTTCTTGACCGTTTCGCCGGTGATAAGAAGCTGTCTACCGAGCTGCGCAAGGCAGCGGCCGACTCGGCTCGCATCACCGAGTTGCTACGGACGTTGCGGCAACAGCACGCCGAGCTGACGAGCGTGGCCCGCGCCATGGGCGCGCACCTCGTGGAACTCGCGGCGTCGCCGAAGATCACGGTCTACGATTGCAAACACTCACAGAACCTGCCCGGTACGTCGGTTGCGCACCCCGGCAAATCGAAGGATCGCACCGCCAAACGCGCGTTCGTCGAGACGACGGCGGTCGCCAAGTTTTATAAAACGGTGTTCAATCGCAATTCGATCGACGACGCCGGCATGACGATGATGTCTTCGATCCATTTTGGAAAGAACTACAACAACGCCATGTGGAACGGCACGCAGATGGTCTACGGCGACGGTGACGGCAAGATCTTCACCGACTTCACCGGCGGCAACGACGTGATCGGCCACGAGCTGACGCACGGCGTGACGCAGCACAGCCTTCAACTCAGCTATCGCGGAGACGCCGGAGGGCTCAACGAAAGCGTTTCGGACTGCTTCGGATCGATGTTCCGCCAATGGCAGGCGGGGGAGAACGCAAGCAGCGCCGACTGGTTGATCGGCGCCGACATCGTCGGCCCCGTGGCCAAGGCCAAGGGTTTTCGCTGCCTTCGCAATATGGCCAATCCCGCCGACCAAGGTGCGCTTGCCGCCCAGCCGACACAGTATTCGCAGGTCACTGCCGGAATGGATCCGCATTATTCCAGCGGCCCTCCCAACATGGCCTTCGCAACCGCCTGCCAGACTCTGGGCGGTAAAAGCTGGGAGCGCATTGGTCAGATTTGGTATGCTGTCCTCACCACGTCGGGCGCCATGCCGAACATGACGATGCCTCAGTTCGCCGCGCGTGCTCGTCAGCTTGCGACGCAGATGTATCCCGGCAAAGCCGCGGTGGCGGCCGCGGTCGATGCCGGTTGGAAGAAAGTGGGGCTCTGAGGAGCGGAAGACCATCTTGAAGCCCGAAGACCATTTGGAGATCGAAAGGCTGGGGGGCCTTGCCGGCATCGGTTTGCCGGGCTCGCACCTTCGTAGCCGGGCGTCGCTGCGCGGGAGTGAGTTGAGCGCCGACGAACGGGACTCGGTCGACGCGCTCTTCAAATCGCGGACGAGTGCTGCTCCTTCCCCGCAGACCGGCGCAGATGCTTTCCGATACCGTCTCAAATTGCACGGCGGCGACCGTGACACCGAGATCGAAGTCGGAGAGACCGACCTGCTTGCGAGCCTGAAAAATCGGGTCCAAGACGAATTGATCTGATGCTACCTCGGCATCCTCGGAAAAGGTAGGAACGCTTTATGATTGTCGATCGCGCATGGGTGCGGCAAAACCTGGGCTTCGATCCGATCGCCAAACCGGCGCCGGCCGCGACTTTCGCGTTCGCGCCGGCGGCCAGGCCGCTGGCCGAACCAGAAGATCTACGGCGCGAGATCATCGACTTCGACTCCGAAGCGCCGGCCGGCAGAGAGTTCTTCGCCTTCACCACCGCTACGGGGCTTTCGCGATTTGAAGACATCCCTTGGCCAAGGGGTCTCGCCCCCAAAACCGGCCCGAAACCGGCCGGCGGAAGTAATCGTCCACTGCCGCGAGCCGACGTGCTGGTGGTGACGTGGACCGTCGACGAAGGCCACGCGCTGAGCCGCGTGCTCACACCGGGCAAGGATTCTCGCAATGACTATGTTTCCTATAAACACAACTTTGCGACGATCTCTCGCAAGATGCGCAAGGGTTGCCCGGCGCTGGAGGCGGGGCGGCTGGGAGCCTATTGGACGACAACCATCGGCGCCAAAAAGGCGGTGATCTTCAAATCGGATTCGCACCTCTCGCAAGACACGAAGCAGCTTCCACAAGGCGACGGAACACTGCCCAACTTCGACGTCTGGCTGCAGATCATCGACGAAGTCCGTCCCAAGCTGGTCATCACCACGGGCACGGCAGGCGGCATTGGCAGCACGCGTGAAGTGGGCGACGTGATTGTCAGCCCGATCGTGCGTTTCGACTCCGAACGATGGCTCAAAAAAGCGCCTTTTCACGCGGCGGCGTACAAGAACAGCGCTCCCCACACGCGATACGTTGCTGAAGCCAGGCGGCTCTTCAAGGCAAACGCCGATCAGTTGCCCAAGGGCAACACGCGGCCCCCTAAAATCACGATCGCCAAGTCACTGGCCTCGTCGGTCGTGACCACCGATTTCTTTGGCTTCGACACGTCGGACGATCATTTTCGCCTGCAAGGATGGGGCGCCGTGTCCGAGATGGGCGACGCTATGCTGGGCATGGTTGCCAAGCAGATGAGCGGCGCCCCGCCGCGTTGGGTGGCGGTGCGGAACGTCTCCGATCCGCAGATCAAAGCCGAAGGCAGCCTGAAACAGCAGGCGGCGATTGCCGCACAGATCTACAAGGGGTTCGGTCGTTGGAGCACGGTGTGCAGTGCAATTGTGTGCTGGGCGCTGATTGCCGCCGAATAGGAGAATCGCAGCGCACGTGAACCGGCCATTGCCCACGCCCGTTGATCGCGCGGCTGCGCCCCTGGAGTCGCGGGTCCGTTTCAGCTTGCGCGGCATGTTCATCGCGACGGCCGCGACTGCCGTCTGCCTGGCCGGCCTCGGTCCCTGGCTGAGGCACCGTACCGCCGACGAGCGCAAGGCGTTGGCCAAAATCTGGGGCAACGTCGCTGCCGGCGCTGTGGCGACCATCGTCGGCGGCTGCGTGCTTCGCTTGCGCGAAGAGCGCCGCGCCGGCGCCGCCCGGTATCGGCTTCCCCTGTCGGTCACCGCCCTGGCCGCAGTCTGCTCGGTGGCGGGGTCGCTGTTCCTGCTCGCGATGGTCGCGCTCGTTTCGTTTGTCGAAATCCCGGCGGCCAACCAGACTCCCTTATTGAACACCATGGCCATTCAAGCCGGCGTCTTGGCGGCGTTGGCAGTCCTGGGGTTCTGGTGGCGATCGGGTTGCCTGGAACTCTGCGACAACGGCCTGCTGCAAGATTTCAGGCTCATTCCCTACAAGTCGATACGTGGCTTCCGTTGGGGAACAAGCGGTCCAAATCTGCTCGTGGTGCAAGTCGGAATGATGACGGTGACGGTGCGCGTCCGCGCGGAAGACAAGCCGGGTATTTCACAGTTTCTACGCAGCCGGGTTGGTCCGGACAATCGAAAAGAAGTGCCAACCTCGTTGCGTCTGTCGTTGCCTATGGATCGAGGTCGTTGCCAGTTGCTGATGTTTGCGGTCATGGTGCTGCCCACCCTGTGTTTCACGGCACGGGCAGACGACGTGCCAAGCTTCGAGCGTGATGCGCGACCGGTGTTCAAGGCATATTGCTTCGACTGTCACGGCGGCGGCGAGATGGTCGAAGGCGGGCTCGATCTGCGGTTAAGGCGGTTCATCGTCCGCGGAGGCGATGGCGGGCCGGCCGTCACGCCCGGCAATGCCGCCGCCAGTCTGCTGCTGACGCGGGCCAAGGCCGGCGAAATGCCGCCGGGCGAAAAGAAAGTGCCGCCGGAGCAACTTGCCGCCATCGAGCGCTGGATCGCCGCGGGCGCTCCCACACTGCGCGACGAACCGGAACAGTTGCCGCAGGGCATCGACATCACGCCCGAAGAAAGGGCCTTCTGGGCGTTCCAGCCGATTCGCCGCGCCGAACCTCCACCGCTTGCCAATGTGGTCCGTGACGAGGCGGCGCTCGCCGAACAACCCAGCGCCGATATCCTGCGCACGCCGATCGACGCCTTCGTGCTCGCCAGGCTGCGCGAGAACGGACTTCGCTTCGCCGCCGATGCCGACCGGCTGACGTTCATCCGCCGCGCCTCGTTCGACCTGATCGGCCTGCCGCCTACCGCGCAGGAGATCGCCGAGTTTCTGGCCGACACGAGCGACCTGGCCTATGAGCGGCTCGTCGATCGCCTGCTGGCGTCGCCGCACTATGGCGAGCGTTGGGGGCGACACTGGCTCGACGTCGCCGGCTATGCCGATTCGGAAGGCAACGGTAGCGACGATACGCCGCGCCCCTACGCCTATAAGTATCGCGACTACGTGATCCGCGCGTTCAACGCGGACAAGCCGTTCGACCAGTTCCTCATCGAGCAACTCGCGGGCGATGAGCTGGTGCCCCAACCGTGGAGCAACCTCACGCCCGAGCAGATCGAAACGCTGGCCGCCACCGGCTTTTTGCAATCGGCGGCCGACCCGACGACCACCGGCGGCAACACGGCGGAAGGCGCCAACCAAAAGCTGGCCGACACGCTGAAGATCGTCGGTTCGTCGCTGCTGGGACTGACCGTTGGCTGCGCCCAATGCCACGATCACCGCTACGACCCAATCCCACAGAAAGATTATTACCGGCTGCGGGCGGTGTTTGAGCCGGCCCTCGATCCGGCTCATTGGCGGCGGCCGGCGCAGCGGTTGGTGTCGCTCTACACCGACCAAGACCGCTCCAAGGCGGCGGCGGTCGAGGCCGAGGCGAAAGTGCTGCAAGACGCCTACAACGCGAAACAAGCGAAACTGCTCAGCGAGGCATTGGAGAAGGAACTGGAAAAGTTTCCCGACGAGCTGCGCGGCAAGCTGCGCGACGCCTACCACACTTCCGCCGGCAAGCGAACGGAAGAGCAGAAGCAACTGCTGGCCGCGAATCCCAAGGTGAACATCTCGGCCGGCGTGCTCTATCAGTACAATCAGGCGGCCGCCGACGAACTGAAAGCCGACCAGGCCAAGATCGCCGCCAAGCGGGCCGAAAAACCGGTCGAAGACTTCGTGAGCGTTGTCAACGAGTTGCCGGGCACATTGCCGGCCACGCATGTTTTTTACCGCGGTGATTATCGCCAGCCGAAGCAGGAAGTATCGCCCGGCGACTTGACCATCGCGGCCGCCGAGGGACGGCGATTCGAGATTCCCGGCGACGATCCGTTGCTGCCAACCTCGGGCCGGCGACTGGCGCTGGCCAGGCATCTGACCAGCGGCCAGCATCCGCTCACCGGCCGCGTGCTGGTCAATCGCATCTGGCTCAATCATTTCGGTCGCGGGTTGGTCGAGACGGCCGGCGACTTTGGCTGGCTCGGGGTGCGGCCCACACACCCCGAACTGCTCGACTGGCTGGCCGACGAATTCGCGCGCCAGGGCTGGAGCATGAAGCGAATGCACAAACTCATGATGCTCTCGACGGTCTACCGGCAGTCGTCGCTGCCGCGGCCGGCTTGTGGTGCGGGCGTCTCGCCCGCCGACGAGCAGGCGGGACGCCTGCACCACAACGTCAATCCCCGAGTGGCGGATGGAAACAATGCTTATTACTGGCACTATCCGATACGGCGGCTGGAGGCAGAGACGCTGCGAGACCGTATGCTCGCGGCCAGCGGCCAGCTCGACCGCCAACCGTTTGGTCCGGCCGTGCCGGTGGTCGACGATTCGGTGGGCCAGGTCGTCGTCAAAGACGAGTTGCCCCGCCGCAGCGTCTACCTGGAAGTTCGGCGGTCGAAGCCCGTCTCGTTTCTGACGACGTTCGACGCGCCGGTGATGACACTCAACTGCGAGCGGCGTATGCCGAGCACCGGAGCGCCGCAGTCGCTGATGTTGATGAACAGCGAGTTCGTGCTCAAGCAGGCCGGGCTGTTTGCCCAGCGCGTGCGATCCGAGACGCCCGCGGGCTTTGCTTTGCCCGCCTTGCAACCGCTGCCACAGCAGATCGCTTATGCGTGGCAGATCGCCTACCAACGCGAAGCCACGTTCGAAGAACTGGAATCCGCCTGTCAGTTTGTCGCCGGGCAGCTCGCCGCCTTGCCGGCGGGTGACGGCAAAACGGACCGCGAACTTGTCGCGTTGACGAACCTTTGCCAGCAACTTCTTAGCTCCAATGAGTTTTTGTATGTCGATTGACGGCTGGCGGAACATCCGAATCGAATTATAATCACGCAAGGAGGAGCGCAATGTACCAGACCGTTGAAGCGATCTATGATGACGGCGTCTTGCGCCCGCTGGAGAAGTTATCGCTTCGTCCTAAACAACGGGTGCTGCTTCGAATCGACGAAACACCAGGCGACTCTGTGGACCTTGAGGATAAGGCGTTTCTGATCTATTGCCGGTCAGAGGGGGACCCGAATGTTACCTTGGAAGAGGTTCGGCAGGCTTTGTCTGTCATTCCCGGATCTCTAACCGACGCTTGTTCCGCAGAGCGCGATGAGCATTAGATGCCCGGCAGTTTTCTCGATACGAGCGCCCTGGCCAAGCATTACCACGTGGAAATTGGCTCGGCCGAGGTCGATCGCCAGTGGGCTGATTCGGGGAGGGACCTGTACGTCTCGCGCATTGGGGTCGTCGAAGCAATATCGGTGTTCGCAGGCAAGGTCCGCACCGGACATCTTTCCGCTTCTGCATTCGCAGTGCTGCGAAAACGCTTTCTGACCGATGTGGGCAGCGGACGACCGAAATTGGCTCGGTTGCTCGTCAGGCACTTCAAGGAGGCGGACCGGTTGATTAGTCAGCATGGCCTAACTCGAGCTATTCGCACACTCGACGCGCTGCAGTTGGCGGTGGCTCTCGAGTTGCGGCATCGGGGGATGATCGATCAGCTAGTTTCATCCGATAAGCAACTGCTGTCGGTGGCTGCTGCGGAAGGCATCCCCGTATTTAATCCAGAAAACCCATAATCAATTATATCGATGTACAATTCCTCCTTTCGCAGCCGGCGTGAGTTTCTGGCTCAGTCGGCCTTTGGCATTGGCGGCTTCGCGCTGGCGCACTTGCTCAACGACGATCGTTTGCTGGCTGCAGAAACGCTGGGCAAGCCGGGTGAAAATCTGCCGCTCGACCTGAAGCCGCGGCCGCCGCACTTCGCACCCAAAGCCACCGCCATGATTTCGCTGTTCATGCACGGCGGCCCGTCGCACGTCGATCTGCTCGATCCGAAGCCGGAGCTGACGGCGCTCAACGGCAAGGATTATGGCGACGACATCCACTTTAGTTTCGTCAACCGGGCCAGCAAGAAATTGCTCGGCAGCCCGTTCAAGTTTGCCAAACATGGCCAGTGCGGGACCGACGTCTCCGAGCTGTTGCCGCACACGGCCGGCATTGTTGACGACCTCTGCGTGGTCCGTTCGATGCACACCGGCCACAATGGCCACGAGGTGTCGATCCGCTTTTTTCATGGCGGCGTCGCCGGCGTCACCGGGCGGCCGACGATGGGAAGCTGGTTGGTCTACGCGCTGGGGAGCGAATCGCAGAACTTGCCGGCCTACATGGTGCTTTCCGATCCGGGCGGGCATCCCGTCGACGGCACGCACAATTGGTCGAGCGGCTTTATGCCGCCGCTTTATCAGGGCACCGTGCTGCGGCCCCAAGAGCCGCGAATTCTGAATCTCGACCCGCCGCCGCAGTTGCGCGGCGGACTGCAACGGCAGAACCTGAGCTTTCTGGAAGAACTGAACCGGCGTCATTTGGCCATGCACCCAGGCGAAGCCGACCTGGAGACCCGCATCGCCAGCTATGAACTGGCCGCCGCGATGCAGGTCGAAGCCAAGCAGGCGCTCGATATCGCCCAAGAGCCGGCATTTATCCACAAGCTTTACGGTCTCGATCAGGAGGCCACGCGCGACTACGGCACTCGTTGCTTGATCGCCCGCCGCCTGGTCGAGCGCGGCGTGCGGTTCGTGCAGTTGTTTCTGGGCGGTCAACCGTGGGACAACCACAGCAGCCTGCGCACCGCCCTGCCGGCAATCTGCCGCCGCACCGACCAACCGGCGGCGGCCCTGGTAAGCGATCTCAAACAGCGGGGCATGCTCGAATCGACCATCGTGCATTGGGGCGGCGAAATCGGCCGCCTGCCGGTCTGCGAGGGCGAATTGAACGACCAGGTGGGCCGCGACCACAACGGCCAAGGCTTCTCCATCTGGCTGGCCGGCGGCGGTTTCAAACCGGGCATGGTGTTTGGCGAGACCGATGAAGTCGGCCACAAGGCGGCGGTCGACGTCGTCACTCCGAACGATTACCAGGCGACCATTCTGCATCAATTCGGTTTGGACCACAGCAAGCTGGTCTACCATAGCAACGGCCGCCAGCAGCAACTCACCAGTGGCCAGCCAGCACGCGTGGTGGAGGCGGTGCTGGCGTAATGCGTGCCGCCCGCAGGCGCCGCCATCAAACGCTCGCGAGTCGCTCAGCACAAGACCGTCTCTGACCGTATGATGAACGCTTTTCTTCGACCGCCGAAAACCGACCAAGCCAGATTCCTGGGAAGCTACAAGAAGCGGCCGACCGATCGACCGCCGTGTGGCAGCGTGCGCGGATCGCATCAAGCGTCCAACACGGCCTGATGGCGGTTGCATAAGCGGCAACCCCGCCCCGACTGGCCTTGTCCGGCCCGTCGGGCGGCGGTAAACTTTGGCCCCTTCAAGTCTTTGGGCGATTTTCACGTCGTCGGTGTGGTGGCGTCGGCCGCAAAAAAAGGCCGCCCTTTCGCGGAGCGAAAGGCGACTTTGGCGTGCTTTCGCCCCGGCGAAAGCGACTTTATGGCGGTTTTGCCGCATTTTTCTTGCATTGGGATGCAGGGCTTTTACAATGGGTGTACGAGCCCCAATTCCCGTTGTTTCAACAGCTTCGGGTGTTTCATGAAGGCAGCGGTCGTTGGTGCGCTCGTGATTGCAGGTCTTGTCGTTTTCGGCGTCGGCGGCTGGAACGATCGCGCGGCCTTGGCCGAGCGATTCGGACCGCACGAGGTCGCCGCGCAGCCCGGCTTGATCGCCCTGTCGGCCCCCGCGGCCGATCGCGGCCAACAGATCACCGTCATCGATCCGAAAACCCGGACGATGGCTGTGTATCTGGTCGATGCCAAGGCGTCGGGCGGCGAGTACGTTCAGCTCGTCAGCGTGCGAAAGTGCGAATGGGACCTGCAAATGGAAGAATTCAACGCCACGGGCCCGCTGCCGCGGGAAGTGCGCGGACAGGTCGAACCCAATAAACGTCGTTGAGCCGCCGCCGGCGCCCGTGTCAGTCTGGCCGGCGGCAAACCGCCTTGAGCCGGGCGGCATTGATGCTGGGAGATTTGCATGGCCGGTAAACTTGTGCCTCTGGATGAAGCCGCCAAGACGTTGGGTGTTTCGCCCGACGAGCTGAACTCGATGCGCGAGAACCGCGACATCTACGGATATCGCGACGGCGCCACGTGGAAGTTCAAGCCCGACGACATCGAGCGGTTGAAGGTCGAGCTGGCCGAGCGCGCCGCCGCCCCCGCTTCTGATTCCAGCAGCCTGCCGGTCGATCTGGCCGATTCGGACAGCGCTTTTGAGGACAGCGCTTTTGAGGACAGCGCCTTCGAGGACAGCGCTTTTGCGGAAAGCGCGTCTGAAGACAGCGCCACCGAGGACAGCGCCACTGAGGACAGCGAGGGCGACGAGATCGTGCTGCTCAGCGAGATCGAACTCGGCGGTTCGGGCGCCAGCACATCGAGCACGATCATCGGCCCGCCGGGCAAAGGCCAATCGCCCGAAGACAGCGACATCAAGCTGGCCATCGGCAGTGGCGTCGAACTGATCGGGCAAGGCTCGAGCACGGTGATCGGCAAAGAGAATGCGCCGGGCAGCTCGGTGCTGGGGTCGAGCCGGCACGACAGCGGCAGCGACGTGTTGCCGGTCGATCTGGACAGCGAATCGCCCATCGAGCTCGCGGCCGAAGGCTCCGATAAGAAACAAGGTTCCGGCAGCGATCTGACGCTCGTCACGCAGGAAAGCACGGGCGAAGGCATCGACGGCGGCAGCGATCTGACGCTGGTCACCGACGGTTCGAGCAAGTCGATCGACTCGGGCAGCGATCTGACGCTCGGCGCCGCCGACGAGGGCGACGTATTTCGCCTGCAAGACTCCGCGGCCGGTTCGTCGGTGAAGCTGAAAGAAGCCGGCAGCGTACTCGATTCGCCCGGCACCGGCACCGGCAGCGACATCACCATCAGCCCGGGCGACAGCGGCATCAACCTGATCGACCCCAGCGACAGCGGCCTTTCGCTGGAAGAGCCGCTCGAACTGGGCGCGGCCGACGACGGCGATTCGTCGTTTGACCTGAGCAGCAGCAGTAGCGACAGCAGCGACAGCGGCACGCTGAGCGACAGCGCCGAGTTTGATTCCGACGCCGTGATGGAGCTGCAGGGCGAAGACGACTTTTTGCTCACGCCGCTGGAAGAATCGCTCGACGACGAATCGCAAGACAGCGGTTCGCAGGTGATCGCGTTGGACAGCGACAGCGATTTTACCGACGCGGGCGCCGTGCTGGGCGGCCCGCCCGCCGCCACCGCCATGCTCGAAGCCGACGACCTGGGCATGGGCGACGCGCTGGGCCCGCCGGTCGACGTGGGAGCCGGCCTGGCCATGTCGCCCACGATGGCCGCCGCCCCCGGCGCCATGATGATCGCCCCGGTGCGCGAGGCCCAATACACCTGGGTGAACGTGATGTTTCTCTCGTTCTGCGTGTTGCTTCTCGCCCTCACCGGCATGATGATGTTCGATCTGATGCGGAATATGTGGAGCTGGGACGGGCATTATCCGGCGACCAGTCCCTTGATGGACATGGTGCTGAGCATGTTTGGGGCGTAGGCGCTGAGGATGGCGTTTCAAGTCATTCAGCCGGTGGATTCGAAAGGAGTCGAATCATGTACGACGCAAAGGAACGCAGTGGCGGTGCACGAAACAGCGCGAAGCAGCGCCGCACGAAACCGCGTGGCGGCAAACAACGTGGCGCCAAACAACGTGGCTGCGCGCTGTTTGGCCTATCGCTCGCGGCGCTAGCGCTGAGTTTTTCCGGTTGCCAGTTCGTTCCCAAAAGTCAGCTCGACGCGGCTGAGATGCACAATCAGGCGTTGCTCGAGCAGAAGAACGCCCTTTTGGCTGAGAACGAAAACCTCAAAACGCACAGCCGCAATCTGGAAGAGCAGGTCAAGCAGGCCGAAGAGGAGCTGGCGGAACTGGAAGAGCGTGGCGACCACCAGCGGCTGTCGGCCAGCCAGCGAGATCGCCACGCCTCGGCGGCTGACCGCGGCCGGCGCGAGCCGCTCTCTCGGGCGGACGACGACGCCGACCGGCCCGCGCGCGATGCCGGCTTCGCGGCTGAATCTGACGCGCCCCTCGAAGGCTGGACCGCCGCCGGCGCCGAGCGGCGATAAGCGACCTGAGCGCTCGCCGATCATTCTAACTGCCCACGCCCAGCGGCAGCGGATAGATGTAAACGGCCTCGACGTGCGCCTGGCCGAAGGTGCAGTTGTGCAGCCAAGCTGGAATCGAATCGGGATTTCGTTCAAGAACGCCGATTGCGGCTCGGGCGAACGGATCGTCCACTCCCGCGACCTTGATACGCATCGCGTCAAAATTAGGATCACGAATTGTTTGTGCGACGCGCGCAACATCGCCATAGGCCGCACCAAAGTTCGTATCGTTGATCTGTTCCGACGCGACATAAAGATACCAAGGACTCTCATCCGACGCTTTGAGCCAAAAGGCCACCCGAATCGGGCAAACCTTGTCGAATTCAGACAGGAACTTGGCACTCGCGTCAATTCGTTCGGTTACCAACGGGTCACGCCGCCAGGTGCCGGCAGAACCACTGGGTCTCATCGGGCAAGACCTGCGAAAGCCCCGGCTCGTCATAGAAATCGAAATGCCCGCCCGCGCACTCGAGCAGCTTTTTTGGTTCGCCGGCCGAGGCAAAAGCGCGCCGTTGCACGTCGCTGAAGCAGTAGGTGTCGCGGTTGCCGATCATCATCAACAGCGGCGTGGGCGCGATGCGCGGCAGATAGCGGCGCACGTCGAGCCGCGTCGCCGCCAGCATCGAACGCACGGTCACCTCGTTCCGCCAGGCCGGCGCATGGGGCGCGGCCTGGCACTGCCAACGGTAGGCTTCGTCGCCCGGCAACGTGGCAAAGCGGCCCGGCGTGTTCACGATCGCGGCGGTGACGGCCCGGTGTGGTTGCAACAATTGCCGCACGATCAGCCCCGCGCCCTGCATCACCTGCCGGCCCAGGCCGCCCCGCAGCCAGCGCAGCACGGTGTCGCGGTGATCGATGGCCGGCACATGGGCGACGACGGCTTTTACGCGGCGATCTTCCGCGGCCACGGCCAACACATGCCCGCCGCTGTACGACGTGCCCCAGATGCCGATCCGCTCGGCATCGACTTCTGGCTGGGACGAAATCCACGTGATGGCGTTGCGATAATCGAGCCGCTGCTGTCGCGGAATGACCTGCTGCCGCGGTTCGCCTTGGCTGGCGCCCAGAAAGCGATAATCGAAGACCAGCACCACCAGGCCCGCCGCGGCAAACGCCTGGGCGAAGTTCGCCAGCGACATCTCTTTGACGCCGCCCCAACCATGCGCCATGACCACCGCCGCCCGGCGCTCGCCCGGCCGCCAATCGCCGGGCACATAGTACCAGCCGGCGCACATCAGGCCGGCACTTTCAAACTGCACGTCGCGACGGAGAGGCAGTGGTGGAATTGAAGCAGGTGGTGGTTCGAACATCAGTAATTTCACTTCGCTGTTGACGCGCAAAGTAGGGTGGGCCGAGCGCAGCGAGTCCCACCTTTGGCCTGTACGGCGTTGTCGCGTCACGCTAGCAAAAACGCCGAATTTCGCAAGAATCTTGTGCCACATCAACTCCGCCAGCGGCTGGCCACTCGTTCTCGACGAGGTTGCACGGGCGGCCGCACGTCGCGCGGCGCACGTCGTGGCGAAACACGCCGGCCTTGGGCAGAATCGCGTTTGCTTGCGGAGAACAGAGCCCGACCCTCTCGCTTGCATCGCGCAACACCATGCGGCGGAAGTAGATGACGCTACGCTTCAAAACATCAATCTTGGCTTATGCAAGCCCTTAAGGGTTCGGCATTCGGGATTCAGCGGGCCCTCGACTAGCCATCCCATCGCCTTGCCGCCTCGCCGCCTTGTCGCCTTGTCGTCCCTGGCCCCCGACCTCTGAATCTCGGCCCCCGATCCCCGACCCTATCCCTCGGCCTCTCCTTGCAGCTTCCCACAAATCTGGCTTGGTCGGTTTTCACGGATTCTGTCATCGTTTCGAGTTCCGGCGAAGACTACTCCCGCGCGTGAAGCCCCCCAACTTCGATCGTCGAAATCGCCGTAAGTCGTTTTTCGCGGCTCGCCACACGTAAGGGTTTGACTCTGGGAAAATCGTTTGCGTAGAATGGCCAACGGCGCGAGCGGTCTAGGATGGAGAAGGAAATTTACAATGCCAGAAGACGAACTGCTCGAACGCATCACGATCGATCCAAAGATCTTCGGCGGGAAACCGATCATTCGCGGGATGCGGATCGCCGTCGAGCATGTGCTGGGGATGTTGGCCGCTGGTGACAGCCCGGAAAGACTGTTACAGGAATTCCCTTTTCTGGAACCGGCCGACATTCAGGCTTGCCTGACTTACGCCCACCGGTCATTGTCGGGTGAGCAGGTCCAGGAGCGGATCGCTACCGCCCCGACGCCATGAAATTCTTGTTGGACGTCTGCGTGTCATCGTGCGCTCTCCAAACCTTTCTCGCAGGTCAGGGGCATGACGTCTTGTCCGCGGTCGCTGTCGATCCGAAGGGCAGTGACGAACAGTTCATGCCATTGGCGCTTCAGGATGACCGTGTCTTGGTCACCGAGGACAAAGACTTTGGCGAACTGATCTTCGTTCGCTGATTACCGCATGGTCCCATCGTCCGTCTGGTCGAACTGAGTGTTGATGAACAGGTGCGTGCCATGGCCGATCTTCTGGAGCACCGCGGGGTGGAGTTGGCCGGAGCAGTCATCATTACGGTCACGCGCGGACGCATTCGGATTCGACGATAACAGCGCTCTGTGGGCATTCGTTATGTGTCCCCCTTGCCTATTTACTTTCCGCGAGGCCTTCGCCCCATCGCCCCGTCGCCCCATCGCCTTGTCGCCCCTGAACCCCGACCTCTGAATCCCGACCCCATCTCCCGCCCCCCCGATCCCTCGGCCTCTCCTTGCAGCTTCCCACAAATCTGGCTCGGTCGGTTCCGGCGAAGACTACTTCCGCGCCTCAAGCACACTAACTTCGATCGTCGAAATCGCCGTAAGTCGTTTTTCGCAGCTTCACCGCGCACGGTGTGTGCAAATTTGCAAAGACCGAAGAAACCCGAGGAATCTGGGTCGCAGCCCCCGCTGCAGCGGGGACATTTCCGTTGCGCGTGAATGGTGACTTACGTCGCGCACACGCGCCGTTATCTCCCTGAACCCCGACCTCTGAATCCCGGCCCCCCATCCCCCGCCCCCCCATCCCCCGCCCCCCAATCCCTCGGCCTCTCCTTGCAGCTTTCCACAAATCTGGCTTGGTCGGTTCCGGCGAAGACTACTTCCGCGCGTCAAGCACCCCAACTTCGCGATCGTCGAAATCGCCGTAAGTCGTTTTTCGCAGCTTCACCGCGCACGGTGTGTGCAAATTTGCAAAGACCGAAGAAACCCGAGGAATCTGGGTCGCAGCCCCCGCTGCAGCGGGGGCATTTCCGTTGCGCGTGAATGATGACTTACGTCGCGCACACGCGCCGTCATCTCCCTGAAGCCCGACCTCTGAATCCCGACACCCCATCCCCCGCCCCCCGATCCCTCGTCCTCTCCTTGCAGCTTCCCAGAAATCTGGCTTGGTCGGTTTTCCGGCGGGCAAATGGCGCGCTTTGCGGTGGGCGGAGAAGAAGTTCACGCGCGAGGCGGCGGGACGCGGGGCGGTCATTCAGTTGGGCGCGGGATTCGACCTTCTCGATGAGGACATTGCCGCATGGTCGCGCGGAGTGATCAATGCGCGTGGCGAGGTGACCCGACTGATCGGCGGCGACGCGCAGCCCGAGCCTGGTGCCCGCCATCCGAATGGCGCCGTATCCCAAAAACGGAGAATGAGCGTCGATACATCGCACTGCCCATTTCATTTTGCGATTTGCATTTTGACGTTCCGACTGGCCCCGACGGCTTCACCTGCCCAGCGAGCAAGAACTGCTCGCCGAGCTCAAGCGTGAAAATTCGGCGTGTGCCCAATGGTGTTCGTGGTCGCCTGCCGCTGCCGGTTAAAAGGAACACTAATCGCACCTAATCGTCGCTAATTGAGTCGTCAGCCCCAACGGGGCGCCGTTCCACGCGAAGCTCTTCGTGGCGACGACCCATTAAGCCGGCTTCGACGCGTCGACATTCCAATAGATCGGCCAAGGTTGAGGTAGGTCGCCGAAACTGCCGAGAAATCGGGAGCAGGATGAGCCGCGGGGTCGCGTTCTGAAGATCAATCATCGCCGACGATGGAGAGCCGAAGCACATCGCGCGCGTAGGTTCTTATCTTGTCGCGAACCGCGGCGAACGCGGGATCCTGGCGACACCGGTCGATGGCATTGACGATCTCGTGTGTTACCCGAAGCTGCAAGGCAACCGTTGGGGCATCGAACTTCGTTGATTTCAGATCGTAGTCGGCTTCGTTCCGTTCGTCGCGAAGTGAGCCCAGTCGCTCACCCGCTTTGGCAGCGTCGTGGTTGCTGGACTCGCGAAGGCAGAACCGGACCTTTTTGTGAATCTCTGCCCCGTACAGCTCTTTGCCTGATAGCGTGATGCCGCAACCTTCGAGGAACTCGCAGGCTGCATGGAAAGCCCCATCATAGGCGCGGCTGACGGAGGAGCGCAGCTCTGCCTCGCGGCGGCTGCTCGACAGGCGGATGGCAAGCGAAATGAATTCACGCGGATCCATCAGCGTACCGCGACAGAGAGCCGAAACAGGCCGCAGAATTTCGCGGGAAACTGGCAAAGTCGAGCATGCCACTGGTCGTGTCGCGCGGCGATGTCGTCAACGCCGCCCGTGGCCTCGACGCGGAACTGGAAGAACAGGTCGTCGGGGATTTCAGGATCGTTTTTGACTCCGAGGCGCGTTTCGCCCGGAAACAGCTCTCGTGTAAACGTCGCGACCTGCGCGCAAAGGCTCATTAAGTGGGTCCGTGCGGGCGCGTCGACCGCGAAATCATGCGCAGCGGCTTCAAACCGCCGTACGATCTCGTCGAGGTCGGGCGCCGCGGTCGGCAAAACCGCGGCTTGAGCAGGAGCGTCGACGGCATCGGTCGGGTTGCCCGGCATGGTGGACATTGAGCGATCTCCTTCGGCAAAGTACAGGTTGATTTTACCGCGCCGGAATGGAAGTCACAATTTGTGATGCCCGTCTGGTCATCTCGGCGCGCCGGGACCGCGACTAGTTTGGCCGACGCCCCTGGACCAATCACAAGAACATGGGTCGTAAGCCCCAACGGGGCGCGAGAGGCCGGCGATTGCCCGTTAGCGATTGACCATTCCGGCGCCCCGTTGGGGCTATGACGACGACATTGGCGTGGTGTTCTACCAGGGGCGTTGCCCCTGGCTGTAATCCCATGCCCCTGCGGGGCGGACGGCGCGCCACGACCCGAGCTTAAACTTTGGTCGTCTGCAATGCCAGCGCATTGAGCCGCGGCGCGGAATCGATGCTGGACGCCACCGCGGTTGGGCTATTCAAAACGCTAGCGGCCATAACAGCGCCGTGCTCGGTAAATACGAGCGGGAGCTTTCGCCGCCCGCCCCAGCGCGAACTTGATGTTGCAAATTGTGACATCAAATTCTTGAACTCGCGCGCCGTCAATCGGAACATGAAATCAGCGGGAAGTAGGCAAGCAAGCACGGCGCATGTTACCGCGGAGAAGGCCCGGCAACGTCACCAACCCAGCCGCCGGCAAGAAGGCTGGCGAGCGGTCAATGAGCGTCAGTAAATCGACAAGCGAGCGCACACCGCCCGCGCGCAGCCCGGTACGGGCGTGATTCGACAGCCCAGGGTGCAGCGCAGCGGAACCCTGGGATACCGGTCCCCAAAAGCAAGTCGTCAGCCCCAACGGGGCGCGATTCGACGTAGTCGCTCGGCACCGGCGGCCTTGCCACGCCTCAGTCTTGCGCGGATGACGACATTGGCCGCATTCCGCACCGGCACGGCATCGCATTCCGCCACGACCCGAGCTTGTCTCGGTCGGGCGATGATTGAACGCTAGAGGCCGACCCCGCGCACAGTCCCTTCGTTGGCCTACTGGCCGCCGCGAAGCGGCGGCCAGTTGGCCCAAGACCAAATATGGGTTAATTCGGGCGGCGGTTCTAGCGTCCAATCAACGCCCCGCCGGCATAAAGCCGGGGGGTGGCGGGGTGACGCTGCTAGG
>JAICLL010000226.1 GCA_025927475.1 Pirellulales bacterium
TCCCCTTTCGCTCCGCGAATGTCGCGCCTTGTCCCTTTCGCGGACGTGCTAGTCCCCAACTTCCGCGTCGCGAACGGCGACTTTGGCGGCCCGCGCGGCTACTGCACCGCGTTGTTCTGCGCCCCCTCGATGTCGGTCATTCCCTTGGTCCAAAGCGCCTTGATCCTCGGCCAGCCCACTTTGAGTAAAAAGATCAAGATGGGCAACGCGATGGCGGCGATGATCAAGATCGTCTCGAAGCTCACGGCGCCCCGTTGATCGTGGTGGAGGCGTCGAAGCAGACGCCACAGCGATGGCTTGGGATACAGCGAAGGCTTGGGATGGGGATGCATAGCAATCACATAAATGGCCAGGAGATGCAGACCAGCAAGAGCTCGTACACCTGCCGCATCAGCCGCGGCCCGGCCCACAAGCAGAAGGCGGTCATCGGCAAAACCACGCCCGAAAGCAACGCATAGTCGAGCGTGGCCGCTCCGGCGCGGGCCCGCCGGTGGCGATTTCCGAGATGGACCGGTCGCATGCGGCGCATAGCCGCATTCTAAGAGGCCGATCCGCGTCGTGCAAGTTAATCGGCCCACAGCGGCCCGGTGAGCTTCACATCTCTCTGCAGCCCATATTGAGCCAGCTCGTCGCGAAAACTCGCCGCCAGCCCGGTCGCGGCCAGTTCAGAGATGAGCTCGCCCGCGCGCGTGCGGCCCGCAACCTTGTGGGTGAACAATTCGCCCAGCAGATAGCCGTTGGCTTGGTCCAGGCCGCGGACTTCGGCGATCCGCGTGATTCTTCGCGAGCCGTCTTCGGCGAACCGGGCCAGTTGCACAATCACATGAATGGCCGAACCGACCTGCGCCCGAGCCACGTAAACCGGGATCTCCACATCGGACATCAGCGAGAGGGTCTCCAGCCGAGTCAAGGCATCGCGGGGATTGTTGGCGTGGATGGTCGAGAGGCTGCCCGCGTGCCCGCTGAGCATCGATTGCACCAGGTCGAGCGCCTCTCCCGACCGCACCTCGCCGACCACGATTCGATCGGGCCGCATTCTCAGCGAGGCCACGAAGAGCTGCCGCACCGTCAGACCGCCGCGGTCGAACGCGTTTGGCGGGCGGGCCTCCAGATACAAGCAATGCCGCTGAATCAGTCGCAGCTCCGAGGTGTCTTCGATGACCACAATCCGTTCTTCGTCGGGAATCGCCGTCGAAAGCGCGCCCAGCAACGAAGTCTTGCCGGTGCCGGTGCCACCCGAGATCAGAATGTTCTTTTTCATCCGCACGCAAAGCTCTAAAAACTCTTTGGCGGCGGGCGAGATGCTGCCGAAGCGAAGCAGGTCGTCGAGCGTCAACGTTTCGCGCGAAAACTTGCGAATGGTTAAATAAATCTGCCGCGAGGCCGACGGAATCACGGCGTGAACGCGCGAGCCGTTGGGCAGCCGGGCGTCGAGCACCGGGCGTTCGTCGTTGATTTCGCGGCCCACCCATTGGGCCACGTTGTGGATGGCCGACAACAGCGCGTCATCGCTGGGAAAGCGGGCCGACGTGGCCTCTAACCGGCCTCGGCGCTCGACGTAGATCTGGTCATGCCCGTTGACCATGATTTCGGTCACCGAGTCATCTTCGAGAAACGGCCCAAGCGGACCGAGAAAATAACTGACGCTGGCTTCGAAGATGGCTTGGCGGGACATGGTAGTTAATGTAGGTCATAACGCATTGGGCAACGTGAAGTCAATCTAGCAAAGGCGTGTGAAAACGAAGTTGCCGGCAGCCGGAGCCGGCGTCGCACTGCCGCCCGGCCTTTAGGAGCGGACGAAAAATAACTTCGACATACACATCCCTCTCCCTCCGGGAGAGGTCAGGTGAGGGCCAAGACAATTGCCGAAGTTATTTTTCGTCCGCTGCTTAGGGCGCTTCGCGATCCAGCAGGCGCTCGCAGACGATACGATTACAGCACGTGCCGCCACAGGGTCCGGAACTACCTGCGCGCCCGTGCGGTCGTCGTGGCATTTGCGGCGCGGCGAGCGGGCGTCTACCATAGTAGAGCCGTGGAAGGCGTAGGCCGCCTCCACGCCCGCCTGTTGGCCGTTGTTGTCCACACGGCTGCAATCAATTGAGGAATCTGATGATCCAGCGTTGCTTATTTCTATCGCTCGCCATTGGTGGCGCCCTGTTACCCGCGCTTGCCCAAGGCGGCGAGAAGGCCGTCGCAACATCGAAAGTGCCGGCCACGAGGGCCGGGGCTACGTTTGAGTTCCACCGGGGCGACCATGTGTCGATCGTCGGCAATACGCTGGCCGATCGTATGCAGCACGACGGCTGGCTGGAGACGCTCGTTCAAGCGCGGCTGCCCGATCACCAGTTGATGTTTCGCAATCTGGGCTTCGCGGCCGATGAGCTGACCATTCGCCAGCGCTCGGAAGGTTTCGGCAGCCCCGACGAACATTTGGGCAAGCAGAAAACCGACGTGATCTTTGCTTTCTTCGGTTTCAACGAATCGTTCGCCGGCGAAGCGGGACTTGCCAAGTTCAAGCAAGATCTCGAAGGGTTTGTGAAGCATACGCTGGAGCAGAAATACAACGGCAAAAGTCCGCCGCGGCTGGTGCTGTTTTCGCCCATCGCGCACGAAGATTTGGGCGACGCCAACCTGCCCGACGGAAAAGAGAACAACCAGCGCCTGGCCGCCTACACCCGGGCGATGGCCGAAGTGGCGGATGCGACGGGCGTGGCGTTTGTCGATCTGTTTCAGCCCACGCAGGCTGCCTATGCCAAATTCAACGAGCAGCTCACGATCAACGGCGTTCATCTCAATGAGTCGGGCAACCGCGTGGTTGCCGAGACAATTGCGCAGGCATTGCTGCCCGGCATAGAGCCGGCGGCAAGCTTTCGCGGAGCGAACGGCGAGATCGCGCTCGAAAAGCTGCGTGAAGCGGTGAAAGACAAAAACTTTTATTGGTTCAACCGCTATCGCACCACCGATGGCTATTCCTCGTATGGCGGACGGTCCTGGCTGAAGTTCGTGAACGACCAGACCAACCGCGAAGTGATGATGCGCGAGCTGGAAGTGCTCGATGTCATGGCGGCCAACCGCGACCAGCGGGTGTGGGCCGTGGCGGCCGGCGGCGACAAGACCGTGGACGATGGCAATACGCCGCCGTTCATTCCCGTGCTCACCAACAAGCCTGGCCCCGGCCCGGGCGGCGCCCATGTGTTTCTGGGCGGCGAGGAAGAAATCAGCAAGATGACTGTGGCGGACGGGTTGCGGGTCAATCTCTTCGCCTCCGAAGAGATGTTTCCCGAGTTGGTCAACCCGGTGCAGATGTCGTTCGACACGCAAGGCCGGCTGTGGGTCGGCGCCTGGCAGAGCTATCCGCATTGGAAGCCTAAGGAAGAAATGAACGACAAGCTGTTGATTCTCGAAGACACCGATGGCGACGGCCGGGCAGACCGCGCCAAGACCTTCGCCGACCGGCTGCACAACCCGACGGGCTTCGAGTTTTGGAACGGCGGCGTGATTGTGGCCATGACGCCCGACGTGTTGTTTCTCAAAGATACCGACGGCGACGACCGGGCAGACGTGCGCGTGCGCATTCTCGACGGCATCGACTCGGCAGACACACATCACACCGCCAACAGCTTTGTGTTTGAGCCGGGCGGCGCGGTCTATTTCCAGGAGGGCGTGTTTCATCGCACCCAGATCGAAACGCCTTATGGCCCGGTCCGCAACACCGACGCCTGCGTCTGGCGGTTCGACCCGCGCACCTACAAACTCGACCGCTATATTCCCTATGGCTTCGCGAATCCGCACGGGCACGTGTTCGACCGTTGGGGGCAAGACATCGTACACGACGGCACGGGAGCGCAGCCTTATCACGGAGCGATTTTCTCCGGTCACCTGGAATTTCCGCAAAAACATCCCCATGCGCCGCAAGTGTATCAACAGCGGACGCGGCCCTGTCCAGCCACCGAGATTCTATCGAGTCGCCACTTTCCCACCGATATGCAGGGCAACTTGCTGGTGGGCAATGTGATCGGCTTTCAGGGCATTTTGCGATACCGGCTGGACGACAAGGGTTCGAGCATCGCGGGCACCGAGTTGGAGCCGCTGGTCTCGTCGAACGATCCGAATTTCCGCCCGGCCGACTTGGAAATCGGCGCCGACGGCGCGCTCTATTTCACCGACTGGCACAACCCGATCATCGGCCACATGCAGCACAACTTGCGCGACCCTAGCCGCGACCGCACGCACGGCCGCGTCTATCGCCTGACGGCCATCGGCCGGCCTTTGAGCCAGTCGCCGCCGATCGCCGGCCAGCCCATCGAGAAGCTGCTCGATTTGTTGAAGCATCCCGAAGACCGGGTGCGCTATCGGACGCGGACCGAGTTGAGCGGCCGCGACACCAAGGCAGTGATCGCTGCACTCGGGCCGTGGTGCGACAAGCTCAGCAAAGGCGACCCCGATTACGACCATCACCTGCTCGAAGGGCTGTGGTTGTATCAGCAACACAACGTGGTGAATCTCGACCTACTCGAGCGAGTGCTGGCGGCGCGCGATGGCCGAGCGCGGGCGGCGGCCACGCGCGTGCTGTGCTATTGGCGCGACCGCATGTCCGATTCGCTCGATCGGCTCAAACGGCTGGCTGGCGACGACGACCCGCGGGTGCGCTTGCAGGCGATGCGAGCCGCCAGTTTCTACACGGCCCCCGAAGCCGTCGAGGTGGTGCTCGTCGCTCAGCAGCATCCCGATGATGAGTATCTGAAATACACCCGCGGCGAGACGCTCAAGGCGCTCGAACCCTATTGGCAGAAGGCGCTGGCGGCCGGCCAAGACATTCCGGTGACGACCGACGCCGGCGCGCGGTTCTTTCTGCGCCAAATCAGCCTCGATCAGTTGCTCAAGAAAGATCGCTCGCGAGCGGTGTATTTGGAACTGCTGTTCAGGCCGGGGGTGCGCGACGAATATCGCCGCGAGGCCCTGGTCGGGCTGGCGAAATTGGGCGGCATCGGCCGGCCACAAGGGCCGGGACTACCGGCCGCGCAAACGCCCGAAGGAAGGCCACAAACGGCAGGGGAACCCGTGGGCGACCTGCGGGTGCTGCTCGACGCCGTTCATGCCATCGACCAGAAGAAAGACGACTACGAGCAGAGTGTCGTATTCGATCTGGTGCGGCTGCTCACCGAGCGCAAGCCGGCGGAGCTGACCAGGCTGCGTGGCGAACTCGAAAAGTTGGCGACCGCCGCGCGGCAGCCGGTGATCCGGCAGGTGGCCTTTTCGGCCTTGATCGCCATCGACCGCTCGGTCGAACGAGCCTGGCAGCTTGGCATGCAAAGCGCCGCCGCGCTCTACGACCTGGTCAGCGCCGTGCCGCTGGTGTCCGATCCGGCGCTGCGGGCCGAATTGTATCCGAAGATTGAGCCGCTGGTGCGCGGCCTGCCCGCCCCGTTGGCTGGCGAAAAATCGAAGGGCACGCAGGGTCGCTATGTGCACATCGAGCTGCCGCGCAAAGGCACGCTGACGCTGGCCGAGGTCGAAGTTTACAGCGGCGGGCAGAATGTCGCCCGCGGCGGCCGCGCCTCGCAAAAAAACACGGCCTATGGCGGCGACGCCAAGCGAGCCATCGACGGCAAGACCAACGGCGATTACAACTCGGGCACGCAAACGCACACTCAGGAAAACGCGCCCGAGCCCTGGTGGCAGGTCGACTTGGGCGACAGCTACGAAATCGAAAAAATCGTCGTCTATAACCGGCGCGACGGCGGCTTAGGCAAGCGGCTCGAAGGATTTACGCTGGCCGTGCTCGACGAGCAGCAGCGCGAGGTTTATCGCCGCGACGGCAATCCCGCGCCCGAGACCAAGGCCGAGTTCGATGTGGAAGTCAGCGCCGGCAATCTGATGCGACGGGCCGCGATGAACGCGCTCACCTACGTCCGCGGCCAAGAGACCAAAACCTTCCAGACGCTGGCCGGCCTGGCAAGCGAGAACGTCGATCGTTTGGCTGCGGTGCGAGCCATGCAGCGCATCGGTCGCCAGTATTGGCCCAAAGAACAAGCCCGGCCATTGCTCGACGTGCTCGTGGCGCAAATCCGCGGTCTGCCGGTCGAAGACCGAGCGGCGCAAAGCGCCCTCGACATGCTCGAATTCTCCGATGCGCTGGCGTCGCTGCTGCCGGTCGATGAAGCCCGGCGGGTGCGCGGGGAGCTGCGCGAGTTGGGCGTGCGCGTGATCCGCGTTGGCACATTGCCCGAACGCATGTCCTACGATCAAGACACGCTGGCCTTGGCGGCGGGCAAGCCCGTGCAGTTCGTGCTCGAAAACGCAGACCTGATGCCGCACAACTTTGTGATCGTGCGGCCCGGCGCCTTGGAAGAGGTGGGTTTGTTGGGCGAATCGACGGCGCAGCAGCCCGGTGCCGTCGAGCGGCAGTATGTGCCCCCGTCGGACAAGATTCTGCTGGCCAGCCAACTGGTTCCGCCGCGCGGCGCGCAGCGGCTGACCTTCACCGCGCCCAAGGAGCCGGGCGTCTATCCCTATGTCTGCACTTATCCGGGGCATTGGCGGCGAATGTATGGGGCAATGTATGTGGTGGAAGACCTCGATCAGTACCTGGCCAACCCCGAAAGCTATCTGGCGGCTCATCCGCTGAGCGTCAAAGACGACCTGTTAAAAGACCGGCGGCCCCGCACCGAGTGGAAGCTGGCCGACCTGGCCCAGCCGGTCCACGAGCTATCGCAGGGGCGGTCGCTGGCCGCCGCCAAGCAGATGTTCCAAGTGGCGAGTTGCTCGGCCTGCCACAAGCTGGGCGGCGTGGGCAACCAGATCGGCCCCGATCTCTCGAAGCTGGAAGCAAAGTACCAGCCGCTCGACATTTTGAAAGAGATTCTCGATCCCTCGGCGCAGATCAACGAAAAGTTCCAGACCTACACGTTTGTGACCGATTCGGGCCAAACGATCACCGGTCTGATTTTGGAAGAGACCGCCGACACCGTGAAGGTGATCGAAAATCCGTTGGCCAAAGCCGAGCCGGTGGTGCTCAAGAAGTCGGAGATCGACGAGCGCGAGAAGGCCAAGACGTCGATCATGCCCAAGGGGCTGCTCGACAAGCTCTCGCGCGACGAGATCCTGGACCTGATTGCCTACATCGCCGCGCGAGGCGACGAGCACAGCTCGTTGTTCGAAGGCGGCGAGGGGCATCACCACCACTAGGCCCATCGCCGCCTTTCGCTGGTGCGAAAGTAGCTCATTCGCGTCGCGTGTAGCGTGGGCCAAGGCCTCCCGCGCCATCATCTCAGCAACCGCCGGGCAGTCTGAAACACTTCGTCGAACATCGGCTCGGTGAGCTTGCCGGTGAACGTGTTTTGCTGGCTGGGATGGAAACTGCCCAACAGCCAGCGATCGCCGGCCAGCTCGACCAGCGCCCCGTGGCCAAACTTGGGCATTTTGCCGCTGTGCCACTCGCGGCGCCGTGCCTCGCGCAGGGCCGCCTGCCAGCCGATCTGGCCCAACGCCAAGAGCACGCGCATCGGCAAGACATCGATCGTTTCGATCAGCCAATCGCGGCACTCGGCGATCTCGTCGAGCGGCGGCTTGTTGTCGGGCGGGGCGCAGTGGCAGACCGCGGTGATCGCGCAATCGATCAGCTTCAGGCCGTCGGCGGAGTCCGTCGAAGTCGGTTGATTGGCGAAGCCGGCTTTGTGCAACGCTCGAAACAGCCAGTCGCCGCTGCGGTCGCCGGTAAAAACCCGTCCGGTGCGGTTGCCGCCGTGGGCCGCCGGCGCCAGTCCCACCAAGAGCAGTCTTGCCCGGCGATCGCCAAAGTTCGGCACCGGGCGCCCCCAATAAGTCCAATTCTCGTATGCGCGTCGCTTGTCACGGGCGATCGTCCGGCAATACGCCCGCAGCCGCGGACAACGTTCGCAGGCGATGATTTCTCGGTTCAGTTGCTCCCAGCGATTGGTTGAAGGCATGTCGCTAACTTATAGTGTGATTTATGGAAAATGGCCAGTGGCGCGAAGGACAAGGGCCGCGACGGCGGGGCAGCCGGAGCTGAAGCCAAAATGCAAATGCAGAAGTCAAAATGCAAAATGCAAAAGTACAAATGCAAAATGACTCGGGCGCTCCGCCGAAAGGCGAGGACTTAGCCGAGCGACTACTGGACTTCGCGGTGCGGGTTGGCAAGGTCGCCGACGCTTTGCCCAAGACGCGAATGGGGCGGCACGTCGCCGGCCAGCTTGTCCGTTGCGGCACTTCGCCGGCGCCCAATTACGAAGAAGCGCGAGCCGCCGAAAGCCGTGCCGATTTCATCCATAAACTCCGCATCTGCCTGAAAGAACTTCGCGAATCACGCTGTTGGCTTCGCTTGGCCGCGAAAGGTGGCCTACTGTCTGAACAACGACTAGGTCCGATCGTCGACGAGGCGACGCAACTCTGCAAGATCGTTGGCCAGTCGCTGGTCACGGCAAGGCAAATCTCAAGGCCCCGAAAGCCCTCTGATGGCGAATAACAATTAAAAGGTCAATCGTCTCCCGAATCGCGCAAACGGATCTCCAGATGCAAAAGCACCTGAATTAAGCGCTCGCCCCGCCCCCGCACCCCAACGTGCCTCGCGTCCATTTCCCGGTTTTACAATTTGCATTTTGCATTTTTACTTTCACTTTCGTCCGGATGGTCAGTAACCTGCATCCGCCGGCCACACAAATGAATAAGCAACCTCAATTAAGCGATCGCCCCGCGCCCCCGCACTCCAACGCGCCCCGCGTCCATCTCCCGGTTTTGCATTTTGCCTTTTGCATTTTTACTTTCCCTCTTGCCGATGCCGTCCGTAGCTATTCTCTTATTCTGTTAAGCGGCTTGCTCCTGCTAGCAAACGTAGCTCGGGCCGCGGGTGAGCCGCCGGCGCCGCTGTTTCCATTTGTGTTGCCATGGAACGACGCCAGCCCCGGCGTGACCAATGTCTCGGGCTGGCTGGAAA
>JAICLL010000166.1 GCA_025927475.1 Pirellulales bacterium
CCTGTCGAATTCGGGGCCTGCGCTCGCCCCCACGCGATCTTTCGCCCGACGCCAGGCTCGCGCTTGAGCGGTGCAAGGCACAAATCCCCGTGCGATTCCAAGAAAAAATGGCCGCGGGGGGTTGCAGAGGCCAGAGGTAAAGGAAACCCGCGTCGAGAAGCACCGTGCAAATCGACCAGAATAGCAGCCAAAAGCCGACGAAGGCCAGGTTGAAACCCTTGGCGATGCGCTGGGAAAACATGGATGCTGGGACTCGCTGCGCTCAGCCCTGTAGGCGTCAAGTTAGGATAGCTTCATCTTAGAATGCCTGATCGGCTTTGACCATCAGTTCACCCAATGCCACGGAGGGCGTGCCCTACACAAAGAGCCGGAACAACCACAGAAACAGCCCGGCCAAAAGCATGGTGGCGGGCAGCGTCAGAACCCAAGCCAAGGCAATCTTACGGACCGTGGCCGACTGCACGCCGGCCCGGTTGGCCGTCATCGTGCCGGCCACCGCGGAAGAAAGCACCTGCGTCGTACTCACCGGAAAGCCAAACCGATCGGCCAAGCCGATGGTCATCATGGCCACCAACTCGGCGCACGCGCCTTGGCCGTAGGTCAGGTGCATCTTGCCGATTCGTTCACCCACCGTTACCACAATCCGCTTCCAACCGATCGTGGTGCCGATGCCCAGCGAAAGGGCCACCATCATCTCGACCCACGTCGGAGCATATTCGATCGGCCGCACCAGCTCGGCGCGCCACGCGGCGATTTGCTCGCGTTGCTGGTGGTCAAGCCGATTGCCAAGCAGCTGCACTCGGCCGCGGACCGCGGCATCGAGTTCCAACAGCGAAGTCCGCAGCTCCCAGCGATCTGCGGCTTCAAGCGAACGATATGAAGTCTGACGGGCCAGCAGGCGTTCGATCTGCTCCGCCGCACGGACGGCGTGGGTGGCGTCTGACTTGCCGTGTCGCGGCGAGCGCTCCAGAAATTCGGCGAGCTTTTGCGACGCCTCGTTGGTCCGCGCAATCTGAGCCGCGTCTTGTCTGAGGTTTAACGCATAATGGGCCGGCGCCAGCCCGATCAAAATCAGCATCACCATGCCAACGCCCTTCTGGCCGTCGTTCGATCCGTGGGCAAAGCTGACGCCGGTGCAAGTGACAATCAGGATGGCGCGGATCCAGCCGGGGGGCGCATCGTCGTCGGCCGGCGGCTCGTAAAGCTTGGGCGACGCGATCAGGCGCTTCACCGCCAACAACAGCAGCGCCGCCGCACAAAAACCGATCAGCGGCGAGAGCAGCAGCGAAAGGCCCACCTCGCCCGCCTTGCTCCAGTTGATGCCCAGGCCGGCGCCGTGTCCGGGCAAGAAACGATTCGCCAAACCCACCCCCAGAATCGCACCGATCAGCGCATGCGAACTGGAAGCCGGCAACGCCAGGTACCACGTGCCGAAATTCCAGAGGATGGCCGAGCCGAGCAGCGCGAAGACCATCGCCAGCCCCTGATGGGTGTTGATCTGCACAAGCAAATCGACCGGCAGCAGATGGACGATGCTAAAGGCCACCGCCACGCCCCCCAGATACACACCCAGGAAGTTGCAAAAGCCCGACCAGACCACCGCCACCCAGGGCCGCAACGACCGGGTGTAAATGACCGTGGCGACGGCGTTGGCCGTGTCGTGAAATCCGTTGACGAACTCAAACCCACAGACGACTGCCAGCGCCACGCAGACGAGCAGCCAATGCGAAGGGGTCAGGCCGGCGAGCGTAACATGCGTCAAACAGCGGATCTCCGTAAACGGGGTGGAGCGATTTTACCGCTTGGCTGCTGAACCCGCCACCGCCGCCGCCGTAGAATTACTGCACGCGGTCGTCGATGATGCACTTCCGCAAACGACACCCTTCTGTAGGAAACGGACTCCGTGCCGTTCCGGGAGGGCAAATCGACGTCGCGCCGCCCCCCGGCGGAACAGCACTCCGCTCCCTACAGGCACCCCCCCAACTGTGGGGCGCATGGGAACATCGGGCATCAAGCGGTAGAATGGCAGCACGGATGTTTTCTCGTATGAACGGACCCGACAAGGAGGCCAACATGAAGCTCCATCGCACGTCGCTCGTTTCGCACTTCGCCGCAGTGGCCCTGCCGGTTGCGGCGATCTTGCTGGCGGTGGTTCCCCAGTTTCTGACGGCGTCGGCGCAGGCACAGCCAGCGCCGGCTGCTCCGCCCGCCCCGCGGCGAGTCTCGCCCGAACGCCGTGCTCAGCGTGTCGAGCGGTTACGAAAGCTGGGCGGCCAGATCGGCGATCTCGTCGGATCGCTGAGCAACGATCCGACCTTGAATCCGCCCCGGGTCGATGTGCCCAAGGTGAACGAAGGCATCGCCGCATTGCTCGCACCGCTACTGACCGAAGAAGGCGGCCTCGAGTCGCTCCGCCTGCATTTCGACCCAGCCGAAACCAATCTGGCCCGCGACCGTGCCCGACTGATCGGCGCGGCCCAGTTGCGGCGATCGAGTTGGTCGAACGAGCCCACCTTGGTCGATCTCGATGTGCGGGCAAGTGTCGAGCGGCGCCAAGACGGACGCCCCCAAGCCACGCTCGATGGCGGAGTGCGAGTGCAGACTGACGTCATCGCGCTGGGCAACCGCGCCTTGGCCCGGCTCAGAGAACGGCTCGATCGGCCGGCGCGCGGCGGGGTTTTGCCCGATGGAAGGCCGAACGCCGAAGAGACGTTTCGCCTGCGCACTCTCGAAAAACTCGAGCGCACTCCGCCGCTGCTGAACATGGACGACCTGGTCGACATGCTCACCTATCTTTCCGGCTTGCGGCTGAACGCCACGAACGACCGCATTGACGAGTTGAAGGAGCGGGCCGCGGCGGTCAACGACGAACGCCTTCGCGGCCGCCTGCTCGACGAGCTGGCCGACGTTCGCCGGCAGCGCGATCAAATGTTCGACGTGCGTCCCAATGTCGAGCGCGACGCCGACGGCCGCGCCGTCGCCATGACCTATTCGATGGTCAAATCGCAGTGGTCCAGCGAGACGCAGATCGAGCGGTTTCGGTTGGCGATCAGCCAGCGCGAGCTGACGCTCAATGTTGTCGGCACGACCGGGCAGGGGCTCGAAGCCTACTCGCTTTTCAAGCCGCTGATTCTCAACACGCTGACGCGCATCCAAGCCCGCGATCCCGACACCATGCGCTGGGGCCGCGGCCTGATGAACGATTCCGTCGGTCGGTTTCGGGGCCTGATTGCGCCGGAGGAAGAACTGCCGCCGCAGGAATAGGAAAAACCCTATGCATTATCTCTACGGTTCCAAACGCGGCGTCGAGCAAAAGCTGGTCGCCACCTTCGATGGCGAACAACAACTGCTGGCCTATGTCCGCTGGGCGACATTGTCGGAGCACGACGGGGTTTTCAAGTTCGAGCAGGGAAGCTCACTGGCGGGCTATCAAGGATGGAGCCATGCGGCCCAGCCGCTTACGAACGACGATCCCGCCGCGGCCGATCACAACCCATCGCCCAATATGCTCTAGACGATGGTGGGCTCACCATGCTGATTCACGACTGGACGCGGGTTGATGCCGGCATCTTTCATGACTTTCACCAGTCGTGGATGCCGGCCATCAAACACGCCTTGAATGGCGGCCGTTTGCCGGCCGACTATTACGCCTTGGTCGAACAAGTCGCCGGTGGCCGCTGGCCTGATGTGCTCACGCTGCAAGGGCCGGTGGCTTATCACCCGGCGAGTCCCGACACCGCCGGGGGCTTGCTTTTGGCCGAGACGCCGCCGCAAGTTCGATATCGCTTCAAGGCCGAAGGCGATCTTTATGCGGCCAAGGCCAGCGCCGTGGTGGTTCGTCATGTCAGCGGACACCATGTGGTGGCCGTGCTGGAAGTCGTTTCACCGGGCAACAAACATAGCCGTAGTGCATTGCAGCAATTCATCGGCAAAGCGGTCGAAATGTTGCGGGCGGGCATCCACCTGGTCGTAGTCGATCTATTGCCGCCTGGCCCGCGCGATCCCCAGGGGCTCCACAAGGCCATCTGGGACGAATTCCTGGACAACGATTTCGCGTTGCCGAATGACAAGCGTCTGACGCTGGCCTCGTATGCCGCCGGTGACTTGCCCGAGGCATTTATCGAGCCGGTCGCCGTGGGCAGTAGACTTCCCGATATGCCGCTGTTTTTATCGCCCGAGACCTATGTGCCGGTGCCGCTCGAATCGACCTATGCATCGGCCTGGGAAACGATGCCGGCCTATTGGCGCGAAGTGATTGAGGGGCGCCGCGAGTCGAATGGTTAGAAGCCTCGGTGGCTCGGCAATACAACTTTAAGACACTACTTCTTTAAGGCACCACCTCCTTCTGTAACTGGACCGGGCCTCACTGTAGCGGTTACAATTGAGTGGTTGGAATCGCTGGGACTCTTCACCGAATGCCTGAATCCTTGACTCACTGTGTTCAGTTCGTCTGCCTGTGGAGTGTCGTGGCCTGCTCGGCGCGAGTGGCCACGGCCGCCGATGGACGAGCCGGCTCGGTCTTGGCGGGCGACGAGCAGCCGGCGGCGCGGGCCGGCGAATTGATCCGCCAGTTGGGCGCCAAGCAGTTCGCGGTGCGGCAGCGCGCACAGCGAGAGTTGGTCGAACTGGGCCTCGCCGCCAAGTCCGCGTTGCAAGCGGCTTGCGACAGCCACGATGCTGAAATCCGCCACCGCGCCAAGCAAGCCCTGGCCAGCGTCCTCGATATCGATTTCCAAATGCGGCTGGAGGCCTTTTTGGCCGAAGGCGCGGGGCCTGAAGGACACGGATTGCCCGGCTGGGAAGAATATCGTCTGCTCGCGGGCGAAGGCCCGCTGGCACGGCGATTGTTCGGCGATATGCAACGGACCGAGCACGAGCTGCTCGAAGCTGTTGACGATAATCCAAAACGCGCCGGCGAGGTGTTGGAATCTCGCTGTTTGGAAGTGGGGCTCGACTTGGCCGAGCCAGGGGCAGGCGCCAGTCGCGCATCGGCGGCCCCACCCGCCACCCTGGCGGCAATGTTGCTGACGGCTGCGAACGACGAAGTGCCGATTTCCGCGGCCGCCGGTGATTGTCTTTACCGCTTTTGCCAGCAACGCGCGCTGGAGCAGTCGCTGCTGGCGCGGAATACCGGCGAGGTGCTGCGGCAATTGCTCGCCGCCTGGGTCGTGCGCCCGCTCGCTGCGGATTCGCTGACCTCGTACCGCAACCTCGTGTTGGCACTGGAAAACGACGTCAAAGGCGCGTTGGCGACCGCCACCAGCTTGATTGAGGGCGGCGGCGCGCCGGCCCATTACATTCCCTGGGCGATTTTGACCGTCGCCAAATTCGGCGGTCCGCAGCAACGGGACCTGCTCGAACCGTTGCTGAATGACCAGCGGAACATCACGGTTCCCAACCGCGGAGGCCAAAACCTCGACGCCCAGGTGCGCGACGTGGCGCTGGCCGCGCTGGTACACCTCAGCGGGCAGGCGCTGGCCGACTACGGATTCGCCCACGTCCGCTTGCATCCTTCGTCGTTGTTCATTCCCGATTCGCTCGGCTTCAGCGCCCCCCCGGCTCGCGACCGCGCCTTGCAGCACTGGCGCGAATGGTCGGCACAGCACCCGGCGGACAAGACGCAGCCCAAGTAAACCACCCGATTTCTTTTCTCACGTTCTCATGCCGCTTGCCACGGTCTCTACTACGCAGGTCGTTCACCTGCACCCCGGCGACAACGTCTGTATTGCCATCCGCAATCTGGCCAAAGCGGCCGAAATCACGGCGGGTGGACATGTCGTGCGTCTGACCGGCGACGTGCGCATGGGCCACAAAATCGCCCTGACGGCCATCCCCAAAGGCGGCCGCGTGTTTCGCTATGGCCAAACCATCGGCTTTGCCACCGAGGCCATCGCACCGGGCGACTGGGTCCATACCCACAACCTCGAAGCCGGCGCGTTTTCCAGAGAGTATGAGTACGCCACCGACGTGCCGCCCGATCCGACGCCCCTCGAAGGCCGCAGCTTCCTGGGATACCGCCGCGCCGACGGCAGGGCGGGCACCCGTAACTATCTGGCCATCATCTCGAACGTCAATTGCTCGGCTTCGGTCAGCAAATATGTCGCCCAGCGATTCGACCACGAGCTGCTGAAGCAGTTTCCCAACGTCGACGGCGTCTTACCGCTGACACACAAGGCGGGCTGCGGCCTGCAGTTCGGCGGCGAGGACCACCAGCAACTCAATCGCGTGCTCGCCGGTTTTGCCAAGCATCCCAACGTGGGCGGCTACCTGCTGATCGGCCTGGGCTGTGAAACGGCTTCGATGCCTTACCTGGTCGACCATTCGGGGTTGGTGCAGATCAACGGCGTCGGCCGAAAGCCACCGCCCGTCTTGAGTATGCAAGATTGCGGCGGCACCACCAAAACGATCGAGGCCGCTCATCAGCACATCCTCAAAATGTTGCCGGTCATCAACGACGTGCGCCGCGTGCCGATACCCGCCAGCGAGATTGTGCTGGGGCTGAATTGCGGCGGCTCCGACGGCAATTCGGGCATCACCGCCAATCCGGCCTTGGGCGTGGCCAGCGACTTGCTCGTCGCCGCCGGCGGCGCCACCGTGCTGGCCGAAACGTCGGAAGTTTACGGAGCCGAGCACCTGCTCATGCGCCGCTCGCGAACGCCCGACATTGGCCGAAAGCTGGCCGAGCGTATTCGTTGGTGGGAACGCTACGCCGCCATGTTCGGCGTCGAGCTGAACAACAATCCTTCACCGGGCAATAAAGATGGCGGCCTGACAACCATCTACGAAAAGTCGCTGGGCGCCGTGGCCAAGGCCGGTTCGACGGCCCTTTCCGGCGTGTATCTCTACGGCGAGCCGATCACCTCGAAAGGCTTTGTCTTCATGGACTCGCCCGGTTTCGATCCGGTGAGCGTCACCGGCCTGGTGGCCAGCGGGTGCAACGTGGTTTGCTTTACCACCGGTCGAGGAAGCTGTTTTGGTTGCAAGCCAACGCCGTCGATCAAGATTGCCACCAATACGCCCATGTACGAGCGGATGATTGACGACATGGACATCAACGCCGGCGTCATTCTGGACGGTGCGAGCGTCGACGAAGTGGGCTGGCAGATCTTCGAGACCATTCTGGCCGTCGCCAGCGGACAGAAGACCAAGAGCGAACTGCACGGCGTCGGCGAAGAAGAGTTTGCCCCTTGGAGCATTGGCCCAACACTGTAAATGCCGGAGGAGCCACTCATGCTGGCCAAGCGTCTGTGTTTCGCCGTTGGCGTCTTATTCAGCCTGATTGCGACGGCGGTGGCGGATGACCCGCTGCCCGAGACATGGGACTATGTGCCGGCCATGCAAAAGGTCGCGGCCCGGTTTCACGGGCGGACGGGTGTGGTGCTGCATGTCGGCGATTCGATCACCTACGCGAATCCGTATGGTCAATGGGCGCGGTCCGGCCAAGGCCACACCGAAGCCGACCAAGCGGCGCTGAACTGGATGCACACTGGCCGCGATGACGACAGCGACGGCTGGTGGTTGTGCCGGTTCGATCATCCCGATGGCGGACGTTCGTACACGGCGGCCGGCGGAATGCAGCTCGACGAGTTGTTGGCCGGCAGCAAAGGCGTCGAGCCGCTGGAGGCGCTGCTGGACAGGTATCAGCCGCAAATGCTCGTGCTGATGATCGGCGCCAATGACGTTTCGCGCGGGCGCGCGGTGGCCGACTATCGGATTGATCTGGAACGGGCGATTCAAAGCGTGCTCGGCCGCGGCGTGGTGCTGATTCTATCGACCATTCCACCGCATCACGCCCGACAGCAGTTGGCCGAGCAATGCAATCAAGCGATTCGTCAGCTTGCCAAAAAGCATGGCTTGCCGCTGATTGATTTTGAGCGCGAAATTCTCACGCGCCGGCCCACGGATTGGAACGGCACGTTGCTGAACAAAGACGATGTTCATCCGACCGCGGGCAACGACAAGCTCAACGCGGCCAGCGCCCCAACCGAGGAGAATCTGCGCTCCTGTGGCTATTTGCTACGCGGCTGGCTTTCGGTGCGCAAGATTGCTGAAGTCAAGCGGCGGGCAATCGATACGGCGGCGGTGGGTTCGGCGGCGCGCGAGGGACAAACCGCCCGGCGTGGCGCGGCCTTGCCTCCGGCCAAGCCTGCCGGCAAAGGTGAGCTGCGCCTGCCGGTGACGCGCGACACCTGGCTGTCGAACGTGGGCCGCGAAGCCGACGGCAGCAACGGCGGCTCCGGGCAGTTGAAAGTCAAGTCGATCCAGGAGATGTCGTTGATCGATTTCGATCCGCAGCCGCTAGCCGGCCGCGTGGTGCGCCGTGCCACGCTGCACGTACATCCTTCCGGCGGAGAGCGGCTGCAACGCATGACGGTGAGCACGCTGGCCGCGCCGTGGGTCGAGGGCACGGCCTCGAACTACCAACCCCAGCCTGGCAGCTCGACGCACAATCATCGCCAGCATCCCGACGTGCCGTGGAGTTACGCAGGCAGCGATTTGTGCGACGTCATGCTTTCGCGCGGCGGAACGATCTGGCAGATGGCCGACACCGATCCGCCCGATGGCGAGGGCTGGCAGCACGTAGCCGTCGATCCGCGGGTGATCGCCGCGCGGGTGGCGGGCGTCAGCTACGGCTGCCTGGTGTTCGACGACACCGGCTCAGAGTGGACCCGCGACGGCGACAAGTTTTCGCTACGGCTGTATCCCAATCGCTTTTTGCACAGCCGCGAATCGGGCAAGCAGCGGGCGCCGTATTTCACGGTCGAGCTGGGCGAGGCCGACGCCGCCGCTCCCGCGCCGCCCGGACGATTGGCCGCCGTCAACGACGACCTGCCGGCGGGCGAAGCCTTGGTCACGTGGCTCACCCCGGCCGATGAAGGCCCGGCGGGCACGATCGGCTTTTTGGCCGAGCTCGACGGGCGCGAAGTGCCACGCTATCTGATCCCCGCCGCCGGCTCGCCCGGCGACCGCGTCACCATGCACGTGCGCGATCTCGATTTGCCGTCGGGCAAGCAAGTGATTTTGTCCGTTCGCGCGGTCGATGGCGCAGGCAATCGCGGACAACCGGCGGAGCTGAGTTTCAAGGTCTCCGCGGCCAAGCCGGCCGATTTGCCGAAGCTCGCCGAGATCGAAACCTCGCCCGGCGGAAAATTGCCGCGGCTCGGGGCGATTGAAGTGACGGTCATCGACGCGCTCGATAAGGTTCACAGCGAAACCGGCGAAATGATTCCGCCGCAGCCGAAAGATTATTGGTCGGGCAATCATCTTTGGAACGCCCAGCAGCGCGAGATTCGGCTGCACGCCGCAAGAAACGAATTCGTCGATTTTCAGGTGCTGCTGCACGGCAAGACCGAAGGCGGCGATGCACGGGCTGTCGAGGCCGAGGTGCGCTTCGATAAGAAGCTGGGCGTCGAACCATCGATCGGGCGGTTGGAGTGCGTGGCCAGTCAGCGCGGCCCATTGCCCGACCCCGTGGTGCCGCTGAAGGCGCCGGCTGCCGCCACCCAAAAGAAAACCCCGGCCTACACCAGCTTGCTCGTCGAGCTGTTTGTGCCGCAGCCGGCGGGGGCGGGAGAGCATCGCGGCACGCTGCGATTGCAGTCGGGCAAAAACTCGCTCGAGGTGCCGATCAAGCTCACCGTCTGGGATTTTACATTGCCCGACCATTTGAGCTTCCTGCCCGACATGAACTGCTACGGGCTGCCAGACAACGAGCGCGACTACTACCGGCTGGCCCATCAACATCGCACGGTGCTCAACCGCGTGCCGTATTACCAGAACGGCAGCATTGCCGAGGGATGCGCGCCGGCCTGGGACGGTCTGCGGCTTGATTGGACCGCCTGGGACCGCCGCTTCGCCCAGTATTTTGATGGCTCGGCCTTTGCCGACCTGCCGCGGCGGAAGGTGCCGCTGGAATGTTTTTATCTGCCGCTGCAAGAGAACTGGCCCAGCCCGATCGAGATCAATTACAACGGCAGCTACTGGGCCGACGAGGCGTTTCCCGACAGCTATCGCGAGGCGTTTGTCTCGGCCTCGCGGCAGATGGCCGAACACTTTGGCCAGCGCGGCTGGCACGACACGCTGTTTCAGTGTTTTCAGAACGGCAAGAACAACTTTAAGGAGAACGGTTGGTCGCGCGGCTCCTCGCCGTGGCTGTTGGACGAGCCGGCGAATTTTCAAGATTACTGGGCGCTGCGTTGGTTTGGTCAGGCGTTTCACGAGGGCGCGGCTGCCGCCGACAGCCGGGCCAAGATGCTCTTCCGCTGCGATATCTCGCGACCGGAATGGCAACGCGATTCGCTCGATGGCCTGCTGAACTATAACGTGGTGGGCGGCGCGTTTCGCCGCTATCGCCGCCTGGTGCTCGACCGCAAGCGCGCCTTTGGCCAGATCGTGGTCGAATATGGCTCGGCCAACGGCATCGAAGAGAGCAACGTGCAACCAGCCGGCTGGAGCATCGACGCCTGGAGCCTGGGAGCCGACGGTGTGCTGCCCTGGCAAACCATCGGCACCGCCGATTCCTGGAAGCGGGCCGATCGCCTGTCGCTGTTTTATCCGGGTCGAAACGGCAGTTCGCCGGCGCCCTCGGTCCGGCTGAAATCATTTCGCCGCGGCCAGCAAGACGTCGAGTATCTGACGCTTTGGTCTCACGCCACCGGACAGCCGCGCTGGGCCGTGGGTGAGGCCGTGCGCCGGGCCTTGCGGCTGTCGGGCAGCCGGCAGGGCACGGGCTTGGGAGGAGAAGACGCCGGAGTGATTCAATTCGCCGCGCTGAAGCCCGCCGATCTCTGGGCGTTGCGCATCGCCGTCGGCCGCGAGCTTTCCAAGCTTCGCCCGGCGCCCGAGCGCCGATTGGTCGAGTTCAAATAGACCGCTCGTTCTCGCCTTCAATGCCCGCGTGAGCACCAACTCTCGCCGCCCTATTCGTTACGACCGCTTCAATGCGCCCCGTCTTGGCCCGTTGGGCTTTTTAAGATCGGTCTTAGCAGCCACGTTCGGTGCTTAACCCCATTGCGGCATAGACTTTGGTAGTGCTTCGGCGTGCGCGCCGGGCGATCGGCGCCGGCGCACCCCGCAGCAACTTCCTACCTGTTCGTTGCCCGCAATCAACCTCCTTTACATAGCGGCGTGCCGGCTGCGGATCCTCTCCGCGGGCGGAACGCCCAACGAGCCCCGCTTGTTCCACCGTCTTTGGCTGTGGTTGACCGACTTGGCGCGCGGCGAGCGCCGGCCCGCGCGGCTGCGCGCTGGGCATGCGCCGCGGCGGTGGTCGCTGGAAACGCTCGAAAACCGCCGGCTGCTGTCGACCATCACCGAGATCCAGCAGATCGGCGCCGCCGCGCAGTTCGTGTCGGGCACTTCCAGCTATTCGCTGCCGGTCAACACCGCGGTGGGAGCGGGCCACAGCGTGCTGATCGAGTTTGTCTCGGACACCACCAGCGGCTCGGTCAGCGCCACGGATAGCGCCGGCAACGTCTACTCCGTCGATGCCGATATTCCCAGCTCGAAGACCACGCTGCGCACGGTGATTCTCTCATCGCAGGGCGTCCAGGCCATCGCCGCGGGCGGCAGCATCACGGTCTCCTATTCGAATTCCGTGGTCGCCAAGGGTTTCGCCGCTCAGGAGTTTGCCGGGCTGACCAGCAACGGCACGCTCGACAAAACCGCTGCTAGCGCCAGCAACAGCGCGAACAATGCGCCCAGTTCCGGCGCCACCGCGACCACCAGCCAAGCCGCCGAACTGATCATCGCCGGCATTGGGTTGAATGCGTCTCCGGCAACGACCTTGACGGCTGGCAGCGGCTTCACGGCGCTTTCAAGCGCGGGAACCTCGGATCTTCTCGGACCGAATGTCAGCATCTATCCGGCGTTCGAAATCGTTTCGGCGACGGGAGCGTATACCGCCAGCGGCAATTTGAGCGCAAACGCCTACTCCGCCGCCGCGATCACCACCTACAAGGCCGATAGCACGACGCACTTCTCGGTAAGTGCGCCGGCCAATGCCACCGCCGGGACCGCGTTCAACATTACGGTAACCGCCCAAAACTCTTCGAATGCCACCGATACCGGCTACACCGGCACAATCCACTTCACCAGCACCGACGGCTTAGCGGGCCTTCCCAGCGATTACACCTTCACCGCGGCCGACGCCGGCGTGCATACCTTCAGCGTGACGCTGAAGACGTCGGGCAACCAGACGGTTACCGCCACCGACACGCTCACCGGAGCGATGAACGGCAGCAGCGGCGCCGTGAGCGTGGCTGCCGCGGCCGCCAACCATTACACCGTCAGCGCTCCGGCCAACGCCACGGCGGGAACCGCTTTGAATGTCACCGTCACCGCCAAGGACCAGTACGGCAACACCGCCACAAGCTACGGCGGCACGGTGCATTTCACCAGCAGCGATGGCCAGGCCGGCTTGCCCGCCGACAGCACGTTGACCAACGGCGCCGGCACGTTCAGCGTCACACTCAAGACCTCGGGCAATCAGACCGTCACGGCCACCGACACGGTGAGCGGCACCATCACAGGCGCCAGCGGCACGATTGCCACGGCGGCCGCCGCGGCGACGCACTACACCGTAAGCGCTCCGGCCAACGCCACCGCGGGCAGCGCGTTCAATGTTACCGTGACCGCGCAGGATCAATATGGCAACACGGCCACGGGCTATGCGGGCGCCGTTCACTTCACCAGTAGCGATGGCCAGGCGGTGCTGCCGGCCAACAGCACGTTGACCAGTGGCGCCGGCACGTTCAATGTCACGCTCAAGACCGCCGGCAATCAGACGATCACGGCCACCGACACGGTATCGGGCTCGGTCACGGGCGTCAGCGGCGCGGTGAGTGTGGCCGCGGCTTCGGCGAGCCGGTTCGCAGTGAGCGCTCCGGCAAATGCAACCGCGGGCGCGGCGTTCAACCTCACCGTGACCGCGCAAGATCAATATGGCAACACTGCGGCGAGTTACGGCGGCGCCGTTCACTTCACCAGCGGCGACGGCCAGGCGGTGTTGCCGGCCAATAGCACGTTGACCAATGGCACCGGCACGTTCAGCGTGACGCTGAAGACTTCGGGCAACCAGACGGTCACCGCCACCGACACGGTCAGCGGTTCGATTACCGGTGTCAGCGGCTCGGTGAATGTGGCGGCGGCCAGCGCGACCCACTACGCGGTGAGCGCCCCGGCCAGCGCAACCGCGGGAGCAGCCTTCAACGTCACGGTGACCGCACTAGACCAGTATGGCAACACCGCCACAAGTTACGGCGGCACGGTACACCTCACCAGCACCGACGCCCAGGCCGCCTTGCCGGCAGACAGCACATTGACCAACGGCGCCGGCACGTTCAGCGTCACGCTCAAGACTTCGGGCAATCAGACGATCACCGCCACCGATACGGTCACCGGCACGATCAATGGTACGACCGGGGCAGTGAATGTCGCCGCGGCGGCAGCCACCCACTACACCATCAGCGCACCGGCGAGCGCCACGGCAGGCACGGCCTTTAGCGTCACGGTGACCGCGTTCGATCTGTACGGCAATACGGCGACTGGCTACGGCGGCACGGTGCATTTCACCAGCAGCGACGGCCAAGCAGTGCTGCCGGCCGACAGCACGTTGACCAATGGCGTGGGCACGTTCAACGTCACGCTCAAGACCACCGGCAATCAAACCATCACGGCCACCGATACGGTGTCGGGTTCGATTACGGGCGCCAGCGGCGCGGTGAATGTGGCAGCGGCTTCCGCGAGCCGGTTCGCAGTTAGCGCTCCGGCGAGTGCAACCGCGGGCACTGCGTTCAACGCCACCGTGACCGCGCAGGATCAATATGGCAACACTGCGATGAGCTATGGCGGCACCGTTCACTTTACCAGCAGCGACGGCCAAGCCGTGTTGCCCGCCGACAGCACGCTCACCAATGGCGTGGGCACGTTCAGCGTCACGTTCAAGACCTCGGGCAATCAAACCATTACCGCCACCGATACCGTGAGCGGCACAACCACCGGCGCCAGCGGCGCCGTGAACGTCGACGCGGCCGCCGCCACCCGTTACACCGTCAGCGCGCCGGCGAATGCCACCGCCGGGACGGCGTTCAGCGTCACCATCACGGCCTTGGACCAGTATGGCAACACCGCGACCGCTTACGGCGGCACCGTGCATTTCACCAGCAGCGGCGGCCAGGCGGTGCTGCCGGCCGACAGCACACTGACGAATGGCGCCGGCACGTTCAGCGTCACGCTCAAAACTTCGGGCAATCAAACCGTCACCGCCACCGATACGGTCACCGGCACGATCACCGGCGTCAGCGGCGCGGTAAATGTCGCCGCGGCGGCTGCCACGCACTACAC
>JAICLL010000122.1 GCA_025927475.1 Pirellulales bacterium
GTCCGCCGCCGAAGGCGGCGGACGCCACGCGGAAACGGGGAAAAAACGGGGGCGTGGTTTGCGTGTCTAGCGGTCAATCAGCGCTCCACCGGGGCAAGCCCGGATGGTGGCGGTGGTGGAACAAATCTGACACACAACGCTTGGCTGCTTACGCCCCAAAAACGGCCATTTTACGCACGCCAGGCCCACCCTACGGCTCGGCAGCAAGCCGGTGCGGGCGTATTGTGGCTACGGCCATTGGTGCTCTGCGAGGAGAAAGGCTCGAAGTTCACATCGGCACGTTGCATTCATTTCGAGTAGGCCAGGATGGCGCGCGCCTTGGCTTTGATGATTGCCACAATATCGATCGCTTCGACGATGCCGCGGTATTCTTCGCGTTCTTCTTCCGACAACTGTCCGAGATTCGCTTTATCCGCCAATTGATCGATGTGGGCTTGCAAGCGTGGTTCGGGCCGCGTTTTCAGGATTTGTTCCGCAACCTCCGGCGTCAGGCATTCCGCGATGGGATCCAGAAAGCGATCAAGCGTGCTGGGAAAAACGGTGCTCATTTGCGCAAACCATCCGATGCGTTCCAGGGACGAAAGTGCCTGGCATAGGCTCGTTCTTCACTATAACCGCCCTGCGCTTGGTCTCCAATCCCGTGGTATTCTTTGCGCCTGGCGATGCGCCGAGCTTACCCCGGCTGGTCGCCCGCGAACGTCTCCAGCGCGCGATTGATGCGGCGCAGGCATTTTTCTTGGCCGAGAATGGCAAGGCAGTCGTAGAGGCCCGGGCCGACGGCTTTGCCGGTCACCGCCACGCGGATGGCGTGAATCACCGCGCCAATCTTGATCTGCTCGGCCTCCAGAAACTCGTGCATCGCCCGTTCCAGCGTCTCGACGTCAAACGCATCGAGCGCCGCCAGGCGAGCGCGGAAGTTTTTCAAGCGCTCGGCCGCCTCGGGCTTGCGCAAATGCTTTTCGGCCGCCTCGGGATCGAACAGATAGGCATCGTCCGCCAGAAAGAAGAAATCGGCGTAGGCCAGAATGTCGCCCGACACTTTCAGACGATCGCCGGCCGCCGCCACAATCTTGGCCAGCAGCTCGCGGGCGCCAGGCGCATCGGCTGAAGCAATCAGCCCGGCGCGCACCAAAAACGGCAACATCCGCTCGAGCTTTTCGTCAGACGAGAGCGCCTGCATGTAGTGATCTTGAAAGGCCCACAGTTTCTTGGGATCGAAACTGGCCGGCGACTGGTTCACCCGTTCGAGCGTGAAATGGTCGATCATCTGCTGCCGGCTGAAAAACTCGGTCTTATCGTCCAGCGACCAGCCCAACAGCATCAAGTAGTTGATGACCGCATCGGGCAGATAACCCACTTGCTCGTAAAAATCGACGATCACCGGGTTGAACGTGTCCGCCGTCGTCGCCAGGCCCAACGCCCGAGCGATCGCCTGGCCGTGTTCGTTGACCAAGGCGAAATCGCGGTTTTTCAAATACTTGTCGAGCTTGCGTTTGCTCAGTTTGTTCTTGCTGCCTGGCTCGGCCACGTAGGGCAGATGCGCATACTCGGGCAGCGGATACCCGAGCGACTGGGCGATAAAAATCTGCCGCGGCGTGTTCGACAGGTGCTCTTCGGCCCGAATGACGTGCGTGATCCGAAAATCGAAATCATCGACCACGCTGGCCAGGTGATAGAGGCAAGTGCCGTCGGCCCGCTGCACGACGTGGTCTTGCTCGCGGGCCCAGTCGAACTCGACCTGACCGCGAATATGGTCGGCAATCACCACCTTGCCCTCGCGGGGCATTTTCAGCCGCACCACGGCCTGCCGCCCTTCGCCCTCGAACCGCCGCGCGTCGGCGTCAGTCTCGGCCATCCAGCGGCGGCTATAAAGAAACGGCCGCTTCTCGCGTTCGGCCTGTTGGCGTTCGGCCTGCAGGTCGTCGGGCGTGGCGTAGTCGCGATAGGCAAATCCGCCGGCCAGCAGCTTTTCGACGGCCGCTTGATACCGCGGCGAGCGTTGCGATTGATAATACGGCGCATACGGGCCGCCGACTTCCGGTCCTTCGTCCCAATCGATGCCCAGCCAGCGAAAGCCGTGCAGGATGGGCGCCAGGGCCGACTCGACGTTACGCTCTCGATCGGTATCGTCGATGCGCAGCAGAAACTGCCCGCCGTGCCGGCGGCTAAAGAGCCAATTGAACAGCGCCGTGCGCACGCCGCCAATGTGCAGATAGCCGGTCGGACTCGGCGCGAAGCGTGTGCGAACGGTTGCGGGGCGCGGCGCGGTGGCCGGCGGTAGGTCATTCGACATGGCGGTCCTGTTTCATCGCAATCAGATCGCTTTGATCTCTTCCGGGCTGACGCCGATTGAAAGCGTCACTTTCTGCCATTCCTCCGGCTTCAAGCTTTGCATCAGGATTGACCAAATTCGGTCCTCTTTTTCTGCCGCGCGCTGATCGTCGAATTTCCTGCTGACCACGACAACATGAACATTCTCGCCGTGTGGGCCATCGGCGCCATCTGACACATCCACCAGGTCATTCTCGTCGGTGAAATAACCATTCTTAAGGGCGTCCCGTATTGTCTGCTTCAGTGCGGCATCAGCCATATCTCCCCTCCTACGCATTAAACATTGTTCTCGATCCATTGGGATACCGTGGCGACTGCACAGAGAAAACGGTCTGCATCATCACGGTTCGAAAGATCGGCCGAATATCGCCATGCGGGGACCCAGCGATTGACTAATGTGAAGCTGCGCCAATGATCAGCGTGCTGCCGCAGTTGTCCCAATCGTTGCGTCAGACCGATGAGGATTTCAAGTTGATGAGTGAAAATCGTTGCGTTTGCCGACAGTGCTCCCCGCGCTTGAAGGACGTTCTCCAAGTCAGACAATTGTCTGCAGTGGTACATCTTCATGAGCTTTGCCTTGAGAAGACATTCGATCGCGTACCCGCCCAGGTACATCGCTCCGCGCCAACGCTGTTCCTTGAGAAGTGCGCGCGCATCATCCAGGCGATGTTTGGCCGCCTTCGAATGTTCAGTCACGCCAAAGAACTGATGTCGTGTCATTGGTCGCGAGCGTATCCGATATCGCTATAACCGACGGTCACTCCGCAGCTTATTGTACCGAGAGATCGTATCGAGCTAAAGAACCTGGTTCGGGGCGCCCGTCATTGGCCGCCAGCTCGGCTTTAGCTCAGGGAGCTTGATTTACCGTTTTGACAAGCCTTGCCAGCGAGTCATACTGAAGATAGGCGGCGTTCGGGCCGCCCATCGCTGACGCCGACCGATGCCTGTGGAAACCATGCGCGCCCGCACCCAGCTTAAGATGAGAGCGGTCTTTGCGGTGGCGCTCTGCGCGGTCGCCGGAGCGGCTTACGCCGCTGGGCCATCCACCGCCGATCGGCTCGACAGCGAGGCCAAGCTGATTGAGCGGCGCGGCGCGCGGTTCGAGCAACTGGCACGGCCCGCGGCGCCGCCCGAGCTTGCCCTGCCGGCGGACAGCAAGAGCAAGAAGTCGCCGCCGCTCAGCGAGATCGACCGATTCATTTATGCCTCGTGGCGCGAGGCCCAGTTGCCCGAGGCCCAGGCGCCGCCGCCGCTGTGCGACGACGCCACGTTCTGCCGCAGGGCCTATCTCGATCTGATCGGCGTCATCCCCACGCCGGTGGATTTGAATCATTTTTTGGCGGACCGTTCTGCCGACAAGCGAGCCAGGCTCATCGACCGGCTGCTGGCTCGCGACGACGACTATGCCGCCCACTGGACGCCGTTCTGGGAAGACGCACTGGCCAGCCAAACCGTGCTCAGCCAGGGAGGCATTCCGACGCGCGGCGACTATCGCGCGTGGATCTATGAGAGCCTGCGGCACAACCGGCCCTATGACGTCATTGTGGCCGAGTTGCTCGACCCCACCATGCCCGGCAGGCATCGGGCGGTCACCGAAGATTTGTTCGGGGTCAAGTACAACATCGAATATGTACGCAACGAAGACCACACCGCCACATTGCAAACGGCGGCGAATGTGGGGCAGGTTTTTTTGGGCACGGGCATGAAATGCGCCAGTTGCCACGACCACTTCGACAACGCCGAGTGGCCGCAAGAACGTTTCTTGGGTTTTGCCGGGCTGTTTGCGCCGCGCGATCTGGAGCGGCTGCGTTGCGACGTTCCCACCGGGCAGACCGTACCGGCGCGGTTTCCTTTTGTGCTGCCCGATGCCGACGCGAAGATTCCCACCGATCTCGCTGCGCGGCTGCACCTGACGGCGCAATGGGTCACCGATCCGCTCAATCCGCGCTTCGCCAAGACGATGGTCAACCGGCTTTGGCGGCGTTACCTGGGGCTGGGCTTGTATGAACCGGCGGATGATTTTCGTGACGACACGCCCGGCAGCCAGCCGCAGTTGCTCGAATGGCTGGCCTATGACTTTATCGAACATGGTTGCGATCTTAAACACACCATCCGGCAGATCGTCGGCAGCCGCACCTACCAGCACCGCTACGATGCGTCGCTGGAAGACCATTTCGACGCGGCGGATCGCACCCAGCCTCGATATTACCGTTCGCCATCGTTGCGGCGGATGACCGCCGAGCAAACGCTGGATAGCTTGCGGGTGGCGCTCACCGGCCGGCTCGAAGCGGAGCAACGCTGTTATCTCGACGCGCGCTCGACGGCGTTGATGCGGGCGTTGGGCCGCCCGGCCTCGCGCAACGAGATTAGCACCGCCCGGCCCGACGACGTGGCGGTGGTGCAGGCTTTGGAGTTGCTGAACGGTCACGAATTGCACGAGTTGATCAGTCAGAGCGAGTTATCGTTCAAGCCTTCGGTGCGGCGCGACCCGCGGCGCGTGCTCGACCAGCTTTACCTGTCGACCTTGACGCGGCATGCCACCAGCGAAGAAAGGCGATTTGCCAAAGAGGCATTGCCGCCCGGCGACTCGCAGGATGAGGCGATCCGCGATTGGTTGTGGGCTTTGGTTTGCAGCCCGGAGTTTCAATATATCAAATAAAGGGAGATCAGGAGATAAGAAAGAGATAAGGAGATGGAAAGAAGAAAGGCCCGTCGAGTGGGCCGGGCGAAGCGAGTGCCATCGTTTTCGGGCGGCGCGGGGCCACAGACTATTTACGGCAATGGTGGGACTCGCTGCGCTCGGCCCACCCTACTTTGTCAATCGACCAACGATGTCACCACTTGATCGCCGAGATTTTTTGAAAGCCAGCCTGGCGGCAACCGTCGCTGGCGCGGCGGGCACGGCTGCGGCCAAGCCCTCGCAGCGGCCCCGCGCGGCGGCAGACGCGGTGATCTTTGTCTGGCTGCCCGGCGGCGTCGCGCAGGCCGACACTTGGGACCCGAAAGAGTTCACGCCCTTCACCGCGGGCATGAAAGGCAGCCAACTGCTGGGAACCTGCGAGAGCATTCCCACCACGGTCGATGGCCTGCGCGTCGGCGCGGGGCTGGAGCAAATGGCCTCGGTCATGCACCACGGCACGGTGCTGCGCAGCCTGGCCAGTGAAACGAAATTCGGCGCGGTTCATCTGAAAGCGCAGTACGCCATGTTGACCGGCTATCTGTTTCCGGTCGGCGTCAAGGCGCCCAGCATGGGGGCGGCGGTCGCTCGCACGCTGGGACCGCGGCATCCGCAGGTGCCGCCCTATATCTACCTGGGCCGCGACATCGACACCAGCGACACCGAAAAGCAGTTTATTAGCGAGGCGATCGGCCCGGGGTTTTATGGTCCGCGGCACGCGCCGCTGATGATTCCCGATCCGGTGCGGGGCCTGGCCACGCTCGAAGCCGCCGCCGGCATGACGCGCGCGCGGCTCGACCGCCGACTCGAGCTGCTGGCCCGCGTGCATGGCATGGCCGACAAGGGCTTGCGCGGCTCGGCCAAGGCGGAAGAATACTTGCGCATGATGGAACAAGCCCGCAAGATGATGGATTCGCCGGTCAAACAGGCGCTCGATTACGCCAACGACGAGCGCCCGGCCACGCTGGCCGCCTACGAACCGCGAATCACCGCCGAAGAGCTGAAGGACAAGAAGTATTTCTTCGGCCGTCGGTTCGGGCATGGGCTGTTGGTGGCGCGGCGGTTGGTCGAGGCGGGCGCGCGGTTCGTGCAGGTCGAATATCAATATGCCGCGTTCAAGGGTTTTGATACGCACGAAGACGGCGCCACCCGCATGGTCGAGCTGAAGAAGCAGATCGACGCTCCACTCGCTCAGCTCATTCGCGATCTGGACGAGCGCGGCCTTCTGGAGCGAACGCTGGTGGTCGTGGCCAGCGAGTTCGGCCGCACGATTGCCAATCAGCCCAAGGCCGGCGTCGAGCCGATCGGTTTTGCCGAGCAGCAGTCGGGCGACGAACTGGTGATCGAGAACGAAAAGCTGTACGGTTTTCACGGGCATTTCAGCAGCGCCAACACGCTGTTGTTTTTCGGCGGCGGCTTTCAGCGCGGGCTGGTCTACGGCAGGACCGCCGACCGGCATCCGATGATGCCGATCGAAAAGCCGGTTTATCTGACCGACGTTCACGCCACGATCTACCGAGCGCTGGGCATTCGGCCCGACACGGCTTATGTGACCGAGGGCCGGCCCTTTCACGTCACCAAGGACGGCAAAGGCCAGGCGATTGAGGGCTTGCTGGCGTGATCGCTCAACGGCTAGGCGATGAAGCACATGGCATTTGACTCGCCGCTGCGGTGATTTGGCAAGCCGCGATCGCTATTTCGCCTAATGGTGGGACTCGCTGCGCTCGGCCCACCCTACGGCGATCGGGCGGCCCTACGGCGCTTTTCGCAGCGTGTAATACGCCTCGGCGGGAAAAAACGTCTGGTTAGGCCGTGCGAGGTTCGCTAAGCGCAGCTCATACACAAAGCCCGGTCGAAGCCGTGCGAGGCGCACGCGGGCTGATCGCGCGTCGGGCGAGAGCGTCACCGAAACAATCGTCTCGTCGGCACGATCGACGTCGGGACCGCCATAGGCCGGCGTGGCGACGCGGCGATACGAAGAAACCGAATAGTTCTTTGCTACGCGCGCTTTCTCAGGCGCCACCGGGCCGGTAAAACAGATCGAAAAGCCATCGCTTTCCGCCCGTACTTTGGCGATGCCCAGCGGCAGATTGCCCGTCGGGCGTAACCGCACCAGCGAGCCGGTGTTCTGACCGCCGCCCCAGCCGCTGTCGCGCAAATTGCCAATGTAAAGATCGCCGGCCGGCGAGACGGCGCAAACCACCGGGCCCTCGAAGGTCTCGGCGCCGGGCGTGGGGTCGATGCTGAACGGATATGCCGCCCCTTGATACGCGTCGCCAATTTTTTCGAGACTCAGCCGAATCAAGCGCCGCGTGTCGTATTCGCAACCGAGCAACTGCCCCTCGAACGGGCCGAAGACGTCGCCTCGCTTTTGCCGCACCGCCTCGGGCGTGTTCAAAAAGCAAATGCCGTTGACGCTCCGCGTCCAAGGGTGCGGAATGTTCACCGCCGGTTCTTCAAACGGAGGCTTCAAACCCGCCTTGGCCTCCAGCTTGTTGAGAAAGCCATAGCGGGCGCCGGCGACCAGATGATTCAACTCGTTGAACGGAGTGTAGTTGCCCTGGTTGTCGGTGGCGAACAAATCACGGCCGCGATCGAGCGCCAAACCCATCGGAAAGCGCAGCCCCGCGGAAAGCGGTTGCAACTCATAACGCCGGGGTTGCTCGGGCGAGGGCTCACGCGGCACGAGCTTCAATGCCGCGCCGCGCAGATGAGCTTCCTCGGGCGAGCGGTCGTCTTGCTGGCAAGGCAAAGCGACATAATAGTTGCCACCGGCGTCGCGCGGCAGACCGATGGCCCAGTCGTGATAGTCGGCGGTGTAGCCCCAGCCCGAAGCGACGATCTCGCCGCGGTCGGCGCGGCCGTCGGCATCATCGTCGGCCAGCCGCACGACGCCGTATTTGGCGCACACATCGAGCGCGTCGTCGCGAGCGGCAATGCCATAGGGCGCCGGCAGACCGTCGGCAAAACGAGCGAGGCGGTCTTCCAGCCCGTCGCCGTCGGTATCACGCGCCAGCCAGACGCCTCCTTTGAGCGAACAAAACGCCAGCGATCCATCTTGTCGCCAGGTCAGGCCGGTGGGCATTTCATCGCGCGGCAGCGGCAGCCGCACCGCTTCATAGCCGGGCACAACGGCCAGCGTTGCCGCGGGCAGAGCGGCACTGGCGGCGTCCTCTGGCGGCGGTTCGGCGGCGCCGCTGGTCAGATAGACCGCTTCGCAAACGATTGGCTCATCCGCGCTACGCGATGCCAGCAAGACACAGCCGCCGTCGTCGGCGGAATATCGGACATCGGCGCCGGGCGAAGCGACTGCCATGACGATCGGAGATTCGCTGTCGAGCGGCGCATCGCCTGGCAGGGCGATGAGCGGCGTTCCGGGCGGCGTCAAGCGCCAGCTGAGCGTGTGGCCTGCCGGTACGCCGCGAATTTGCAGGCGGCGATGGAAGCCCTGCCGTCCACCGCGCTCGGCTGTTGTAAGCTCTTGTTCGACAAGCAACGTAATCGGCTGGCGATCGTCGGCGAAGGTGACTCGACAACCCAGCCGCACACCATCAGAAACATGCTGCCAGCGATCGAGTTCCAGACGTGCATGCCCGCCGATTGCGACCGGCTCGACCGCGCGCTCGTTCTCCTGAACCCTGAACCCGGAACCCTGAACCCTCTGCTTTCGATCGACGTCGGAACCGCCCGGCACAAGGCCGGGAGCCACCGGCTCGGGTGATCTGAATAACATCAGCTCACCGCCTGGAAACGCATCCGCCGGCAACCGATTCTTTCCGGCTGGTTCCCAATACCAACCTTTGCCGCGCGTGTGCTGCCGGGCTGTATCGCCCAACCACCAACCGGCCAATTGATTGCTCGCAAAATCAAACAACACATTGTGCCGATTCGCCAGGCCCGCGATCATCGGCCGCACCAGCACTCGTCCGTCAAACTCAACCACATCAGAGATGAGTACGGCTGGCTCCGTGCCCCCGCGGTGCCGGGCGATGCGAATCGGCCCCGCGCTGGGCGGCTCGAAGCCGGGCAAGTTCAGCACGTGCCACACGGCCGCCAATTGCTCGTCGAGCCGGCCGCCCAAGACGCTCGGCGCGGCAATCTGGATCGCCGGCATTTCGATCCGCGGCACGATGCGGGCCGGATTGTGTACCCAGCGCTCGAACCAGGCGCGGCGAATGCGCCGGCCCAGCCGCGACAAATCAGGACCGTGCGCCGCCATCGAAACGCCCTTGGGCAACGAGTGGCCGATCTGATGACAGCTTGTGCAGCCGAAGCCGGTGGAAGTGACCAGGCGGCTGCCCGAGGCGACCAGCGACTTGTTGTCCGCAATGTCGCCGTTCGCTCCACGAACGTCCGCAATGTCACCTTTCGCTCCGCGAAAGAATGCGTTCCCCTCTGCAAACTCAGCCGGCAGATCCGAAATCCGATCGACCGTCGTAAAATATTCGGTGAGCGCCTGTAGCTCAGCCGGCGAAAGATCGAACCGTGGCATGCGCACGGCCAGCCAGGGTCTCAGCGGCGCGCCGCGCAGGGCAATGGCGTCGGCCAGCGCCGCGTCGTGCAGCTTGTCTCCCACTTGCGTCAGCGAGGGAGGCGAAAGCGTCGGCGTCAACGTCGCCAACTCCGCGTGCGCTTCCGTGAGATCCGGCAGCTTGGCGCTGATGCCGGGCGCCGCGTCGCGCGCATGGCAGGCGAGACAATTGCGCTCGCGCAGCACAAACTTGCCATCCGTCGCCGGCGGCCAACGGCGCTGGGCGAGATACTCCGCCAAGTCGTCGCGATCGGCCTGCGAGAGACCGTAACCGGGCTGCCCTGTTTTCCGATCGTGCGATTCCAGGCAACCGCCGGAGTTTGGTGCGTCGGCTCGCAGAGGGATGGAAACCGCCGAAGTCGCCGTACCCGGCGGCAAGCGATGGCACGCGCCGCAGCGCAGTTGTTCGACAAGTTGCTTGCCGCGCTGGATTGACGAAGGCGAGGGCGCTTCGACAACGCCGTTGGCCGGGTTGCCGCCGAGCGTCGAAAGGTGCGCGGCCAGGTCGGCTCGTTCCGCCGCCGAGAGCCGAAACACCGGCATGCGATGATCGGCGTTGATGGCCGCCGGATCTTCGAGCCAGCGGGCAAAAAAGCCCGGCGGTCGCTTGTCGGCGATATGCGTCAAATCGCCCCCGCCAAACAGCCCCGAGGAACCTAAGTCGCCCACCTGGTGACACGCCAGGCAGCCCAGCGTCAGCAACAGTCGTTCGCCTCGCTGGCGGTTGCCGGGCGGCGCGGCGGCTTGCGAGGCGTGTGCCGCATCGGCTTGCTCGGCGCTCAGCAAGAAGGCGGCGATTGCCTTCGCCTCGTCTTGCGAAATGCCGAAGCTCGGCATTCGGACCGGCGACGCGGTTGGCTCCGCCGTGCGATGCCCAGAACGCATCAACCACTCGACGAGCCAACGTGGCGATAGATTTCCCGCCAAGTGCGTCAAATCGGGCCCCATGGCCGCAGGCTGGGCGCCGGCGCGCGTTGGCTCGGCGTGATCGCGATGGCAATTCGCGCAGCGCAGTGCGCGCCAAAGTTCGCCGCCGCGTTCAAATCGCCCGCCCGGATCTTCCGCGGGTTCGTGCCAGAGGGCGCTGGGCGGCAGCGGCTCCAAGTCGAACTTCGGTCCCGACCAATACAGCCCGATCCGCGCCGCGTCGCTGGTCTTGCGGAAGGTGATCTCCAGCGGATGATAGCCATACTCCAGTTGCACGGGCGACGACTCGAACCATTGTGCGCCGCGGCTTCGCACGTCCAGCATTTGCTCGCCGGCAATAGTGATTGCCGCGCCGCCGGCCACATGCAGGTAGAAGCGATAATCGCCCGGTGCGATGGCAAAGAGCCGGCCACGCCAATGAACCGAAAACTCGCCCTGCACGAGCCGCTCGTCGGGCGGAGCGCCGCGCCAGGCAAACTGAACCGCCTCGTCGCGTCGCGAGAAGGTGTGCCCGTCGGAAGCGGCATAGACGCCGATCAGGCCGGGGGCGAAGACGGGGCCGTCTTCTTCGTCGTCATCCGCCGCGAAGGCGCCGTTGCTGCCGACCATCGCCAAGAGAAGCGACGCGGTCGCCAACCGGAGCAGAAATTGACGGAAACCAATCACCGCATTTTCCACGAGGTGCTGTTGACGGCCGGATTGGGTACAACTTCAGCTTACTTCTTTTCGGGATACAGCCGCTCGATCCGGCGGCGTATCTCGGCATCGACCGACTGGAACCGCTGATCGGAGACGCCGCCATACAACCGCGTGAACTGGGCTTGGGTCAGATTGTCTTTCAGGCCCTCGACCGAGGGCAGCGAAGCGGTCACGGTGAACGCTTCGGCCAGGCTTTCCAGTGTAACCTCGCCCGACTGCACGTGGCGAGCCAGCGCGACGCCCGACAGATCGGCGCACCAGTCGCTGAAGCTGAAGCCGCTGCCGCCACGGGCGTCGCGCAGCTCTTTGGCCAGGCCGGCGGCCTCGGCCGATTTTTCGCCGGCGGTGGCCATGATCGCCGCCGACAGAAAAAAGTGCTGGCCCAGGTCGATGCGCCCGCGCATGGTGGGTTGACGGAGCACCATCAGCCGGGCCTGACGCTGTTCGTCGGTCTCGATCAACCGCACAAAATCGCCCATGACCGGATATATTCGCAGCGTATCGGAGCGATCGATGGCAATCGCCAGGCCGAGAAAAAACGCTTGCGACTGCACGGCTTCGGGCAGGTCCGCGGCGGCCAAAGCGGCTTTGCGAGCATAACGCTCGGTAAGTTTTTCGCCATCGGTGTCGGCGGCGGTCAGCGAGGCGGCTTCGGTCACCACCGCCTGCACCACGCGCTGGGCCGCCGTGCGCAGCGTATCGGGATCGCCCGCAGGCGCCGCGCCGGCCGGGGCAACGCCAGGCTGCCCAACCGCGCGATCGCGCTCGAGCCAACTGAGCAACTGCGGGGCGGAGTTGTCTTGCGGCATCGCCAGCGCCAGCAGGCCGTAGATTTCAATCAGCCGCTGTCGGACCGGTCCGGTGGCGTGTTCCAGCGAGGTGATTGAGCGATTCGCCAACTCTTCGCCGACCATGGCGATGGCCAGGGTGTTCAGCGGGTCGATGCGCAATCGTCGCCCGCGCGGGTGCGGCTTTCCGTCGGCGAGCACCAGCCGCATGACCGAGTCGGGCTCGGGGCTGTGCGCGGCGCCCAGGAAATGCCCCAGTTCGTGAACCAGCAGCTCGCATCGCTCGGCTTCAGAGGCGGTGCCCGACGACTCGCAGAGTAACAAGTGCGAACGCAAGGGTAGTCGCGCGCCGGCCAGATCGCTGCGGGCTTGCGGCAGCGGATGCTGGCAGGTGAAGCCGATTGCCAGCCGGGCGGGCGCCGGGCGAACGAGCCGCTCGAATTCCTGATACGACTGTTCAAAATCGTGAATCGCCTCGTCGGAAACCCAGGTATCGACGGCCACCACCTCGAAACCCAGACAGCCATGCTTCTCAAATATTTCAGAGGCTGCCGCCAGGCGATCGCGCAATTGCCGCTCCCAGAACTGCCGCGTGCCCGGATGATTGTCGTCGACCAGCAGCTTGACAGGAATTCGGAACGGGCGGCGGTCTTTCAAGCGCGGCGGCTTTTTGGGCGGCTGGCTGGCGGTGCGGCGTTTGGGATTCGCCGGGCGCGAGCCATCGGCTTCGTGATCGGCGGGCGCGGCATCGGGCGAAGCCGGCTTGTCGGTCGACAGGCCGATCTGGTTGAATCCGATCTTTCCGCCGCGCTCGGCTTCATAGAAGAAGTATGCCGCGTTCGGTTGCAGGTCGAATTGCAAGCGTGCGTCGCCCTCGCCAAATTCCAGTGAGCTGCCATCGCCGATCGGCGCCGCGACCACGCGTCCCGAGTCGAGCGAATGCGATGTGGCTTGGCCATCGGCGCTGGTGATCGAAAACTCGGCGACGCGGCTGGCCTGATTGGCGAAGACAGCGACCGCGCCTACCGCCACGCGTGCGGATGCCAGGCCGCTAACCAGCAGAGCGGCCAGGCCCGCGCGCATTGCCGCGGGCAAACTAGGGCGGAGCGCGTCGTTCGACCGACCGTGGCGAGGCATACCTCGCATTCTGGCCCGATGGCCGACGGCAAGTCAACCGAGTATCACTCGCGGTAGTGTCCTAATAGTGTGGTGCTGCTGCGCAAAGTGACACTAACCCGAAGCGTCAGCGAGGCAGAATCGCCGCATTTCCTCGCTGACGCTTCGGGTTAGTGTGGGCCAGCACCACACTATTAGGACACCACCTCACTCGCGAGCCGGCGGGTCGTCGACGACGATTTCCTCGGGCGGAATCCATACGGCGCGGCCGTCCCGCCAGGCGGCGACGGGATAACCCATGCGCTTGTGCATAATCAGGGCGTCGCGCACGGCGTCCGCCAAGGCTGCATCGATCTGCGTGCCCTCTTCAAAAAGAGCTTGGATGTCGACGGGAGGTTTATGATTCATGGTCGATATGCCTCGGTGATCGATCGCCAAATCGGTTCGTTCTCTACGGTGTTTTCCATTATACCGCTGCCGCTGGCGATCAGGCGTGGAATTTCGGGCTCTGAATTATCATAGAATCGCCAGCCCGTCGCGATCGGCTGATAAAGCTTGAAGAAGTTGCGCAGGCCGGTTTCGTAACGCCGCCGAATGGTGTCCGCTGGCACATCGTGCCCGCCGTGCCGCACGCGGTCTGCGACGCGCAAGATCGCTTGGTCGGCGTCTGGCAGCCAAAGAAAGATGAGGGCGAACACATAGCCGCTGTCGCAAAGCTCTCGCAGCCAGGGAGCGAACGATCGCGTCGCCAGAGTGGTCTCGAAAGCGAACGTTGCCCGCGACCCGGCCAATTGCTTGAGCCGCGCCAGCATGATGCGCCCCGCGTCGATGGCGGCTGACTCGGGATTGAAGCCGGACAGGCCGCGCGCGATCCAGTCAGCATTGACAAAGTGCTGAATTTCGAGCGCGGTGGGCAGCAGGGTCTGCGCCGCGGTGGTTTTGCCCGCGCCGTTCGGACCGGCAATCACGACAACCTGCGGTCTGGATTCGCTCATCGATTACCTGTCGAAAGCAAGTACCATGTGTAACCATCTATAGCCGCTTGCAAAGATGCTCGGCCAGCCGGCGCAGGGGCGGGCTGCTGTCGTCGATCGGCAAATGGGCCTGAATCAGCGTCAATTGCTTGCGCGGCCAGGCTTCGCTCAATGCCCGATCGAAATCGCCCTCGGTGAACACCTCGTATCCCGCGCCGCCGCCAAAAGCTTCGGGCAATTTGTGGTAATGCCACGGCTGGACTTCGTTGTAACGGTAATCGCCCGGATGCAAAATGCGCTCGGTGCCGTAGCCCTTGTTGTCGAGCACAATCACGATCGAATGAAAACCGTGGCGAATCAGCGTCGAAAGCTCGTTGCCGGTCATCTGGAACGCCCCGTCGCCCACCAGCACCACCGTGCGCAAGTCGGGCCGGGCCGTGGCCGCGCCCACCGCGCCGGGCACGCCAAAACCCATCGACGTGTAATACGCCGGGCCAATGAACTCGGTGTGGCCGTGCGTCGTCAACTCGGTGGCCGCAAACAGCGCGTCGCCAATGTCAGAAATCACAATCGTCTGATCATCGAGCGACTGATTGAGCCGCTGCATCATGCGCGTAATCGTCACCGGTCGATCGCGGTCGAGTTGGTATTGATGCCCATTCAGCTCCGGACGCAACGGCAGCACTCGCTCGGGCGGAGTCGGGCGGCGGGCCGTCAACGCGCGGATGAAATCGCCCAACAGCACGTCGTGATAGTGATGATGCCGGATCCGCAGATCGTCGCTCATGGCGTAGATGCACTTGCCCGGATCGAGCTTGGCCGTGTAAATGCCCAGGTCGATGTCGGTCATGAACGTGCCCAGCAGCAGCAGGCAGTCGCTCTCTTCGACAAATTGGGTGACCTCGGCGCGGCTCATCGCGCCTTCGTAGAGACCGGCAAACAGCGGGTGCGTTTCCGGCACCACGCTTTTGCCCATCATCGTGCAGGCGATGGGAATGCGAGTCGACTCGGCAAAGTGCAGCAGTTCGTCTTGCAGGCCATAGCGATGGATTTCGACGCCCGCCAGAATGACCGGCTTGCGGCAGTCGCTGATCAGCCGGGCGGCCTCGCCCACCGCCTCGGCCAGGGCCTCGGGGTCGCTGCCCAGCTCGGTCTGCCGCAACTCGTAAGGTCCGTCAGGCACGACCTTGACCATATCGCGCGGCAGCTCAATATAAACGGGCCGCTTGCTGCGGGCGCAGGCCATCAGCACGCGGTCGATCTCGCGAAAGGCGATCGAGGCATCGGTCAGCTCGGTGGCAGCCACGCAGATTTTCTCGAACACGTCGAGCTGCGTGCGGAAATCGCGCACTTTGTGGTGCAGCAGCGGGTTGTTGTAGCGTTCGCGCACGCCCGCCGCGCCCGAGATGACCACCACGGGCGATTTTTCGGCATAGGCCCCGGCGATCGAGTTGCACAGGCTCAATCCGCCCACGCCGTAGGTGACGCACACCGCCCCCATGCCGTTGATTCGGGCGTAGGCGTCGGCGGCGAAACCCGCGTTGTCTTCGCGGCAACAGCCGACTACGTTGAGCGGGCTTTGTTCGAGCATCGAATAAAAGCCCAGCACATAATCGCCCGGAATGCCGAACACATCGCGGATGCCGAAGTCGCGCAAGCGGCGGATCAGGTATTCGCCGATCGAGGTTTCCGCCACGCGGCGGCTGGATGCATGCCGAGTCAGGCTCTCTGCCATTGCCGTCTCCCAAAGAGGAGGATGGCCTTCCTCGGCCGTCCCGTCAGATTCAATTCTAGGGCGCAAAGCGGCGGGGGGGAATTGCGGGTACGCGAAGCCGGCTGCCGCCGCCCGATTGTACGGACCGGTTCGGGCTGATAAGGTTTGAATGGACCAGTTGGCAAACTTTTCGACGACAAATGACTGAGAATGAGCTAAAGCAACAACTCAGCATTGCCTATGTGCATGCCGTTGCCGCTCGAGCTGGCTATGCCTGTCAGGTCATCAATGTGGACGACGACAGTGTCGATGTGCAGTTCGCGGCGCGCGGACGGATTCATGAGAAAGCAGTCCTTCGGTCGCCAAAGATCGATGTTCAGCTCAAAGCCACCGCGCAGAACGTCCGCAAAGCGAAACATCTTGCCTATCCGCTGCCAATAAAGAACTACAATGACCTGCGCGAACCTACGCTTGTTCCGCGCTTGTTGACGGTGCTTTACTTGCCGAACGACGAGGCGGATTGGTTGGAGCAATCCGAAGAGCAAATGATTTCCCGGCACTGCGCATACTGGCTGAGCCTTCTTGACCAGCCGGCGAGGCCAAATCAAGCCACCGTAACCGTCCACTTGCCGCGATCGCAACAGCTAACCGTCGCGAACCTCCGCGCCCTGATGAGCAAGGTCGCAACAAAGGAAACGCTATGACCACCGTCGCCCAGCTTCCGTCCGAGCAAGTCGCGGCACTTCGCGCGGACGACGTGCAATTGTACCTGGCAAGCCACGGCTGGAAGCGAGACGAGGCTGCTTCCACCTCGAAAGGAAGTGTCTTTGTATTTCCAGGCTTGGCAGACGCAGAAGCTATTCTGCCCAATCGCCGGGACATAGCCGACTATGTAGAGCGGATGGCGGACATTGTGCATGCCGTCGGCGCTGTCGAGCAACGCGCGCCGTCTCAAGTGCTCGCAGACCTTTCGTCGCCACCTGCTGACGTGCTTCGTCTGCAAGTGATTGCGCCGGATGCTACCCTGGGAGTGTTGCCGCTTAGCGACGGGATTCGCCTGATCGAGGGAGCGCGCGACTTGCTTCTCGCAGCGGCGTGCAGCATTCGCCAGGCCGCACCGTTTTTCCCACGACAGGCTTATAAGGAAGCCATCGAGTTCCTGCAAATCTGCCAACTCGGCCAAACGGAACGCGGCAGTTTCATCACGAAGATTATGGCGCCGGTGCCGCCCATCGTCGACAAGCCGGACACGCTTTTTCCCCAAGACGATGACCTTTTGTTTGCCTCGGAGCCTTTCGCACGTAAATCGACGGTGCGTGTGATGACTGCTCTGGGCCACATTCGCGGCGCAATCGACACCGGGGATTACCCGCTGATTCTGAGAGGCGTTGACGCTGGCGTCAGTGCGAATCTCTGCGAAGCGATCGCGAAGATGCAGCCGGAGGGAGATCAGGCACAGTTGCGCATTCATATGCAGTGGTCGCCGAGCCGTCCGAAGGTGCCGGCGGGAACAGAGCGTACAGTGGGCTTCGCGCATACCGCATTTGAGATTGTGCGGGAGGCGGGACGCAAGCTGCGCGAGGAACCTGCGGTAACGCGCAAACAAATCGAAGGAGTCGTCATCAGCCTGAAGGCGGATCCATCGCTATTTGGTGACTTGGAAGGCACGATTATCTTGAAGGCAGACTTGGCGGGTGCGGCGGTACGAGTTCAGGTGCCGCTTAATGCGGAAGAGTACAAGAAAGCATGCGATGCCCATCGCGACCGACGGCTCGTGCGCGTGTCGGGACTACTTCATCGCGAACCGAAGATTTACCAACTGCGCCAGCCGCAAAATTTTACCGTAGTGGAACGCTGACGTGGTTCGCGGCATTTTTAAGGCAATTCCCCAGCGGCGTCACCATCGGCGATGGCTCCTATCGGCCGGCAAGCTGGGCCTGCTGGCGCTGGTGGTCTGGGGAGTCCATCACTCGCTGTTCAGCGCGTGGCAGAAACTGGAAGAACATCATTGGAACCTTTCGCAGTGGCACCCCGGCTGGCTGGTCGCGGGCGGACTGCTGTATCTGGCGGGGCAGTTTCCCTGGGCCGTTTTTTGGTGGCGCGTGCTGCGCGTGCTGGGCCAGCCCAGCGGGCTGTTCGAGTCGTTGCGGGCCTGGTATGTCGGCCAGCTTGGCAAATATGTGCCCGGCAAGGCGATGGTCATCGTGCTTCGAGCGGGCATGCTTCGCGCCGGCGGCGCCACCACCGCCGCCGCCACCGTGGCTGTTTTTTTTGAGACGCTCACCACCATGAGCATCGGCGCCGCGCTGGCCGCGATCGTCATTGCGGTGAGATTTCCGTCGGAGCGGTGGCTGTTGGCCATCGCCATCGGGCTGTGGGCCGTCGTTTCGGGACCAACGACGCTGCCGGTTTTTCGCCGGCTGGCACGCATGGGAGCGGGCCGCTTCGATCCGGCGATGGCCGAGCGGTTGGTCGATCTGCGCTACGGCACGCTGCTGCGAAGCTGGTTCGAGATTGGCGTCGGTTGGGTGTTGGTGGGCGGCAGCGTCTGGACCACGCTGGTGGCGTCGGGCTACGCTGACGCGGCGAACTGGTTCGACGAGTGGTGCATTTGCACCGCGGCGGCCGCGCTCAGCGTGGTGGGCGGCTTCTTGTTGTTCGTGCCCGGCGGCCTGCTCATTCGCGAATCCGCCTTGTTCGAGATTCTCACGCCCTGGTTTGGTGACGAAGGCGCGCTGATCGCTGCCATCGCCTCGCGGCTGGTCTGGATCATCGCCGAGCTGCTGATTGCCGCCATCGGCTTCGCCGCGCGAACCAGGCGTACACGGGATGAGCTTGAGCCGAAGGTTGATGGGATGGAACAGAAGGCAACAAAGGAAACAAAGTTTATCAAAGGGCCTTGATCTGTCGGTCGTTGCCTTCTGTTCAATATGAGTGTTCCACAAGAACCGTCCGGCCTGTTGATCGTGGGGCATGGCACGCGAGATCCAGCGGGCATCGCAGAATTTCATCAGACGGTGGAGTTGATCTCGCGGCGACTGGCAAATATGGTGGTCGAAGGCGGCTTTCTGGAACTCGCCGAGCCGACGATTGCTGCCGCGTTGGATCGCGCCGTCCAGCGCGGCGCGCAGCGCCTGACTGCGGCTCCGCTGGTGCTGTTCGCCGCCGGGCATGCCAAGCAAGATATTCCCGCCGCGCTGGCCGCCGCGGCGAAGACGCATGAGCTGCCCGCGCCGCGTCTGCTGCCGCATTTGGGTTGTCATCCGGCCATGATCCGTCTCTCGCTTAAGCGGTATGAAGAAGCGATCGAGCGATTGCCAACCGCCGCCGATTCCGAGACGCTGCTGTTGATGGTCGGTCGCGGCAGCACCGACGCCGAGGCCAACAGCGAGCTGGCCCGCTTCGCCCGACTGCGATGGGAGGCCCGGCCCGTCGGCTGGCACGAAACGTGTTTTGCGGCCCTTGCCCAGCCTTCGCTCGAACGGGCGATGGCCATGGCCGCGCGGCTGCCGTTTCGGCGGGTTGTAGTACAACCGCATCTGCTGTTCCAAGGCGAGTTGCTGCGCGGAATTCGTCATACCGTCGAAACGCACGCACGGCGTTGGCCTGCGATCGAGTGGGCGGTCACCGAGCACTTGGGGCCCGACGAGCTCTTGGCGGAAGCAGTCGCAGAGGTTTCAGGGTTCGGGGTTCAGGGTTCAGCATACGCGTAGGCCCGCGGAGAGGACGCACCGGCGATGTTTTGCAGACGTCCATTGCAAACCCGCTCCTACGCCCGCCTCGCCCCCTCGCCTCGGGCGTAGGAACACGTCTGTAAGCTTTTAGGCGGCAAGCCGGTAGCTAACCTCTTGGCACCTTGGTGAAAAAGGAGAGATTGGGCGAGTCTGTATCCAATTCTGGAGTCGGTCGTCGTCACTTAGGCGCGCGGCCCGCA
>JAICLL010000260.1 GCA_025927475.1 Pirellulales bacterium
ATCTCCGCCCGGCAAGCGGGCGGCATCAGTGCTTAATCTCGTAACATTAGGGACGAGCCCGGTGGTGGCGGAGCGGAACAAAATCGACGATGAATTGAAGTGTGGTTCTCGTATGAAAATTGAGCCATTTTGCACAGGCCACTCCACCCTCTTCACTTTCTCCATTTCAGTGCCACCCGGAATCGCGCTCAGTTTGACAATCGCCTGCCCCCGTTTTAGACTCAATCCTTACTTCTAAGTTTGACTTGGCTATGTGAGCCCCATGCGTGTCCCCCTTAGGGCGGATGCCTGGGGCTTTTTTTCTAGGAGGAATGCGTGTGCCTTCCATTTTGGTCATCGATGACGATCGGTCGGTGCTGCACATCTTCAAGCAGGTTTTTAAAGACAGCGACCTGCGGATGCTCACCGCCAACACCGCCGCCGAAGGTGTGGCGTCGCTGGTAGGCAACCGTCCCGACGTCGTCATTCTGGATATTATGCTGCCCGATCAGTCGGGACTGGAAACGATAGAGCAGGTCTTCCGGCACGACCCCAAGGTGCCGGTGATCTTCATTACTTCGGGCGGAACGAGCGATACGGCGATCGAGGCCATGAAGCTGGGCGCCTACGATTATCTGCTTAAGCCGCTTGACTTTGTGCAGGTTCGGGCACTGGTCGACCGCGCCTTGGAAATCCGCCGCTCGATGCAGGTGCCCGTTCGTGTGCCGGAACCGAGTGCCGTCAGCAGCGATCCGGCCGACGCCTTCGTGGGCCGATGTTCGGCGATGCAGGAGGTCTATAAGGCAATTGGCCGCGTGGCGCCGCACGATGTTACCGTGCTGATTCGAGGCGAGAGCGGCACCGGCAAAGAGCTGGTTGCCAGGGCTATTTATCATCACAGCCCTCGGGCCGCTGCGCGCTTTCTGGGCATCAATATTGCCGCCGTTCCCGAAACGCTGTTAGAAAGCGAATTGTTCGGTCACGAGCGCGGCGCATTCACGGGTGCCGAGAGCAAGCGCATCGGGCGGTTCGAGCAATGCACGGGCGGCACCCTGTTTCTCGATGAGATCGGCGACATGAGCCCGCTGGTGCAGAGCAAGCTATTGCGGCTGCTGCAGGAGCAGCGGTTCGAACGCGTGGGCGGCACCGAAACCGTTCAGACGGACGTGCGCGTGTTGGCGGCCACGAACCGCGATTTGGAAAAGATGGTTCAAGCCGGCGAATTCCGCGCCGACCTTTATTACCGCCTCAATGGCTACACCATCAAGCTGCCCTCCCTGCGAGAACGCGGCGACGACATTCTCATCTTGCTGGAGCACTTTGTCACGCAGTTCAGCCAGAAGCTGAACAAAGACGTACAGGGAATTTCGCCCGATGCCTTGGAGCTGTTGATCAAATATCCGTGGCCGGGCAACGTGCGCGAGCTGCAGAGCGTGGTCAAGCAGTCGCTGCTGCATGCGACCGGCCAGGTATTGGTGGTCGATTTTCTGCCGGAAGAGATTCGACGCAGCCGCAGAACGGTGGTGCCGGGCGGCGGCCTGCGCAAAGGAGGCCTGAAGCAGCTCGAGCACTTCATTGACGAATCGTTGCAGGCCGGCGCCGAAGATATTTACGCCGACTCGCTCGCCCAACTCGAGAAGTATCTGTTCACGCGCGTGCTGAACCATACCGGCGGCAACCAATCGCAGGCCGCCAAAATGCTGGGCATCACGCGTGGCAGCCTGCGCAACAAGATCCGCACGCTGAAGATCACGATTGACCAGGTCGTGAGCGTCGACGAAGAAGAGGCCGCTTCGGCCGCCTCATCAGCGAGCGAGGTTTAGTTTGAATTCTTTACTTGCCCCGGGGGGTACAGGAACGGGGTTTGGAGTGGCATCGTGAGAATCCTCCGTGTTTTTCCCGTGGGTGCAAATTTGCACCCACGGGAATTGACCGAGTGCTTTCATCCGTGCCGATCCGCGTCATCCGTGGTTTAGATTGACCGAGGTGAGAGCGATGGCTCAAACTTCGAGGCGATCGTGCCAGGGCGGCTTGCCTCGCGCAATCCGCCTTGACTAAAATCAGCTTAGATTTCGGAGGATGTCAAGAATGATGACCTATCGCAAGCTTGGTGAGTATGTGTCGGCCGAGCCGTTCCGCCCATTCCGCATCAAGATGGCGAGTGGCCACGTTTTCGAAGTCTGCCACCCGGAAATGATTTTGGTCGGACGCACATCCGCGCGGGTGTCCTACCGCTTCGGCTTCGAACGGGCATGAGACATGGCACGCTGCGTCGATGTTGCTGATGGAAACTGTCGAGCCCCTCGAGCATGTGCAAGACCGCCGCGAGTAACCTAAGATCAATGGGTGTCGGTGGCATTGACCATATTGACGCGATTGGCTGGGCGCGGTGATAATAGCTGCTTCCGCCTGTCCCGCCTCACGATGCCATACCCACTTCGATTCATCAGCCTCTGCTGTCTCGCGTTGGGTTATGCGGCCCTGGCCAAGGCCGACCAAAGGCTATCGTTCGACCGCGATATTCGCCCGATTCTTTCTGAAAACTGCTTCCGCTGCCACGGCCCCGATAAGAACACGCGGCAAGCGGATCTGCGACTCGATACACCCGACGGGGTGGCCGGCGCCATCGCTCCAGGGCGCGTCGATCAAAGCGAGCTCTGGCGGCGCATCTCCTCGACTGACGACGATGAGCGCATGCCGCCGCCTAAAAGCGGCAAGCACCTGACCGCAGCCGACCGCGCCAAGCTTCGAGAGTGGATCGCTGCAGGCGCCGAATATGAATCTCACTGGTCGTTCCGGCCGCCGTTACGAAGCCCGCTGCCGGTCTACCGAGATCGCGCCTGGGCGCGCACGCCCGTCGACGCTTTCGTACTGGCGCGCCTCGATCGCGAAGGGCTGTCGCCGCGAGCGGAGGCTGATCGCCACACGCTCATCCGTCGCGTGTCGCTCGATCTGGTGGGACTGCCGCCTTCGCCCGACGAAGTGGCGGCATTTGTCGACGACAGACAGCCCGATGCATTCGAGCGGCTGGTCGATCGGCTGTTGGCCTCGCCGCATTTTGGCGAGCGCTTCGCGCTTCCGTGGCTGGACGCCGCGCGATATGCGGACACGAACGGCTATTTCGTCGACAACGAGCGCCAGATGTGGCGTTGGCGCGATTGGGTGATCGCCGCCTTCAATCAAAACATGCCGTTCGATCAATTCACCATCGAGCAACTCGCCGGCGACCTCTTGCCGGAAGCCACGCTCGAACAGCGCATCGCCTCGGGATTTCACCGGAATCATCCAGTGACCTACGAGACGGGCATCATCGACGAAGAATATCGCGTCGAATACGTGTGCGACCGCGTCGATACGACCGCGGCGGTGTGGCTGGGACTGACGCTGAGCTGTGCCCGCTGCCACGACCACAAATACGACCCTATCTCGCAACGTGATTTCTATCGTTTGTTCGCCTTTTTCAACAACCTGCCCGAAAAGGGAAACACCGGCCGCGACGGAAACGCCGATCCACAAATCCCCGCACCGCTGCCGGAACAGGCGGCGCGCATGAGCGTGCTGGAAGCGGCCTTGGCCGCACGAGAAGAAGCGTTCAAGGCGCGGGCGGCGGAGATTGCGGCCGCCGAGGCCGCTTGGCTGGCGACGGCGGCGGATACGCTGCCGGCGCTCGAGACGCCGCTGGTCAACCTGGCCTGCGAAGCAAACGAAGCGACGGCGCGGCCCCACGGAAAGGTCGCATTCTCGCCTGGCATTGCCGGCCAAGCCGTTTCGCTCGACGGCGACTCGTGGCTCGAATTCGAGGCGCCGCTCATGCCGGAGCGGGACCGGCCCTTCGCCGTGGCGGCGTGGTTTCGAGCCAGCGCACCGCAAGGCTCGATCGTCTGCCGCTTCGACGATCGCGACGAGTTGCGCGGCTTCAATCTGATGATTGAGAAATCGATGCTTGTCGTGCAGTTGATGCACCGTAACGAAGGCGAAAGCATCTTGCTCACCTCGCGCCCGTTGCCGATGAACGGCTGGCGACACGTGGCCGTGAGCTACGACGGCGGCGGCCGCGCCAGCGGGGTGAGCGTTTATCTCGATGGCCGACCGCTCGAGATGAAGATCGTTTACGACACGCTCAATGGACCGCTCGCCGTCGATCGTCCTTGGCGGTTGGGCCGCCGCGGCGAGGGTTACGGGCTGAAAGGGCTGATCGACGAGGCGCGCCTCTACGATCGGACGTTTTCCGCCAGCGAAGTGGCCGATTTGTTCACCGCCCAGCGGTTGAAGTACTTGCTCGACACGCCCGCTGAAAAACGGACGCCGCCCGAAGTTGAAGAGCTGCGCGACTTCTTTATGACGCGTGCGGCGGGTGAACCGCTGCGCGGCGACTATCTGCGATTGCGGGCAGCGCGCGGCGAACTGGCTGACTTCAAGGCGACGGTGCCCACAGCGATGATCATGCGCGAGCTCGACCAGCCGCGCGAGACATTCGTGCTGGCCCGCGGCCAGTACGATCAGCCGCAAAAGCGCGTCGAGGCGGGCGTGCCTGCGGTTTTGCCGCCGCTGCCCGCCGGCATCAAGGCCGATCGGCTGGCGTTGGCCCGTTGGCTGGTCGACCGCGGGCACCCGCTCACCGCGCGGGTGATCGTCAACCGCTTCTGGTATCATTTTTTTGGCCAAGGATTGGTGGGCACGCTCAGCGACTTTGGCGCGCAGGGCGAGCCGCCCATGCATGGCGCGTTGCTCGATTGGCTGGCGGTCGAGTTCATCGAGTCGGGCTGGGATGTCAAAGCGCAGGCGCGGCTGATTACGACCAGCGCCGTCTATCGGCAAAGCTCGGACGCGCCGCCCGAATGGACGGCGCACGATCCGGACAACCGCTTGCTGGCGCGCGGGCCGCGTTATCGCTTGCCGGCGGAGCTCGTGCGCGACCAGGCGTTGGCCGCCAGCGGCTTGCTGGTGCGCACGCTCGGCGGGCCGAGCGTCAAACCGTATCAGCCTGATGGATTATGGGAAGCCGTCTCCTATGGCGGCGAGCAATCGTACGAGCAGGATCACGGTGCCGGTCTATACCGCCGCGGCATTTACACTTTTTGGAAACGGCAGGCGCCGCCGCCCGCGTTGTTGGCGTTCGACGCGCCGACGCGTGAGACCTGCGTGGTGCGCCGCTCGCGCACCAACACGCCGCTACAGGCGCTGGTGGTGCTGAACGATCCTACCTATGTGGAAGCCGCCCGCGAGATTGCCGCACGCGTGCTGCAAAGCAATTGCACCGCGGAACACGAACGGCTGCGGTTGGTGTTTATGGTTGTTGTCAGCCGGCCGCCCGATCAAGAAGAACAAGCCGAACTGGCCGGGCTACTGGGGCGGCAACTAGAGCGCTATCGAGGTGATCTGCGGCAGGCGGAGGCATTGCTCTCGGTGGGCGAAACGCCGGTCGATCGTTCGTTGCCCGCCACGGACCTGGCCGCCTGGACGATTGTGGCCCACGCGTTGTTGAATCTGGACGAGGTGCTTTGCAAACAATAGTCTGTGTCCGAAAGCGCATACACGGCACTCAATGTCGTCTGTTGCTCCGCGAAACGAGGTACTTACGCGGAGCGCGCGGCCCGGCGCCCTTTACCGATCAGATGGCTGTGCATATCTTGGAATTAGCGAAGTTCAGCAGGGTAGAAGAAAGCGAGGTCGCGCCAGCGCTGACGGAGGCTGAAACGGGAACGAGAGAAATGGCACAGGTCGAGGAGATACCGCGATGTCGCAGGGTTTTAACGCTTACCGTGAGTGGTTGGGCGTCGCCGGTCAGAGCGAGATACCGAGCTATTACGAGTTGCTTGGATTGCGCCCGCTTGAGCCGGATACCGCGAAGATCGAAGCTGCCTACCAACAGCAGTCAGCTAGGCTAGCGGCACAGCTTTCCGGCGGCCAGACTGATGCTGCCCAGCGTCTGATGGGCGAGCTCGCCGAGGCGCGTCTGACCCTTTTGACTCCCACCGCGAAGCGCGCTTACGACGCCGCGCTGGCCAATGCGGCCGGTTCAGCGGCGCCAACGGCCAGTTCACCTTCGCACGCCGGGCAAGCGGCGCCTTCCGCGCCGGCGTCACCGCAGCCGATTGCCGCCTACCCGACTGCACCCTACGCTGTCCAAGGCCAGCAGCCTACCGCCGGTTATGGCTA
>JAICLL010000078.1 GCA_025927475.1 Pirellulales bacterium
AAAGGCGACCGGTCATCGGTCTTGCCTTCGTTGAGGTTCGGTTATGCCACTCGGTTGTCTCATTCCGGCTAGCGAGGCCGCACGGCGACGCGCCGCCGTCGTGGCCTTGGCTTGGCCTGGAGCAAGAAACGTTGCAGTAATCGCCGTAGGGGCGCCGGGCGGACGCCTTGGTTTTCCGCTTTGTCCAGAATGTCGCGGACGATGTGAAACGGCAGCATCATGCTTGACAGTGTCATGGAGCATCCTAGCCCGACGCGTCAGCGAGGGAAGCCGGTCTACGACCCTCGCTGACGCGTCGGGCTTCCAAGAGATCGCCTTTCATCCGACCGGGCGCCCGGCCATGCTACGTTGCCAGCAGCAGCCGACCTGGCACTTGCAGGTAGTTTTTTACCTCGTTCAAAAACCGGGCGGCGGCCGCCCCATCGATCAAGCGATGGTCGTACGACAGGCTCAACGGCATCATCAGCCGCACTTTCAGTTCGTCGTTGTCCATCAGCACCGGCAGCTTGCGCGAGCGGCCAATCAGCAAAATGGCCACCTCGGGATGATTGATGATCGGCGTCGAATACGTGCCGCCGATCGCCCCCAAGTTGCTGATGGTGAACGTGCCGCCGCGCATGTCTTCCATGCCAAATTGATTGTTGCGCACGCGGCTGGTCATGTCGGCCAGTTGCTGGGCGATTTGCGGAATGGTCAGCCGGTCGACGTCGCGCATCACCGGCACCACCAGCCCCCGAGGCGTGTCGACCGCCACGCCGAGATTGACGTAGTCCTTGTAGACGATCTGGTCGTTTTCCAGATCGAGCGTGGCGTTGACCACCGGGTGCTGCTGCAGCGAGTGAGCGACGGCCTTCATCACAAAGGCCATCATCGTCAGCTTGACTTCGCTGCCCACGTAGTCGGCCATGCTGCCTTTGCGAATGCCCTCCAGCTCGGTAATGTCGGCGTCGTCGAAGTTGGTGACGTGGGGAATGGTCGACGACGAGCGGGCCATGTTCAGCGCGATCGTCTTGCGGATTTTTGGTAGTCGCTGGATTTGCGTTGGCCCATATTGGTCTTGGCTGGGCGAAGCGTCGGCAATCAGGGGCGTGCGCTTGCCGGCCAGCGGCGCTTGAATGACCGAATCGCGGACGGCTTTTTTGACGTCGTCTTCGGTGATTCGTCCACTCGGTCCCGAGCCGCTCACGCGGCTCAGGTCGACGCCCAGTTCGCGGGCCAGCCGGCGCGTGGCCGGGCCGGCCGGCGCGGCGAGCGCCGCGTCCTGCGCAGCAGGCGCCGCGGCTCGGTGGCCGCCGTTGGCCGAGGCGGCCGGCGCCGCGGGGCGAGGGGCCGGGGGAGCGGGCGGCTCGGTTGGTTCGACCGCCTCGGTGTCGGGCGGGGCAGGCTTGGCCGCCGGTTTTTTCGTGGCGGGGCCGGTTTTGGGCGGCGACTCCGGCGGAACCGCCCGTGTGGCCGCCGATTCTTTCACCGGGCGAGCAGGCGCGGCGGCCGCGGCCTTGGCGCCGCCCGCGGCCCTCGGGTCGAGCGAAAGGATCACACCGCCCACCGGCAGGCTTTGGCCTGGCTTGACATGGATCTTGGTAACCTTGCCCGATTGGCCGCACGGCAGCTCGACGGTCGCCTTGCCGGTTTCGACCTCCACGACGGCCTGATTGGGCTGAACCTCGTCGCCTTCCTGCACCAGCACACTGACGATGTCGCCCGATTCGATGTTTTCGCCCAAATCGGGCAGCTTGAAATCCATAGTTTGAGTTCCAATGAATTCTGTAGGGAACGGACTCCGTGCCGTTCCGCTGCGGGGCGAACCGACGTCGAATGTACGTTATACCGTGGGGTGGGACGAGCTTTGCGAGTCCCACCTCAACGCCAATCTATCGCTACGCGGAACACGAATGGTGGGACTCGCTTCGCTCGGCCCACCCTACTTCGTCGTCCCTTCAATTCGCAAGTTTCCAGGGACGGCCTGAAACGCCATCCTACAATGCTATCCAACGAGCAATCACGCAATCATCGGATCGATCTTTTCCGGATCGATGTTCAAATCTTTGATCGCCTTGGGCAGTTTGTTGCGGTCGAATTTCTCTTCGTCGGCCAGGCGGGTCAGCGAGGCCAGCGCGATGCACTCGGCGTCGACCTCGAAGTGCCGCCGCAGCCGCAGCCGCGTGTCGCTACGGCCCAGGCCGTCGGTGCCCAAGCAGTACAACCCGCCGGGCAGCCAGGGCGAAATCTGCTCCGACACCGCCCGCACAAAGTCGCTGCTGGCAATGAACGGGCCGGTCTGCCCGCCGAGCGTTTCTTCCAAGAACGAGCGGCGCGGCTTTTCGCCCGGATGCAGCAGGTTCCAGCGGGAAATCGCCTGGGCCTCGCGCCGCAGCTCGGTGTAGCTGGTCACGCTCCAGACGTTGCTCGACACCTGATATTTTTCGGCCAGCAATTGCTGCGCCCGCAACGCCTCGCGCAGAATCGCCCCGCTGCCCAAAAGCTGAACCTTCGGACGCTTCTTATCGACGTCGAGCGACGAGACCTGATAGACGCCTTTGATGATTCCCTCGACGGCGCCGTCGGGCATGGCCGGCATCTTGTAGTTCTCGTTGTGCAGCGTGATGTAGTACATGCAGTCTTCGCATTCTTCGTACATCCGCCGCAGGCCTTCCATGACGATGATTGCCGTCTCGTAAGCGTAGGCCGGGTCATAGGAATGCACGGTCGGATAAGCCATCGAGAACAGATGGCTGTGTCCGTCTTCGTGCTGCAGGCCCTCGCCGTTGAGCGTGGTGCGCCCGGCGGTGCCGCCCAGCAAAAAGCCGCGACAGCGGGCATCGGCCGCCGCCCAGATCAGATCGCCGATCCGCTGAAACCCGAACATCGAGTAATAAATGAAGAACGGAATCATGTTGATCCCGTGTGTGTTGGGCGCGGTGCCGGCGGCGATGAACGAGGCCATCGAGCCGGCCTCGGTGATTCCCTCTTCGAGAATCTGCCCGTCCTTCGCCTCGCGATAGTAGAGAAACTGCTCGCTGTCGACCGGCTCGTAGAGCTGGCCCATGTGGGCGTAGATGCCGCATTGCCGAAAGAGCGGATCCATGCCGAAGGTGCGCGATTCGTCGGGCACGATCGGCACAATGTATTTGCCAATTTCCTTGTGCTTGAGCAATCGCCCGAAGTGCTTGACAAAGGCCATGGTGGTCGAGACTTCTCGATCGCCGCTGCTGGTAAGCGAATCGGAGAATTCGTCGATCCGCGGCATGTTAAACGGCAACGGCCTGGTGATGCGGGCCGGCACATAGCCGCCCAGGTCTTGCCGTCGTTGCTGCAAATACTGCATCTCGGGGCTGTCGTCGGCGGGGCGATAGAACGGCGCCTCCGATACGGCATCGTCGGAAATCGGAATGCCAAAGCGGCTGCGGAATTCGCGATATTCCTCTTCGTTGAGCTTCTTTTGCTGGTGGGTGACGTTGCGGCCCTCGCCGGCCTCGCCCAGACCATAGCCCTTGATGGTCTTGGCCAGAATGACCGTGGGCTTGCCGTTGCTTTCGACGGCGGCTTTGTAGGCCGCGTAGACCTTTTCGGGGTCGTGCCCGCCGCGCCGCAGGTTGCGCAGCTTCTCGTCGGAAAGATGGCTGACCAGCTCCAGCAACTCGGGATATTTGCCAAAGAAGTTTTCGCGGATGTAGCTGCCCGGCATGACGGTATATTTCTGATATTCGCCGTCGACCACCTCGCCCATCCGCTGCACGAGCAAGCCGGTTTTGTCTTTATCGAGCAGCGTGTCCCAATCGTCGCCCCAGATGACCTTGATCACGTTCCAGCCGGCGCCGCGGAACGCTCCTTCCAACTCTTGAATGATTTTGCCGTTGCCGCGCACCGGGCCATCGAGCCGCTGCAAATTGCAGTTGATCACAAAGATCAGGTTGTCGAGCTTCTCGCGCGAGGCCAGCGTGATGGCGCCCAGCGTCTCCGGCTCGTCGCATTCGCCGTCGCCCAGAAACGCCCACACCTTGCGGCCGCTGGTGTCTTTCAAGCCGCGGTCGGCCAGGTATTTTGCAAAGCGGGCCTGATAGATGGCCATGATCGGACCCAAGCCCATCGACACGGTGGGAAATTCCCAAAAGCCGGGCATGAGCCAGGGATGCGGATAGCTCGAAAGCCCTCCGCCGGGCGCCAACTCCTGGCGAAAGTTGACAAGCTGCTGCTCGGTGAGCCGGCCTTCGATGAAGGCCCTGGCGTACATGCCCGGCGCAGCATGGCCTTGAAAGAAGATAATGTCGCCCGAGTAGTCTTCGCCCTTGCCGCGAAAGAAATGGTTGAAGGCCACTTCGTAGAGCGTGGCGGCCGAGGCGTAGGTCGAAATATGCCCGCCGATGCTCGAATCTTGATGGTTGGCCCGCGAGACCATGGCCATCGCGTTCCAGCGGATGATGCTTTTGATGCGCCGCTCGATCTCGCGGTTGCCGGGGTAGGCCGGCTGCTGGTCGGGCGGAATGGTGTTGATATAAGGGGTATTGATGGCAAACGGCAGTTCGACGCCGTTGCGGCTGGCCACCTCGTCGAGCACCGAGAGCAGATAGCGGGCGCGTTCCGGTCCCTTGGTTTCGAGGATGTATTGCAGCGACTCGATCCATTCGGAGGTTTCCGCCGGATCGAAGTCGCTGCCTACCGGAACGATTTCGGCTTGCGCCATGCCAAACTCCCCAATGCCGTGACGATCTAACTGCAAACGGGACGCCCGGTTGCGCGGATCGGCCCCTCTGGACATGCCAACCATGTATTATTTCGCAGACTGCCCCGCCCGTAAAGTCCAACTGACTGGCAACCTGGGCCGTGGGGCCGTTCCCGAACCGTCGACGTTCTGCGGGCGACGATCTATATTGAGGCGAGGCGGCGGGGAACAGCCGGCAAATCCATTCTACCGAGGGGTTTTTGATGGCGACGGTCGAGCAAGTTGCCTTGGCAGGCGAGAGCCGCGTCGTGCTTTCGGGAGTTTCCTGGGAGCTTTACGAAGCGCTGCGCGAAAACGAAGAAAACTGGCATGTCCGCATGGCGTACGATGAAGGAACGCTGGAACTCATGAGTCCCTCGCCCAATCATGAAACCATTACGGCACTGATCGCTCAGATGGTTGAAGTCCTGACTGAGGAGTTGGGCGTTCCTCGCCGTAGTCTACGGTCGACGACCTGGAAGCGTCGCGGCATGGCCAAGGCCCTCGAGGCTGATGAGTGTTACTACATTCTCAACCACTCTCGCCTTCCGCGGGACCGAGAGCTCGATTTGGCGATCGATCCTCCACCAGATCTGGCGATTGAAACCGAAGTCAGCCGCAGCGCCATTCAGCGATTGAGTATCTATGCGGCACTAGGTGTGCCGGAAATCTGGCGCTGGCGCAGCAAAACCGGGTTGACCGCTTATTCGCTCGATGCGGACGGGATCTATATCGAGCGCGAGCATAGTTTGAACCTGTCGATGCTGCGCGTGAAAGATCTGGAGCCCTTCCTCGAATTCAACCTGGCGGATGACGAAACCGCCTGGATTCGCCGCTTTCGGGCGTGGGTGCGCGAGCGGTTCGTGGTGCAGTGAAAGGCTTGTCGCCGTCACTCGCCGCCGTCTTTCTCGGTATGGCCGGCGTTTTCTTCCGGTTCGCCGGCCTTTTTCACCGCGTATTCGTGCGGGCGCTTGCGCAGCACTTTGGCGCTCACGATCTTGTCCGACTTGTCGGGCGTCGGTTGGTCGTTTTCGTCGCGGTTGCGCTGGATTTTGGCCAGCACATCAAAACCCTCGATCACGCGGCCAAACACCGCGTGCTTGCCGTTCAGATCGTAGCCGGCCGCCGGTCCCGAGGGGCGGAACATCAAGAAAAACTGCGAGCCGCCGCTGTTGGGCCGCCCGGTGTTGGCCATGCTCAGGCTGCCGCGGAAGTGATTGCGGTGGTTGGGCAGCTTCTGCTCATCGGGAATGGTGTATCCCGGCCCGCCCGTGCCATCGTTTTTCGGGTCGCCGCCCTGCGCCATGAAGTGAGGCATGACGCGGTGAAACTCGGTGCCGTCAAAATAGCCCTTCTCGGCCAGTGTCAGAAAGTTGGCCACCGTGTTGGGCGCTTCATTCTCGAACAGCTCGATCACCAGATCGCCTTTGGTCGTCTTCAACAGTACGCGCGGCAAATCGTCGGCTTTCGCCTCGGCCTCGCGCAGCTCTTGTTCCTTACGCCAGAGCTCCTGATATTCGTCGATGTGCTGCAAATACTGCTTTTGCGTGACGTCGAGCACCGAGTCCTTGTCGCCCTTTTTTAACCAGCGCTGGGCCTCGTCGAAATGGTTGGTGCAGGCGGCCGCCAGTCCGCCGTAGTTGTAAATCCGCGGGTTTTCGTAATTGTGCTCGATGAGCACCTGGGCAATCGGGTAGGCCGCCTCATAGTTGTCGCGATCGACTTCGTATCTCAGTTGTTCCGCCAGGAACTTGCCGGCTTCGGTTTTTTTGTCCGAGTCGCTCGCCACGGCGGCTTCGGCGGCGGCGATCATCTTGACCTCAAGACCCTCGCCCTGCTTCACCAAAGCCTGGTATTCGTCTTCGATCGGCTTGCGGTCCTTGGGCCGGGCGGTGGCCCACTGCACGCGCAGGTCTCTCAGCTTGGCCAGCAACTCTTTCCATTCGGCGAAGGCGCTGTCGTATTGCTCGGCGGCCTGGGCGGGATCGTCCGATTTGGCAGCGGTTTCAGCTTTCGGCGCGTCGGGTTTCGCCGTGGGGGCCTTCTGGCCGAGCGAAGGCGAGGCGAAGCAAAACATAACGGCAACGAGCCATCCCAATCGGAACATGATTTTCTTTCTGCGTGAGGACGCCGATACGGTGCAAAACACCGCTGAATTTAACATAGTCGAAGCCGTATGCGAAGAGACGCCCGGCCGATCAATAAAACGTTCGCGCTGGCGCTTCAACGCGGCGCATCGGGCGGTTACAATAGGAAGCATGAGACGACTGTTTGCCATCATGCTGTTGGTCGCCGCCATCCTGGGCGACGGCGCCTCGGCGTTCGCTCAGCCCGTGCCGCCGGGCAGCGAGGGCATGCCCTGGCAGGTGGGCGCCATCTTCACCGGCTACTGGGTGCTCATGGCCATTGCCATCGCCATGCTCTCAAAGCCGTCGAAACGGGCCGAAAAGCCGAAAAAGGTCGAAGGAGAATAAGTTCCCGTGAGCGGTCCTCAGATCCTGACCATCATCCATCTCGTCGGCTGGGGATTCATCTTCCTCTGGATCATGGCCACGGGCTTCAACCAGGGAATGTGGAACAACGCGCTGATGTTTATCAATTGGATGCTGGCGTCGTTCGTGGCAATAACTGTTTCGTTGCCCGTCAGCTTCTTGATCATCTCGTCGGTGAAGCCGAGTCCGGGGGACACGTTCACCGGATTCGCCATTTGGGCCGGGCTCTTCTGGCTAGTTTTCCTCGTAACGTACCTGCTGGTGCAAATGAGCACCGAGTCGCTCTCGAAGGTGAAGGTCACCTTTCATCCCGTGGCCGAGACGCTGGGGAGCCTGACCTTTTCGCTCGGCGTGTTTCTCGTTCTGGCTGGGGCGACTCTACCGTTGCTTTTCTTTGTGCGCCTGCATTAACCGATGCCGACTTCGTCGGCAAGCAACAGCCGAGGGCGGCTGTTCCACAGTGCGCGGTTGGCAATTACCGATTTTGATTGTCAAAACCGATCGGAGGCTGTTAGCCTTCTTTGAGGGCCCGCATCAACTCGGGCAAGCTCGTGCCGCCGGTGACCACCAGCAGCAAGCCGTCTTCTTGCAGGGTGCGCATGCCGGCCTTGCGGGCCGCCTGGCGAAGCAGATCGAGCTTCGGCTTTTTGATGAGCACCTCGCGCATCTGGTCGTCGACCACCAAGACCTCGAAGATGCCGGTGCGGCCAAAGTAGCCAATGCCCCGGCATTGCGCGCACGGTTCTTGCGGCTGCTCGGGATTCGGCGTGGGCGGACGGTAGAGGGCTTCGACGCGGCCCGGAGGAATGCGCAGTTGCTCGAGCAACTGCGGCGGAGGCGCATAGGCTTCTTTGCACTTGTCGCAAAGCTTGCGAACCAGCCGCATGTTGATGACCACTTTGACCGCGGCGGCCAGTTTTTCGCGCGGCGCCTTGTATTCGAGCAGCTTGAGCAGCGCCTCCGAGGCCTCTTTGGCCCGCACCGTGGTGATCACCGTGCGTTCCAGCCCCGTTTGCTCGCACAACAGGTCGACCGTCTCGGCGTCTCGCATGTCGGGCACGACGATGACGTCGGGATATTCGCGCAGCAGCTTGGGCAAGACGGTCAGCGGCGTTTCACCCGCGCTGCCGTTGAAGGTGGTGACGTTGACGTTTTCGATCTCGACTTCTTTGGCGGCCGCGTCTTCGACATCGATGAAGCCACGGGTATAGCGGTCCATCGAGGCGACGACCGCGTGCAGCAAGCTGGTCAGTCCTCCGCCGGGGGGCGCCGAAATGACCACGATGCCAGTCTGACTGGCCAGCACGGGCTTCAAGTCATCGAACATCTTGGGCCGCATGCCCAGATCGAGCGGGCGCTGCTTCTTGACCGATGGATCATAGAACTGAATCAGCACGCGTTCGCCGGTCTGCGTGCCCTGAGTCATCAGGCGGCACTCGTGCTTGGCATCGCGGTATTCGGCGCCGAAGGCGCCCTGCTGCCGTGCTCGGCGTTCGTTGGGATTGCGCGCCGCCAAGACCTTCAGCACCGCCAGCAGCGCATCTCCCGGCTCGCGTTCCAGGTTCTCGCCGGGATGCCAGATGCCGTCGACTTGAAACCGCACCGCCACGGCCTGCTGGGTGTAGTCGAGCATGATGGCGCTGGCCCGGTTGTCGAGCCCCTGGGCCACTAGCTCGCGGGCCGGCACAAAGCCCGGCGCCTGGCGCGCCATGAGCAGATTTGCACTGTTGTCGCGCTCAGTAGCCCCGCCCCGCGCCGAGAGTTTGACCGGGGGGCCAATGTCGTCGATGGTCCTTTCCTCGGAGCGCGTCTTGATGCCGATCTTTTGCAGCTTGCCCGAAAACCACCGCCGGAGGTGTTGCTTGGTGAATACCTTGTCTTCCGGCGGCATTTGCGGGTTGCGCTTGGCCACGTAGATGACAAAGGGCACGAGCCAGGCGAGCATTTGAACCGCAAAGCCAATCCAGAAGCTGACGCTGGCGGTCAGAAACGAAACCAGTGGGTTACAGAGCAGCGACGCCGTGAGCGGAAAGCAGATGGCAAACGGCAGGAACATGGTCAGATTCCAGTTCTTGCTTTGACGGCGGTAGAAGCGGTCTTGGTTAACCCAATCGGCGGACGACACCCAGACCAAGTAGAGCGCGATGTACAGAAAGTTCAGCAGCAGGATGTACAGCAAGTAGAGAATGCCGACGGTCACGAGCCCTGCGAGATCGGGATCGATTTCGCTGAGTTGCCGCGCCAGCGGATCGTCTAGGCCGGGCGTGGCCCCCGGCGGCATTCCCGGCGGTGGCCCGGCAGGCATTGCCGGCGGCTGCGCCAGCGCCGGCGCGCAGGCCAACCCCACAAGGGCCAAGAAAACCCAGCAACGCAGCTTGCCGACCATTAAAGAATTCCGGGGGCTCGGACCTCGATCCCTTTCAGCGCCATCCGCAGCGCATCGACGTTCGGCGCCACTTCAAACGCCGTCGCGCGGTCGATCAGGTCCTTATCGACCAGGCTCTTTAGGCTCATCGTGAAGTCCTGCATGCCCTCTTTCTCGCACATGCGAATCGCATCGGCCAGCTTTTCGTCTTTCTCTTCCAGCACCAGCTTGCGAATGATCGAATTGAACACCATGATTTCGACCGTGGGCACGCGGCCCACTCCCTCCTTGATGGAAGGCAGCAGCTTCTGGGCGACGATGGCCTTCATGTTCATGGCAATCGCGCTGCGCAAGGCCGGGTGCATCGTTTGCGGAAACAAGTCGAGAATGCGCCCGATCGTCGAAGGCGCGCTCGAGGCGTGAATCGTTCCGAACACCAGGTGCCCGGTCTCCGCGGCGTGAATGGCCGTCAAAAACGTCTCTTCATCGCGCATTTCGCCCACCAGCATCACGTCGGGGTCTTCGCGCACGGCGTGCTTCATGCCGATGCCGAAGTCGACCACGTCCATGCCAATCTCGCGCTGGTTGATCAGGCACTTTTCTTCGGTAAAGACGAACTCGATGGGGTCTTCGAGCGTGAGAATGTGCTTGCGATAGTTGTGGTTGATCCAGTTGAGCATCGAGGCGATGGTGGTGCTCTTGCCCGACCCGGTGACGCCGGCCAGCAGCACCATGCCCTGATCCCACTTGCAGAGCGATTCCATGATGGGCGGCAGATTCAACCCCTCGAAGGGCGGAATAAACTGGTTGACGCGGCGAGCCACCATGCCAACATGCCCGAGCTGCTGCAACACATTCACACGGAACCGCCATAGCACTCCGTCGACATCGGTGGTGTGGGCGAAGTCGGCTCCGCCGGTTTCCTCGAAGATTTTGCGGTTGCGCTCCGTGAACATCGCGAAGATCAGCCGCACCATTTCCTCATCGCCGATCGGCTCGCGGTCGAGCGGACGAAGCGTGCCGTTGACGCGAATAATCGGCGGGCGGTCGGCCTTGAGATGCAGGTCGCTGCCTTTCAGCTTGACCAGCGCCCGGAAGAGCTTGTCGATCTCTAGCTCTTCGCGTTTTTTGACGAATTTTTCCGCTAAGGCGTCGTGCTCGATGGCGGTTGCCATGGGGTTCCTCGCAAAATCTGTGTTCCTTGCAAAATCGGTGTCGCGCTCACTAGGCGGCCACGCGGACAGGAATCCCGCGGGCGGCCATCAACTGCTTCGTCTCTTGAATCGTAAATTCGCCGAAATGAAAGATGCTGGCGGCCAGCGCCGCATCGGCCCGTCCGAGCTGGATGGCGTCGGCCAGGTGTTCGGGCTTGCCGGCTCCCCCGCTGGCGACCACCGGAATTCTGACGGCCTGGCTGACTGCGGCGGTGATCTCCAGATCATAGCCTTGTTTGGTGCCGTCGGCATCCATCGAGGTGAGCACGATTTCGCCCGCGCCCAACCGCTCGACCTCCCGCGCCCAGGCCACGGCCTCCAAGCCGGTGCCCACGCGCCCGCCGTGAATGTGGACTTCCCAGATTTCGCGGCCCTGCTTGTGGACCCGCTTGGGGTCGATATTCACCACAATACACTGGCTGCCGAAACGGCTGGCGGCCTCGCGCACCAACGCGGGGTCTTTCGGGGCCGCCGAATTGATCGAAACCTTATCGCAGCCCGCCCTGAGCAACTCGCGGATATCGTCGAGCGTGCGAATGCCGCCCCCGACGCACAGCGGCATGAAGACCACTTCGGCGGTCCGCCGTACCACGTCGAGCATGATGTCGCGGCCTTCGTGGCTGGCGGTGATGTCGAGAAAGACCAGCTCGTCGGCGCCTTCGCGCTCGTAACGGGCGGCCACTTCGACCGGATCGCCGGCATCGCGAAGCTGGACGAAATTCGTACCTTTGACCACCCGACCTCGATCGACGTCGAGGCAGGGAATCACGCGCTTAGCCAGCATCTCTTCTCGTCGGGCTCCGCCCCGGCGAGCAGAACGTCGCGGGGCGACTTGGGGCAAAAAGCAACTCTGCTTGTACTTTAAGCCCCCGCCGCGGGGTGGTCAACCGGGCGAATCGATGCCAAACAGCCGCCGGGCGTTTTCGTCGGTTTGGGCAATGAACTCGGCAAGCGGAACGCCACGTTCGCGGGCCAGGCACTCGGCGGTGTGAATCAGGTGGGCCGGCTCGTTGCGGCGTCCGCGCAACGGATGCGGTGAAAGATACGGGCTGTCGGTCTCGATCAGAATCCGATCGGCCGGCACTTTTTTGGCCACGGTGCGCAGCTCGCCCGCGTTTTTGAACGTGACCATGCCCGCAAAGCTGATGTAAAGCCCCAACTCCAGGCATTGCCCAGCCGTCTCGGCGTTGCCGGTGAAGGAGTGCATGACGCCAGCCAGCGGCCCACGACGGCGGGCTTCGACGAGCATGGCCACGACGTCGGCGTCGCTTTCGCGCGTGTGGACAATGAACGGCAGGACGCGCTGTTCAGATCGCTGTTGAGATCCCTGTTGAGACAATCGCAGGTGCCGGTCAAAAAAATCTTGCTGCACCTCGAACGGCGAATAGTCCCAATGGCGATCGAGCCCCGTCTCGCCGAGTGCCGCGACGTGGGGGTCTGCGGCCAGTTGGACAATGCGGTCCCAATCGCCCGGCGCGGCCTGAGCACAGTAGTTGGGCTGAATGCCCACGGCGGCCACGATGGTTTGCGGATGGCGGGCCGCCAGGTCGACACACGCCTGACTGCTGTCGGCGGTGATTCCCACGGCGACGAGGTGGGCCACGCCCGCCTGCCTCGCGCGCTCCATCATCGCCGGCCGATCGTCGTCGAATTCGCTCTGATCGAGATGGGCGTGAGTGTCGAACAGCGGCATCGCGTGATTTTAACGACGAGCTATAAAAAAAGAAGGACGCCGAAGCGTCCTTCTCCTACGCCACCCGCGAGACAGGCAGATTGTCTACGCGGGAGTTCTACCGGTTGTCATTGTCCGCCGGATCGGTCGCATTGTCGGCGGCGTTGTCGGCGGCATTATCGTTGGCGTTGTCCGTCGCATCGCCGTTGTCGTCCTGCGGCGGCTTGATGGTGGTCTCGGTGTCCGACTCGGTCTCGATCTTTTCGCCGGTTTCCGAATCGGTCGAAGACGATTCACTTTCTTCCTTGACCGTTTGTTCGCCCGTATCACGGTCGGTCTCGACCGTCCTCTGCTTCGTGTTTTTGTCTTTTTGCGTCGCGGTGTCGCCGCAGCCGCTCAGGAACAGACCCAGACTCAAACACAAACTCCAAAACGCCAGCTTTTTCATGACATCACCTTTGGTTTTCCTATGTCCACAGCACGCGGGCAGGACGCCCTGCCGTTCCAACGCGCAATCGCTCCACGTATGCATGATGCGCCACAGGGGTGAATTATTCCCGCCTGCGAGCGTTGGGCGGCAGCCGTGCAGAATCTGTGCCAAAGCAGTGGCGTCGACGGCCATACGAGCGTATACTTCACGCCGCTGCCGGGCATTGATATCACTGGGGCGATCGCTCGCGGGGCTTTCGTGGCTGGCTGCCATGCGAATTTGCTCAAGCTGCGGAAAGAAGAATCTGGCGGGCTTCATCTATTGCCAGAAGTGCGGCGCGGAACTGGCTGAGCCGCCCGCGGACACGATGGGCGTCGATTCAGTCCTCGATGCCTCGGAAGGCAACTCGCAAGTCGATGCCGACGATGCCGAGGAACCGCTTGTCTTGCTGCTGAAACAAGGTAAAAAACTGGAGGCCATTAAACTTTATCGCCAACGGACCGGCGCGGGCCTGACCGAAGCCAAAGCGGTCATCGAGCGACTGCGGCGCCAAGAGGCGATCGAGACCGGCGATTTGGAACCTCAGTTGCTCGAATTGCTGCGGAGCGGCCAAAAAATCGCGGCGATCCGGTTGTATCGCAACCACACGGGCGCAAAACTGGCCGAGGCGAAGTCCGCCATCGAGCACGTGGCTGCCAAACACGGGCTGGCGCCGGTGCGCACCGGCAGCACCAGCGCACTGGCCATCGCGATGGCGGTTCTGCTCGGCATCGCGGTGGTGTGCGCCGCGATCTGGCGAGGCTGGCTTGACGGGTAACGCCGTGAACAGCGTTCGCCGGTTCAAGTTCCTCACTCGGACGTCCCAACCCCCGAATCCCGACCCCTGACTTCTGACCTCCCACAACCGAAGCCTACCTCCGCCCCCGCACCCGGCAGCGTGCGCGAGATGCTTTCGATTGCGCTGCCGCTGATCGCGTCCACCGTGTCGTGGACGATCATGATTTTTACCGACCGCGTGTTTCTGGCCTGGCATTCGCCCGCCGCCGTGGCCGCTGCGCTGCCAGCGGGCATGCTCTCGTTCGCGGTGATTTGCTTCCCGCTGGGGCTGGCGGCCTATGTCAACACGTTTGTCGCACAATACCACGGCGCCGGCCGCAACGAACGCATCGGCGTGGCGGTATGGCAGGCGATTTTCATCGGGCTGGTCGCCGCGCCGCTGGCCATGCTCACCATTCCGCTGGCGCCCCGCGTCATCGAGGCGGTCGATCACGATCCCGACGTCACCTCTTATGAGGTCGATTACTACCAGGCGGTCTGTGCGGGCGAGGCCACGCTGGTGCTCATTGCCGCGCTGTCGGCGTTTTTCACCGGTCGCGGCGAAGTGCGCACCGTGATGGTAGTCGATAGCTCGGCGGCGGCGCTCAACATTTTGCTCGATTATCTTTGGATCTTCGGCCACGCCGGTTTTCCGACGATGGGTCCCAAGGGCGCGGCCTGGGCCACGACCGTCGCCACCTGGGCGCGGCTGGTCGTCTACACAGCGCTGTGGTTCCGGCCAAAATTCCGGCAGACGTATCAGACCGTTTCCGGCTGCCGGTTCGATCGCGAGCTGTTTGGGCGGCTGCTGTGGTTCGGCTTTCCCAACGGCTTGCAATATCTGTTTGAAGTCGGCTCGTTCAGTGTCTTCTTGATGCTGGTCGGGCAGTTTGGCGAGAAAGCATTGGCCGCCTCGAACCTGTCGTTCAACTTGAACTCGCTGGCGTTCATGCCGGTGGTGGGCATTGGGCTGGCGGCCAGCACGCTGGTGGGCCAGCACCTGGGCGAAAATCGTCCCGACCTGGCCGCCCGATCGACCTGGTCGGCCTTCGCACTGGGCGCGGCGCTGATGGCGCCGGTAGCGGCGCTCTATGTGTTCGCGCCGCATTGGCTGCTGGCGGCCTACAGTCTGCACAGCGATCCCAGCGATTTCGCCGAGCTCGAAGATCTCGCCTCGCGGTTGCTGCGGTTCGTGGCGGCTTATTGCGTGTTCGACGCCATGAATGTCATTCTGTCAGGCGCGCTGAAGGGCGCCGGCGACACGCGGTTCGTGTTGCTCGTGACACTTTCGGCGGCGCTGGTGGCCGGGCTGGGCTGCTGGCTGGGGGTCAAGCAGTTCGGGCTGGGCCTTTACTTTTGCTGGTCGGTGATGACCGGCTGGGTATGCTTCTTGGGCGTAGTGTTTCTCGGCCGCTTCTTGCAAGGCCGCTGGCGTAGCATGCGGGTGATTGAGAATCACGACTGACGGTAGCCCCGGCGCGTGTGGCCGGCCCGCCGAGCTTCACCGCGCAACTGCGCGGCACAAGGCCGGGAGCGACCTCGCCGACGCCTATTTGACGAACTTCACACACACCGGTTTGGGGATGTTGATCTCGTGCCCGGTGGGCGTGAGCTTGCCGGTGGCGGCGTCGATCTTGAAGACCACGATGTTGTCAGAATCCTGGTTGGCGGCCAATAAAAACTTGCCCGTGGGGTCGATGCCGAAATTGCGCGGCGTCTTGCCCTCGGTCGATTGATGGCCGGCGGCCGTCAGCTTGCCGTTCGCCGGATCGACGGTGAAAATGGCGATGCTGTCGTGGCCGCGGTTCGAGCCATACACAAACTTGCCCGACGGGTGTACCTGCACTTCCGCCGTGCTGTAGTCGTCGCGCTTTTCGTGCGGCAAGGTGGTGATGGTTTGCAACTCTTCGAGCGTTCCGTGCTGGGCGTCGTAGCGAAACGCCGTCACCGTGCAGGCCATTTCGTTGATGACGTAGGCATAGTGGCCGCTCGGATGAAACGCGAAGTGCCGGGGGCCGGCGCCGGGCGCCACCCGCGCGGCGGGCGGATCGTTGGCGGCGAGCGTGCCTTTGGCCGGATCGAAGCGATAGACCAGCACCTGGTCGAGTCCCAGATCGGCCACAAAGGCGAAATGGTTGTCGCGGTCGAGGTTCACCGAATGGGCGTGCGGCGCTCCCTGGCGGTTGGCGTCGACGCTCTTGCCGCGATGCTGGATGAAGGCGGTGGCTTTGCCCAGTCGGCCATCGCCCTCGATCGGCAACACGCACACGCTGCCGCCGCCGTAATTGGCGGCCAGCGCGTTCTTGCCCGCCCGATCGACCACCAGGTGACACGGCCCGCCGCCGCCCGAAGATTGTTGGTTGAGTGCCTTCAGCGTCCCCTGCGGGCTGATGGCAAAGGCGGCGACGGCCCCTTTGCCGTTGTCGAAATCATCGACTTCGCACACGGCATACAAAAAACGCCCCCCCGGGTGCAGCGCCAGGAACGAGGGGTTTTTGACGCCCGACGTGCCGCCCACTTTGGTCAGCTTTCCGCTGGCGGTATCGAGTTCGAGCAGGTGAATGCCTTCGCTCTTGTCGTCCGAGTAGCTGCCGATATAGATGCGCAGTCTGGCATCGTCGCCTTTTGGCGATGGGTTGGGGTCTTTGGCCATGAGGTTTGCGGCGGTAAGTGAAAGAAACGAAACAACAGCCAGGCAAGCGGTCGCCATTCGTCGAGCGGTCATCGGTGCGGATCCTTGGTGGAAGATTTTGATTTTGGGTTTACGCATTGGAACTTGCCGGCAGGCGCATTGCAAGCGGTAACAGGGGCATATGATTTGCTCGCCGCTTCTCGACTTGGCCGCCGCGTTCATGGACAATGGAAAATGCTTCGCGGCGCTGCCCCAATCCACCGCTGTGGCCGCGAGAAACCCAGGAACGCCATCATGCCGTTTGACGACGGACGACGACGCGTGGTCATCCGAGAAGTCGAGCCGGAAATCGACGCCGGAAGATACGCCATCAAACGCACCACCGGCGAGTCGGTCGCCGTCAAAGCCGCCATCTTCGCCGACGGGCATGACCTGGTGCGCGGCGTGCTGCGCTATCGCCACGAATCGGAAACCGACTGGCACGAGGTCGTGCTCGATTCGCTCGGCCAGGACGAATGGCAAGCGTCGTTCGTCGTCGCGCAGCTCGGCCGCTATCTGTATACGGTGCAAGGCTGGGTCGATCACTACGATACCTGGTGCCGCGACATGCGCAAACGCATCGAGGCCGATCAGGATTTGTCGGTCGATCTGCTGGTGGGCGCCAAGCTGGTGCGCGAGGCGGCGGCCCGAGCTTCCGGCAGCGACGCGCAACACCTGGCTGAAGCCGCCGCGGCCATGGCCAGCGACCGCAGTTTCACTGCCCGTGCCTTGGTGGCGCTCGAGCCGGCGCTGGTCGAGCTGGTGCAAAAATATCCCGACCGAGCGCGGCAGACCAGCTACGACCGCGAGCTGGCCGTGGTGGTCGATCGTCCCAAAGCCCGTTACTCGACCTGGTATGAGCTGTTCCCGCGCTCGTGCGCCAGCGAGCCGGGCCGCCACGGCACGCTGCAAGACTGCATCCGCCGACTGCCCTATGTGGCCGCGATGGGATTCGATGTGCTCTATTTGCCGCCGATCCACCCCATCGGCGCCGCTTTTCGCAAAGGCAAGAACAACGCGCCCGCCGCCGAGCCTGACGACACCGGCAGTCCCTGGGCCATCGGGTCGGAAGCCGGTGGCCACAAAGCCATTCATCCGCAGCTTGGCACGTTCGACGATTTTCAGGCCTTGGTCGAAGCGGCCAAATCGCACGGCATCGAAATCGCGCTCGACGTGGCGATTCAGTGCTCGCCCGACCATCCGTATGTGACTCAGCATCCCGAGTGGTTCCGCGCCCGCCCCGACGGCACCATCCAATACGCCGAAAACCCGCCCAAAAAATACCAAGACATCTACCCCGTCGATTTCGAAACCGCCCACTGGCGTGAACTATGGGAGGAGCTGAAAAGCATCTTCACGTTCTGGATCGGGCATGGCGTGCGCATCTTCCGCGTCGACAATCCGCACACCAAGCCGCTGGGCTTTTGGGAGTGGGCGATCGCCGAAATCAAGCGAGACGATCCCGACGTCATCTTTCTGGCCGAAGCGTTCACCCGGCCGCAGGTGATGTATGAGTTGGCCAAGCGGGGTTTCACGCAGTCGTACACTTATTTTTCTTGGCGCAACACCAGTTACGAATTGACTAAATACTTCACTGAGCTGACGCACTCGCCGGTGTGCGAGACCTACCGGGCCAACCTGTGGCCGAACACGCCCGACATTCTGACCGAGTATTTGCAGAACGGCGGCCGCCCGGCCTTCATGGCCCGCTTGATTCTGGCGGCCACGCTGGGCGCCAGCTACGGCATCTATGGGCCGGCCTTCGAACTATGCGAAAACCGTGCGCGCGAGCCGGGCAGCGAAGAATATCTCAACTCCGAAAAATATCAGATTGTCCATTGGCACTGGGAGCGCGGCGACAGCTTGTCGGAGCTGATCGCCCGCGTGAACGCCATCCGCCGCGACAACCCCGCCTTGCAAACCGACGGCGACCGGCAATTCCACGAGACCACCAACGACCAACTGCTGTGCTTCAGCAAGCAGGCCGGCGACAACCTGATTTTGGTGGTCGTGAACGTCGATCCTTACCACACGCATTCCGGCTGGGTCGACGTGCCCGCCGCCCGCCGCGAAAGCGAGCCCGACAAGCCCTATCAGGTCCACGACCTGCTGAGCGGCGCGCGCTATCTTTGGCACGGCGACCGCAACTATGTCGAGCTGAATCCGCAGCTTGTGCCCGCTCACATCTTCCGCGTCCGCCGCTGGGTGCGTTCGGAGCGGGAGTTCGAGTATTTTTTGTGAGTGGTTGGTGGTTGGTGGCTGGGGCAGAGGCTTGCCGATGACCCGGCGGAGACAGACCGAGGCATCGTTTCGACTCTGCCTGTACCGCCTGTACCGCGGACCGGTTGGCGTCTGATCGTTTGACAATCAAGATAGGTTACGGTGTACGGAAGGCCGTAGGGTGGGCCGAGCGCAGCGAGTCCCACCTTCTGGCCGCGACTCAGCGCCGCAACGATCCTGCCGCAAATGGTGGAACTCGCTGCGCGCGGCCCACCCTACCGTTTCGAGTTTGTGCCGGACAATATCGCCGCGCGAATATGCTTGTTTGGGTGATCATTCATTTGACTGCATCTACGGAGCTGGCCAAAGCACCCAGTCGCCATCGGGAGCGGACGAAGCGTCGGCGGGGGGAACCCAGGCGGCCGCCTGCTCGTTGCCGTCTTTGCCTGGTGGAGGCTGGCCGCCGTCGTCGTCGCGGTCGGCCCCGACCGAGTAGACGATCGGCTTTTCGTTAACCACGTGATACCTGAGCGGCTCGCCGGTAAAGCGATCGGGCGGGATCTCGGGCAAGAATTGAGGTACGAGATCGTCCAGGTCGTCGGGCCAGCGGTGGCTCTGTAAGTGATACCGGGCCAGTGCAATCACCGTCAGCCCCGCGTCGCGTTGTTGCTGGGCGGATTGGGCGAGAAAGTAAGGCTTGCTCGGCGGTGAGCCAAATACCCAAATCAACACAAATTTAGTTCGTTCATCCGTACTAAAGTCATCACCCGGCCTCGGCGGCGCAGCGATGCATTTCCAAAGCGGCACTGTGCAAGCCGCCTCGGCGGCGTGCAAAAGATCTTCGAATCGCTTGATCATCTCAGGGCGCCGAGCATACCAATGGGTGCTGACGGGCGCGCCGATCTTTACCCACCAATTCGGTTTGTCGCAGAGTATCTGACAGGCAATCTCTGGGCGGAATTGATCGTCTGGGTCGTAAACTCGCTGAACGACGTCAGCAAACACGGTTCGCTCACCTGAAAACCGCGGATAAAACGGCCCGCCCTCGGCGTACGCCATCAGCCGGCGATTGATGGCATCTAGTTGGGCATCGTTCATCAGGTCAGGATGCTCGGCGACGATAGCGCCGAGCGACACTATTGAAGACTCGAAGGCTCGCCATGACTCCATATCCAAGATGATCCACGGTATCTCACGGAGCTGATCAGCAATTCCAAAGCAGGCGATGAGATCGGCGGCGGCGGTCGAGCCATCGCGCTCGTGGGCGGCAACTTGGACATCAAACTGAAGCCAACGGACAAACGACCGCAGCTCGCGCAAGTGCGGGAGAAGTAGAGTCAGCAGGAGCGGATTATCGCTGGGGGCTCCCGAGCCACCGGCGGCCTCGGGCGATTGATTCTTGATCATCCAAGCCAGCTCGGCCGGATCATGTTTGTCGCGCAGAATGAATCCGAGCGTGGGCATGGCTGCCGCCGCGCGAATGAGCGGCAGCAATTCGCGATTTTGCCGAAACGCGGCTTCCTCGCGCAGCTTCTCTTGGTTGATCGAATGCAAGTAGGCGTCGCTGGTCCAAAATTCGGGCGGCAACTCGCGGTTAATTTGAAGGAGTGCTGCTCGGTAATGGGCCCACGCGCGCTCCGCCTCAGGCGCTGCGAGTGCCCTGGCATTCAGCTCTGCCGCGTAATTGTGCGTCAATCGCGGCGGGTGCGAATGATACCGATACTCCAGCCATGCATAAGAACCAGCTACTGCCAGAACTGGGAGAAGCAGGGCGCGGAATACCGCCCAGACTAACGAACGCCGTTGCTTGGTACGAGGCAATTCTTCCATGGCAGGTTGATTAGGCCGGGGCTACCGGGCGGGCAATAGCTCCAACTTGAGATCCTTAAAGCGCACTTCGGTGGGACCGCCCGAGTGAAGCTGCAGGGCGAAAACGCCGCGGCGGGCGCCGGCGGCATCGTCAAGCTCGACGCAGGGCTGGCCATTGATCCAGGTGCGAATCTGGCCGCCCACCGCTTCGATGCGATAGTCGTTCCACTCGCCGCGCTGGATGTAGGCTTCGCCCGACCGGTCAGACAACAGGCCACGGCCGTTCTCTTCGTAGAGCTTGCCCCACCAGCCCGTCCCGACGTCGGCCTGGTAGCCGCGCATCTCGCCGTCGGCCAGCGCCTCGCTGCGGAACTGAATGCCGCTGTTGCCCTGATCGCCCACCAGCTTCACGGCGAGCGAGAGTCGAAAATCGCCCGCAGCCAGTTCGCTGCGCAAAAACTCGTTGCGAGAGAGGCCGTCGGTTTTGCCCACGATTTCGCCGTTCTCGACGCGCCACAGGTCGGCGGCGCCTTGCCAGCCCGTCAGATCGCGGCCGTTGAAAAAGGCGGCGACGTTCTCTTTGCCCGCCAGCAGGGGTGTCTGCGCGGGACTGGCCAAATAGGCCACCAAGGAACGAACTTCGTGCTCGCTGAACGGCTTGAGCTGGTCGTCGGGCATCATCGACTTGGGGCTGACCTCGCGCTCTTCGATGTCGCTTTTGAGCACGGTAACGGTCTCGTTAGCGGTGGCCAACTCCAACGCATCGGGCGTTTCGTTGCGAATAATGCCGGTGAGCGTGCGGCCGTCGGACGTTTGCACAATCACGGCCTGATACTCTTTGCCGATCAACGCGCTGGGATCGACGATGTTTGACAAGATGTAATCGAGATTCGCCCGGTTCGAGCCGGTAAGGTCTGGCCCCACCTTGCCTCCCGTGCCAAACAGGGTGTGGCATTGCTGGCAGGTCTTGGCAAACGCCGCGCGGCCCAGGGGCAGGTCGGCCGTCTGATCGCCCGGTTTGGAAAGCATTGCCTTATATTGCTCCATCAACTGCCGCCGTTCGGCGGGCGTGTCGTTCACCGCCCCCCAAACTTCGCCCAGCCGCTCGTTGAGCCGCTCGTTTTTCAAGTTGCGGATTTGGCGGATCAATTCGCCAGAGAGATCGGTCGTGGCCACCCGTTTGTCGGCGATCGCGTCGAGCAGTGCGGCGGCATATTCGACGCGCGCCACCAGCGTGGCCAGGGCATCGCGCCGCTCGTCGGCCGAAAACTCAGCATAGGCGTCGAGAATGACTTTGGCGGTGCGTGGGTCGTTGCCGGCGGCCAACGCCCGCAGCGCCGCGCGGCGCACCGCTGCATCGCCGATCAGGGCTTGCAAGATCGGCGGCAGGCCAGGATCGCGGGCTTTGACCAGCGCCGAGATCGCTTCTTCGCGCACTTTGACGGCGGCCTGTCCGTCGGCGGCCACTTCTTCCAGCCGGCGATATGCCCGCTGGTCGCCAAAGGTCAGCGCCAAGGTCGTCGCCTGCGAAACCAGGCGAGCATCGCCGCCGTTCAACAGGCGATCGTAAATTGCCGGCCACCGCTCGGGCATCGCCGCCCGCCGCTTGCCTTCCAGCCCGCGATTGATTTCTTCGAGCATGGCTTGCTGACGGTCTGCCTCGGCAGCTTGGGGCAGCCGGTCGATCAACAGGGCGAGCGCGTCGGGCGTTCCCAATTGGGCCATTCGGCGAATCAAGAAACGCCGCACTAGCGGAAGCTCGCAAACATCGAGCAGCGCCGCCGCTTGCGTCACATCGTGCTCGACCACCGGCTCCGCCGCGTACCAATCCATCAGCGGCAGATTGTGATCGTCGGCGTCTTCCGCGTGGGTTACAAGCTGCCGCAAGATGGGCAGCCGCTCGTCGAGCGTTAAACGATCGGCGGCCGACGCAAGATACAAGCGGACCACGGGCGATGGGTCCGCGGCGGCCAGTTCGGCAAGCCATTCAAGCGTCCGTGCCGATGGTTGGCGCTTTTCGAGCGCAAGCTGGATGGTCCAGCCGCGCACATAAGCGTCGGCGTCGCGCAGCCCGCGGTCGATTTCCGCTTCGGTCAAATCACCAATCGCGTGCAACGCCCACAGGCCGCGCAGCCGGCGAGCGGCATCGGCATGCTCGAACGCCAGTTCCGCCAGCGAGGTGCGAACGCCCTTGGCCCCGCGCTCTTGCAGCAGGCGGCGGGCGTGACGCACGAACCACTCGTTGCGGTGCAGCAGCAGCTCGACCAATTCCGCATCGGTTTTCTTTTTCAGATCGACGCGCACCGGCTGAGCGTGCTGATAGCTGACTTTGAAAATTCGCCCGTTGGTGCGGTCATGTCCATTCACGTCATGATGGTGACACTGGTTTTTGTCGTACCAGTCGATCATGTACATCTGGCCGTCAGGGCCGTATTGCAGGTTAATGATCTGCGACCAGGCGTCGTTGGCCAGCAGAAAATCGGGGGCGCGGTCCCCGACATAGCCGGAGCCTTTCGGCGCGAGCTGGTCCTGGTTGAGCCGGGCGCCGTGGATGTTGTTCATGAAAAGCTGATTGCGGTATCGCTCGGGCCAACTGCCGCCCAGATAGATCATGGCACCGGCGTGAGCATGGCCGCCGCACGCCGCGTCGGAGCGGTTGTTGCCCGCGTGCGGATTGTCGCCCACCCAATGCCGGTGTAGAGCGATGGTTTGGATATCGGCGTAGGTGTATGGATTAAAGTGCTGCCCGGCTTGCCGTTGATAGCGTCCGCCCTGAAGCAGGTGATAGAGGTGCGGAATCACGCAGGCGGTCAGCAGGGCTTGGCCCTGGTCATTGAAGTCGAGTCCCCAGGGGTTGCTGGTGCCGTGGGCAAACACTTCGAACTCGTGCCGCGTGGGGTGATAGCGCCAGACGCCAGCGTTGATCGGCACGCGCCTTTCGTCGGGCGTGCCCGGCTTGCCCACCCGCGAATGCGTAAACACGCCGTGGCAGCCATAGAGCCAGCCATCGGGCCCCCAGATGAATGAGTTGAGCGTTTCGTGCGTGTCTTCCGAACCCCAGCCGTCGAGCAGCACCTGGGGTTTGGCGTCGGGAACGTCGTCGCCGTCGCGGTCGGGGATGAAAATCAAGTGCGGCGCCATGCCCACCCACACGCCGCCAAAACCGACCTCCAGGCCGCTCACCAGGTTCAGCTTGTCGATGAACACCTTGCGATGGTCGAAGCGGCCGTCGCCGTCTTCGTCTTCAAAAATCAAAATCCGATCGCGGGCCTCGGCTTCGCTCACACGCCGCGGATACGAATACGCCTCGGCCACCCACAACCGACCGCGATCGTCGATGGCCTGGGCAATCGGCTGCACCACGTCCGGCTCGCCCGCGAACAGCGTCACCTGAAACCCCTCGGGCACGGTCATCGCTCGGGCGGCTTCTTCCGGCTCCAGCCCGGCGTTGACGTAAGTATCGAGCGGCCGCGCGCCGGGCCGCGGCGGCGCTTGGGGCGGCTCGTCATGAAATCGAAAGTTGTCGAAACTCACGTGGCCCCAAGGCCCGCTGTGCTCGTCAACGACGCGGAGAAAAACCTCGCGGTCGGCGTGTTGGCGCAAGTCGATCGCGACGGGCTTCAAGTTTTCGGTCTCATCGCCGCTGGCCTGAAAAATCACTTTGCCGGTGTCTTTGCGGACCAGCTCGACACGGGTTGCGCGGTGAGGCCCGCCGGCAATCAGAAAGCTGGCATACGGGTGCGTCACGCGGAATGGTTTTGAACGCAGCACGCCCTGGGGCTGGTCGCCGCGCCGCTCGAAGCCGCCGATCCAAAACCGCCCCTGGTGTTGGCTGCTCATGTCTTGCCGCCGCCGGTACACCGCGTCTCCCTCGATCGGCTGATCGGCGAAGGCGTCGCCTTCGGGCAGCCAATCGGTCAGATCGCCGGTCTCGAAGTCGAGATTCAGCGGTTTGCCCGAGGCGTCGGTGGGCAATACGCCTTCGGTGTCTTCACCGCGCGAGGCGGAGCTCGCCGGATTGAGGCCGAGAAACGCGGCGGAGAGGAGCAGCAGGAGAACACGCGAGAACTTGCGGGGCATGTACGGCTCGTTCGGTGGGTTTCGGGGTGCGGTAGGTTCGACGCGGTTCGTGACGAGGCGTCTGACGTCGGATCGGTGTTCACAATCAAAGTCGGCAGCCGCTTGGCGTTTTGCCGCGGCGTAGGGTGGGCCGAGCCCAGCGAGTCCCACCGTTTTCCGTAGGTTCGTCGCCGCGCCGGGTTGCCGCCAGATGGTGGGACTCGCTGCGCTCGGCCCACCCTACGACCTGACCACGGATAACGCGGATGGGCACGGATGCGACCGCATGAATTATAGATTAACAAGCCGCCGCCGGTGGCGAAAGGAAAACGGCGTGGAAAGCGAGGCTAAACCCACTACCGCCCCAGGAGCCGATACTCCCAATGTCCTACCTCGTTGCGCTCGCGGGTCACCAAAAAGCTGCCTCCTAAAACGTCCGAGCGAGCATAACCATCGGCGTCGGCCGCGACCCGTTTGAATTTCCGCGGTCCCCGGACAAAGATGCGGAAATCGATCGTCTTGCCTCGGGCGTCGATGGTCCAATACTCGCGAACGCCCGCCTTAAAATATCGCTTGGCCAGCTCGACGTTGTCTTTACGCACCGATGAGCGGCTGGTCACTTCCACCACCAGGTCGGGGGCGCCTGAAACCTCAACGAAGCGTCCGCTGCCGCGCACTTTTTCGACATATCGCACGCGCCCGGAGCGGATGGATTCCCATTGAGAGAACATCACGTCAGGTTCGGTCGAGAGATCGGCACCGGCTTCGGTCAGCAGCGCGCCGTCGACAAACAACTCGCCTATCTTGCGCTGCCGCACCCAGGCGTGAAGATCGGCAAAAACGTCGCCTTTCAGTCGCGTATGAGTATGCAGTTCTTCGGGACTCATGCGCACCTCAATGCGTCCGCCCAGAAATGATGCCTTGAGCTTCTCGGGAAAATCGTCGGCCAACACCCAGTCGCGGAAACCTTGCAATTCAAAGGCGGTCGCCGGCACGCGCAGCCAACCATCGATGATGAGCTCCTTTGAGCCATCTGCATCGCTGGCGTTGTCGTCGGCTGGCCGCGGACACGACTCGAATCCCTCGGCCCAGTACTCGTAGACGCTGGAGAAAAGAAGATGGGTCTCAAGGTAGACACGCCCGCCGGAAAAGGTGGCGCGCCAGTGATCGGGAAAGCAGTCGCTCAGCCGCCATTCACGGAAGCCGCTCAGATCGAACACGCTGCCGGGAATGGTCCACTGGCCGTCAAGGACGATTTCGCACGCCGATAGCGATTGGCAGGTGCTCATGATTCAAAACACGCCGCGGATCACCTCACCACGGCTGAGCGGCAGCGGCCGGCCAAAACGGTCGTGATATTCGGTGTTCGGAGCATAGCCGAGGGCGTGAAAGATGGTGGCGGTGAGATCTGCCGGGCTGGCGCGGCCCTCTTTGGGATGCCCGCCGAGCTTGTCGGAGGCGCCCAACACCTGCCCGCCGCGCACGCCGCCGCCGGCCAGGGCCACCGAATAGACATAGCCCCAGTGATCTCGCCCCGCCGCGGCATTGATCTTGGGCGAGCGGCCAAATTCGCCCATCCAGACCACCAAGGTCTCATCGAGCAGGCCGCGCTGGGAGAGGTCATCGAGCAGGGCCGAATAAGCTTGGTCCATCGGCGGCATCAGCACGGTCTTGAGCCGCGGCGCCTCGCTGTTGTGCGAGTCCCAAACCGGGTTCGACGACGGCTCATGCGGGCCGCGATACCAGTTGACCTGCACCAGCGGTACGCCCGCCTCGATCAGCCGCCGACTTAGCAATACCGAATTGCCAAAGGGCGTGCGCCCATAGCGCTCGCGCGTGGCGGCCGATTCTTGTTCCAAATCAAACGCCTGCCGGGCGGGCGACGAACTCAGCAGATTGAACGCCTGCTGCTCGTGCCGGCTGAAATGGCCGATGATCGCGCCGCGCTCGCTCTGGTCGAGCCGTTGATTCACCAGCTCCAACAACGAACGCCGCGCGGCCAACCGGACGGGAGGTATCTCCGCGGGCAGAGTAAAATCGTCGACGCGCGGCGAACCGTCCGAGGGATCGAACGACAGCAGCCAGGGGTCGGCGGCCCGGCCCAAAAAACCCGCGTCTTGACCCGGCCACACACTGCCATCGGTGTTGAAGATGCGCATTGGCAAGCGCACGGCGCCGGGCAGGCCGCCGGCGTCGCCGCGCAAGTGGCGCACCAATGCCGCCAGGCTGGGAAAATCGTTGGGCGGACCGGGGTTGGCGTTTTCCGCGTTCATCGGCTGATGCGGCTGCCCGGTCAGCATGTAGTAGCCGCTCGACGAATGGGCGTTGTCGCCGCTGGCCATCGCCCGCAACACGCACACGCGGTCGGCCACGCGGGCGGTCAGCGGCATCAGCTCGCCCACGTCGATGCCCGGCACATTGGTGGCGATGTGTTTGAATTCGCCGCGCACTTCCGGCGGGGCATCGGGCTTGGGGTCCCAGGTCGAATGCTGCGGCGGCCCGCCCATCAGAAACAGCATGATGCACGACTTCGCCTTTGGCGCCGTGGCGCCGGTGGCCGCCGCCGCACGGGTGCGCAAGAGTTCGGGCAGGCCCAAGCCCATCAGGCCGAGGCTACCCGCGCGCAGAATCTCGCGCCGCGTAATACCGTCGCACAGCCGCCCCCCCTTGCCATGAATTTGCAGCATAAGGCCAGCCCGATCGAGGATTTCGTAGGGACCATGCGCCCGGCAGACGACCGTTTAGTATAGCCGAACATGAATCGCCTGGAAACTCGCCGTCACCTACGATTTGCATGCCTGGCGGCCAAAGGCCACCACGAGTCTCCGCCACGGAGTGTCGGAGCTACTTGGTCGGGAGCTACTTGGGTTGCGATCTGTAGGCGGCGCCGTAGTCGCCGTCAATTGTCTGGCGGCGATGCACATAGAGCAGGAAACTGGCCGAGAGCAGCGCTTGGCTGACGATCATCGTGGCCAACAAACGCCGGGCGGTTCTCGCGGCGGTGGGCGCGCCGGCCGGCGAGAAGGCCAGGTGGGCGAACCAGAGGGCTTCCAGCGGGTAGACGATGATCATGTAATGGCGATGGATCGGCAGACACGAGAGCGTGAGCAGCAGCCCGTAGCCCCAGAACGCGGCGTTGCAGAGCAGTTCAGTCGTCGAACCATGCGATAGGAATATGCCGCGCCAACTCCAGCGTTGGGAGCGCAGATGGCCAATGGCCCGCAAGCCGATGACCGCCCCGGCCGCCAGCGACACCAGGTGCAACGCGGCAACCAGGTAGGTGGGTTGCCCGGCGAAGAGCGGCTGCCGCAGGAAATCGACGTAATCGTTTCCCAGCGCGTGATCGAGGCCGACGCCCAGCGGCTCGGTCAACCAGCGGGTGAGGAACTTGAACTCCAGCGCGCGGGCGAGCTTGAACTTGGTCAGGTGCGGCTGCGTCGAGACCGTGGTGACGTGAATGAACCAAGCAATGAGCGGCAAACATGCGAGCACACTGCCCGCCAGCCAGCTCTTCCAGGCCACCCCGCGTGGCGCTGGGTGCCGCTCGTCAGGTTGCCCCGGCCCTTGTGGCCGGCTTGTCGGTAAACCATTCGGTAGCCCCGGTCCTTGTGGCCGGCCGCTCGGTAAACCCTCCGGTAGTCCCGGCCCTTGTGGCCGGCCCGCTGGTAAATCCGCTGGCGCGCCGCTCACGGTTTCCGCAGGCCTGGCACAAGGCCCCGGACTAGCGTCGGCCCTTCGCTGCCACAGCCAACTCCATAACGCAAAACCCGCGGTGAAAAAAAACGCGCCCAGATGGATCTGGCCGATCACCGCGCCCAGCACTCCCCAACCAAATGCCGCCAGCGGCCGCCGCCGATACCACCAACAGGCCAAGAACAGCACGATCAGCAGCGGCAAGAGACACGGCGGCCAGATCTTGCGATGATGCAGCACCGCCAAGGGATTGACCGCCACCAAGGCCGCCGCCCACAGCCAACGCTCGCGTTCGCTCGCCGGCACGCAACCGGCGGCAAAACCGATCAGCAACAGAATCGACCCGATGCTCAGCCATGCCACGCCGCGGGCCAGGCCGATCGGACTGTCGCTGGCCCAGGCCAACGGCACAAACACCCACAGGCTCATGCCGGGGTTTTCGGGACCGGCGCTGCTGGGCATGCCAACCCACGAAAACGGCTCGCTGCGGCCCGCGGCCTGCGCGTGCCGGTAGGTCCAAGCTTCGTCGGCCTTATACTCGATATCATCCAGCCACACGAGCCGCAGCGCGCCACCGACGGCGATTACCAGGGCTAACGCGAGCCAGGCCGCTGCGCTCGCTGTCGAACGCTCGCGCCGCGGGTGGTTCTCGTAGCAAGGCATACCAAATGTGGTTGGGGCAGAGGCTTGGGGATGACCCCCGCGAAGTAAAAAAGGGGCCACGCCAACTCGCAGTACCACCCACCAGGTTTTTGGGTCGGGGTATTACCCCCACCAACCTCAACGGCGG
>JAICLL010000221.1 GCA_025927475.1 Pirellulales bacterium
CATTGCGGGCCTCCTTCAGATGCTCTTGTTCTAAAGGCATTCTTCGGGAGGCTCGCTCTTTAACCAAGGGGCCCGTGCCAGCTACACTGCTGCTAGCAAAAACTGCGAAACTTGAAGTAAGGAGCGGACGAAAAATAACTTCGGCAATTGTCTTGGCCCTCACCTGACCTCTCCCGGAGGGAGAGGGATGTGTATGTCGAAGTTATTTTTCGTCCGCTCCTAATACTCAGAGTAGGAGTCTCGATTCATCTCGTCAAGCGACGTAGGAGACTGGTCGCGGTGCGGAAGGTGAGCGGTCGTAAGCTCGTCATACCCAACGTGAATTCATCAGCACACTAGGGTTTCACGGGTTCTTCGCCTGTTGCGCGGTCTGCTCAGCCGGCTGATCGGACGACTCGGCGACGGCCAACGCCGGAATATAAACGGTCACTTGCAAATTGATCAGCTTGCTGGCCAGCTCGTTCGAGTCGAGCAAGATACGGGCTTCCACCACGCGCAGGTCGGTGGCGGCCGTGGGAGTCAGCCCGACCACCGTGTTCTTCGCCACCAGCCTGCCCACGTAGGTCACATGACCGTCGATCGGCTCGCCCAGGGCGTCGCCTTTGATGGTCGCGGTCTGGCCCGGCTTGATGCGCAGCGCGTCGTCTTCGTAAATCTCGGCGGCTGCCACCATGCGGCTGGTGTCGGCCATTTGCAAAATCGGTTGTTGAGCCAGCGTTTCGCCCTCGCTCAGCCACAGCTTGAGAATCACGCCGTCGCTGGGCGCGCGAATGGTCGTCAGCTCCAACCGCCGCTGCGCCAGCTCGACCTGCTTGCGGAGCGAATCGACCTGCACGGTTGAAGGAATGCGCGCGCGGCTGGCTTCGGCCGTTTTCAGCTTGGCCTGGGCCTGGCGATGGGCCAGGTCGATCGACCGCTCGAGCTTCTCATATTCGGCTTCGGCGGCGGCCAGCTCGTTGCGGGCCTTGTCGGTCGCCACGCGCTGGTGGGCGAGTTGCTGGTCGGAGACAATTTCGTCGCCGGGCGTCGGCCCGTCCGATTGGCGCACGCCTTCGAGCCGTGCGAGATCTGTTTGCGAAGCCTGATAGGCGGTTTTCAGACCGGCGATCTTGTCTTGCTGCGCTTTCGCGTCAAGCTGCGAAAGGTTGGCCTCTTCTTCGGCCAGCCGGGCTTCGGCCTCGGTTGCGTCGGCATAGGCTTCTTCGGCGGTTTGGCGCTGTTGGGCTTCGGCCAACTGCGTCTGAGCCACTTCCAATTCGGCCTGGCGCAAGGTGCGGCTTTCGAGCACCGCCAGCTCATCGCCCGCCGCCACGCGCTCGCCCAGCTTCACCTTCAGGGTTTTCACCCGGTCGCCGGGCGTACCGCTGATCTCGATCACGCCGTTTTCCGGCTCCAACCGGGCCAGGGCGGTTATGTGCTCTTCGCCGGTCTGGCGATCGACGGCCCGCGTCTGCGCCGGCGGCTGGCGCGGCAGATCGACGCGGGAATGGGCAGCCGCAGCCGAGGAACCCTGGCCGTCGTCGCGCGAGAAATAACGCAGGCCGGCCAGTGTCGCGCATGCGCTAATCAGCGCAACCGCTATCACCATCACCCACATTCGCATCGCTGAACGCCTTTCTACCTCACCGGTAGCCCCGGCCCTTGTGGCCGGATCGGTCGTTTTTGACAATCAAACCGCCCGTGGCTTTGGTAGGGAACGAATTTGGTGCCGCTTGAGCTTAGAATAGTCTAGCACAGCCCCCCTTACCGGCAACGCGAATGAGAATCAGCTCCATCCCGCAACTGTATCGCAACGTCAACCGCTGGGGCGAGATTCTCTCGGTGCTGAGCAAGTACGGCCTGGCCAATTGGGTCAGCCGGCTCGATCTGGAGTTTGCAAAAAAGTTTTTCAAAGATCCCGATGGCGAAATTCTGGCCCGGCACCGTCCCGAGGCCCGCATTCGCCTGGCACTCACCGAGCTGGGACCGACCTTCATCAAGCTGGGGCAAATTCTCAGCACGCGGGCCGATCTGGCCGGCGTCGAACTGGCCACCGAGTTGCAATCGCTGCAAACGGCGGTCCGGGCCGACCCGCCCGAAGTCGTGCGGGCCACCCTCGCGTCGGAGTTGGGTCGCCCGATCGAACAGGTCTTTGACGATTTCGACGAGGTGCCGCTGGCCTCGGCCTCGATCGGGCAGGTGCATCGCGCTCGGCTGCGCACCGGCGAGTGGGTGGCCGTCAAAGTGCGGCATGCCGGCATCGAAGACAAGGTTCGCGTCGACCTCGACATTCTGGTCGGCCTGGCCCAAATGGCTGAGATGATTCCGGAGTTCGTCAACTATCGTCCGCGGGCAACGGTGGCCGAGTTCCAACGCATTCTGCGCCGCGAGCTCGACTTCAGCCGCGAGGCGCGGCACATGCAGCAGTTTGCCCACGACTTTGCCGGCGATGTCACGGTGCGCATTCCGCGCGCCTTGCCCGAGCTTTGCACCAGCCGCGTGCTCACCATGGAGCACTTGGAAGGCATTCGGCTGATCGATCGTCAGCGGCTCGCCGAGGCCGGATACAACCTGGAAGAAGTCGCCCGCCGCGGCGCCGAGCTGTATCTGAAGATGATCTTCACGCACGGCTATTACCACGCCGACCCGCATCCGGGCAACGTGGTGGTGATGCCCGGCAACGTGGTCGGTCTGCTCGATTTCGGCATGGTCGGGCGCATCGACGAGCCGCTGCGCGAAAGCATCGAAGAGATGCTTTCGGCCCTGATCGATCAAGACTCGGTGCATCTCACCTCGCTCATCACCCGCATCGGCATGACGCCGCCGCAATTAGACCAGGCGGCCCTGAGCGTCGATGTGGCCGATTTCGTCGGGCACTACGCCAACCGCCGGCTCGACGATTTTGACCTGGGCGGCGCGCTGAATGAAATGCTCGAAATCGTTCGCCGGCACCAGATCATGCTGCCCGAGCGAGTGGCGATGCTGGTGAAGGTGCTGATTATGCTCGAAGGCACCAGCCGGCTGTTGGCGCCGCGGTTCAGCCTGATCGAGGTGATGCGGCCCTATCAGCAGCGGATGGTCTGGCGGCGTCTTTCGCCGGCGCGGCAGGCCCGCAAGCTGCGCCGGCTTTACTCGGAAGTCGAGCACCTGGTCGAGGTTTTGCCGCGCGGGCTGATCGACATTTTGCAGCAGGTGCAAACGGGCCGGTTCGATGTACACCTCGACCATCGCGGCCTCGAGCCGTCGGTCAACCGGCTGGTGCTGGGCTTGCTCACCAGCGCGCTGTTCCTCGGCTCGTCGTGGCTGTTGGCTCACCAGGTGGGGCCGCTCATCCCCTGGCCGCCGATGCTCAACAATCTTTCGGTGTTGGGCGTGACCGGGGCGACGCTCAGCATCTTGCTCGGCCTGCGCCTGCTGCGGGCGATCACCAAGTCAGGGCATTTGGACCGGCGAAAGTGATCCGATTTTGGATTTTGGATTTGGATTTTCCGCTCACCGGCCTACTCCGCCTGTTTCGCCTCGTCTCCCTCGGCGGGCTTCCGATGCGAGTTGGCGCAAACTCGCTGCCGGCGCTCTTCCAACCAGGCCAGCCAGCGCTCGTTCTGCTCGCCGTCGAGCACCGCCGAGACCTGCTTTTCCATCTGGGCGAATTCTTCGCGGATGATGGGGCGAATCATGTCATCGCGAATCTCGTTCAGCTTGCCCAGATGCCGGCGGATGATGAGTTCGACGTCGGCGTATTGATCGTCGCTCAGATCGAGCTCGCTGCGCAAGGCGGGCAGCATCTTTTCGCAGACGGCGTTCCAATGCCGATTCGACGCTTCTTCCACGCGGCGGTTGATGACAATCATCGTCGAACCGCTGCCGATCACGGCGCCTGAAATAAAGACCGTGGCCATCATGGCCAACGTCAGCCAACGGCGCGGCGGCAAGCGTTCGCCCGAAATGGACTGCGACCAGGTTGCTTCAGAAGTACTCATTCCAGCAGATTGCTAAAGGGCCTGCAAAACGCGACTAATGGATCTTGCACCGATTCCCAGGCCGGCAGGGCCACGGCCGCCACCAGCGCCGCCGCCACCAGCGAAGCCCCCGCGAACATCAACAGCGGCGACTCTTGCCACGCCGCGCGCCGCCCATGATCGAACGGAGCGCCGTAGAGGCGCGGACCCTGCGCCAGCCGCTCGACCGAGGCACGCACGCGCTCCGACACGTCGATCGGCGGCGGCTGCTCGGCGCGGGCCGCCGCCGCCCAACGCGCGAATTGTTGTTCGAAAGGCTCTGATTGGCTCAGTTCGCTCATAACGGGTTGGCCTCGTCTGGGTTGGCCTCGTCTGGGTTGGCCTCGTCTGGGTTTGCCTCTTCCAGGAGCTTCTTGAGTTTTTTCCGCGCTCGATGGGCCTGCACCTTGACCATCGTCTGGCTCCAGCCCGAAAGCTCCGCCGCCTCGGCCACCGAGCATTCTTCTAAGTAAATCAATGTCAACACCAGCCGATCTCTCGGCGGCAGCTTTTTCAACAACCCGTGAACCAGCGCCGCCGTCTCTTCAGCCGCTCCCACCTCTGCGGCGGGCACGCTGCGATGCCAGTCTTGCAAGGGCACCGCCGCTTGCCGCCGGGCACGTGCCTGCTGTTTCCAATATCGGTATCCCACCCGCGTGGCGATCTTTCGCAACCAGTGCAAAAACGGCGCGCGCCCCTTGAACTGCCGCAGGCTCATGTAGGCTTCGACAAACACCTCGTGGACGAGTTGCTCGCAGTCGTTTCGCTGGCGGCTCAGCCGCCACATCTGAGCCGTAATCTGGTCTTGATATCGCCGCACCAGCCGTGCGTAGGCTTGGCCATCGCCATCGAGCGTGGCCGCAATGTCGGTCCAATCAGCAGCCAGTGCGGTCGAACGTCCGACGCTCTGCGCGGTTAAAGTTTCGGCGACCTTCGCCGGATCGCTTTCTTTGCCAGTGTCGCTTACTTTGCCAGCGCCGTTTTCTTTGGCAGCGCCGAGCTTAGATTGGTCCGCCGGTTTTTGCCGGCGCGAGTTTTTTTTGGTTGCCGCCGGTGTGGCGTCCGTGCCTGCCCAATCCATGCCGCCGATCGACCCAGAAATGCCGCCCCCCCGTGCCATGCTCCCAATGCCCGCCCCGAACAGGCCCCAGCTCCAGGCGCCATTCAAGACACCGTTCCAAAGACCGGCGCCGCCCGAAATTGAGAGCACCACGCTGCGGCTTCCCGCCGCCCAGCTTTGCGCGCTCAGATTTCGCCAGACCGCACTCATCACGTCTCGCCTTGTACGCGGCAGGTGGGATTTGTCAAGAGGCTAGTGTAGCACATTCGCTAGCATGTTACAGGCATAAAAAAACCGCTCCCTGACGGCAGGCCGGAGCTACCGGGAATAGCCGGCTTCGACGCGCCAAGGAGCGGAGGCGGTGCATTGCGAACAGCATCCAAAGTGCACGCTCGCCGCCAGTGGTTACAGGCATTCCGGTCGGCGCCGCGTTTGTTCGCCGCTTTCCAGCACCGAAGGTGCGCCAGCGGCTAAGAGCGGCCTTTCGGCCTTGGCAACCAAATTGGCGCCGCGGGCGTCGGAACGGGTTTGCGATGGACGTCTGTAGGGAACGCCCTCGGTGGCGTTCCGTGTGCTGCGGATCAACGTCGCGCCGCCCCTCGCGGAACGCCACGGAGGGCGTTCCCTACAGAGTATCACGAGGTTCGCGGCGCAGACGCGTTCCTGCTCCCAGCACTGCCGACTAACCATCTTGGCGGTCAAAACCGATTCAGACGGATTCGAGCGGTTTTCTGACCCCGCGGAACGCAAAAGTCAAAATCAGCACACGATTTGGGACGAATCGTATGGCCCAAAACACTGCCCGCATAAGCGCTACGATCGGCAGAATCGTTAAAGCCGTTAGATTTTGCCAGCCGAAGTCCAACTAGGGCCGGTGGTCCCCGTTCCGGGATGGGGAATCGCCGCCGGCCGATGGCACTGGCCGCCGGCACCTGGCGGTTCGGCTGGCCAGGAAGTTCGCGTTCGTTTCGTACACCGTTCGGGCGTTTAGCAGGGAGGCAACCCGGTGGCTGTCAAGCATTCAGACCAGTGCGGCTTTTTATCAGCGAACCGCAGCCCGGGGGGGCACCAGTTCCGCAGGGTCGCGTCGGTCGCCGCCGTGGCGCTGCTCGGCATACTTGCCGGCTGCACGCGCACCTTCTGGCGCGGGCGGGCCGACCGCGAAGTGGCTTACCTGGTGGCCGAAAAATCGAACAACCCGCGTTGGTCGCTGCCGCCGGGGTTCAACCTGAACATGGACCCTCGCAGCCGCTTTTACGACCCGACCAACCCCGACCATCCGCCGATGCCGCCCGACGACCCCTACTCGCACGTCTACATGCACCATGTCGACGGCAAGCGGGGCGCGCCCTGGTGGCACATCAACGGCGAGTTGCCGTCGCTGCCCAATCCCGGCTGGCGGCAAATGATGGCCGAATACTGCGAGATGACGCCCGACGGCGCCGTCAAGGTCGATCTGCCGGGGGCAATGGCGCTATCGTACATCCACTATCCCGCCCACCGGAATCAACTTGAAACGCTTTATCTTTCGGCGATTGACGTCAGCAGCGAGCGATTCCGCTTCAATACACAGATTTATCCGGGCGCGGGGCTGAACTTTCTGCGGGCAGGTAGCTTGCGCAACGGGGTGGCGGTGCCCGGTGACATTATTAACGGTCGGCCCGTCGTGGTGCCGCGCAGCCAGCTCACGGCGACCTACGGCAACGCGGTCGGCTCGCCGGCCTTGATCAGCCGCGAGTTTGCTACCGGCGGCACGCTGCTGGTCAACTTTGCCAACTCGTTCGTCTGGCAGTTGGCCGGTCCGCACAGCAACGTCACCAACTCACTGATCAACATGAACCTGGTGCAGCCGCTGCTCTCGGGCGGTGGGCGGATCATCACGCTCGAAACGCTCACGCTGGCCGAACGCACGCTGCTGGCCAACTTGCGGCAATACGAGCGCTGGCGGCAGGCATGGTTCTTGAATGTTTCCGTTGGTGCCGGTGGAGCGCTGGGGCAATCTGGCCTGGCGCGTAAAGGCGGCGGATTCGGCGGTACCGGGCTTACCGGCTTTAGCGGGCAAGGCGTCAACGGCTTGGGAAACGTAGCTGCTGCGGCAGGTTTCGGTGGCTTCGGCGGTGGCCAAGGTGCCGGCGGTCTCGGCGGAGGCGCCACGGCCGCGGTCGCTGGCGCTGCCGGCGGTGGAGTCGGTCCCGTTGCTGGCCTTTACGGCATTCTTCAGACACAGGTGAGCATTGATAACGCCCAGAACGCACTCAACTTACAGATTCGCACGCTCAAGCTCCTGGAAGCCAATCTTGACGCCAGCCTGATCGATATCACCCAGGTCGATACCTTCCGCCAAAGCATTGAGACCAGTAAAGCGAACCTGCTGTCCGCCCGAATCGGCTTGGAAAATCAGAAAGACGTCTTCAAACAGAGCACGTTGGGCCTGCCGCCCGACTTACCGATGGTCTTTGACGACCCGTTGATCAAACAATTCCAATTGATCGATCCGCGGCTGAACCGCCTGCAAGTGACGATCTCTGACTTGACCGACCGGATCGGCGACCTGCCCGAGGCGCCTTCGATCGCGCAGTTGCGCCAAGTGGTCAGCGATCTCGATGTCATCCGTCGCGAAGTGGGCGGCGCCTTCCCCACCACGCGCGAAGACTTGCGGCTGCTCGAAAGCCGTAGCGCGGAGCGGATGCGGCAGATGACGCCGCGCGAACGAGCCGATTTCATGGAGGAAAAGCAACGCATTGCCGACCACTTTGCGCAGCTTGAGACCCACTTCGTGCAGACCGAGGCAAATCTCGACGCTTTGAGCGAGGCCGCCGAATCGGAGAACACGGCGGACGTGGCGGACAACGCGGTGGCCTTGGCCAACGATATCGCCAACCTTGCGCAAGAAGTGACGTTGGTCAAGGCCCAATCGCGGCTGGAATCGGTCGTGATTGTGCCGGTTCAGCTCTCGACCGTCGATGCGCTCAATATCGCCCGGGCCCATCGGCTGGATTGGATGAATCAACGCGCGAGCCTGGTCGATCAGTGGCGGCTGATCTGCTTCAATGCGAATTCGCTGCGCTCGATCTTGAACCTCACGGTCAATGGCAACCTGGGCACCGTGGGCAACAACCCGTTCAAATTCGAGGCCAACAACGGTGATCTGACCTTGGGCGTGCAATTCGCCCCGCCGCTCACCCGTTTGCTGCAACGCAATAACTATCGACAGGCGCTTATACAGTACCAATCGCAACGGCGCGGCCTCATCACGTACGAGGACCAAGTCAATCTTCAGTTGCGTAATGACATGCGGTCGCTACGGAATTTCGAGATCAACTTCGAGATTCAGCGGCAGGCGGCGCGAATCGCCATCCGCCGCGTCGACCAAACGCGCGAAGCACTCAATCAGCCGCCGCCGCCCGTCCAACTGGGCCAGGTACCCACGAGCTTGGGACCGACCGCGGCCACCAGTTTGCTCACCGCGCTGCAAGCCTTAAGCGATTCGCAGAACAACTTTATGGGAGCTTGGCTGCAACACTATGACGAACGCATCCAGCTCTACAACGATCTAGGCATTATGCGGCTTGACAACCGGGGCATGTGGATCGACGAGCCACTTGATAAGAGCCTCGCCGCAGTCGAGCAAATGTATCCGTTGCCGCCCGAGTTGCCCGTCGATTGGCTCAAAGATGCAGGCGTCGGGCCGCCGGCATTGCCGCGAAACGAGGGAATACCGCCGCTCGGCGGCACAACAACTATCGAGGAGCAACGGCAATTCTCGACGCCCGAGCGCGCACAGGAGTTCAATCTTCAGCGCCCGATGGAAGCGCAGCCGCAGCGTCAGCCGGAAACCCTGCTGCCGCCGCCGGGCGTCACTCCCCCGCCGACGCCTCCCACGCCGCCGGGCGAGGGCGACGAAGCGGCGCAACAGGGAGCGGCCCAAGAAGGAGCGGCAGAGGGCGACTTCGACGAAGCGCCCGCCGAGTCGGAGGCGATCGAAGCCCGCGGCGCCGGCGAAGCCGAAGAAGTGCGCCGCCGCCCCGCGCCGCCCGCCAAGAAACGCGGCCTTCGCGAGTGGTTTTTCGGCAAGCCCAAAGAACCCCAGCGGCTGTACTCCGCCCGGTCGTAACGCGGCAAAAACGCCAAACGCTCGGGCGGCTGGGGTAGAGGCTTGCCGACGCCGTTGGTTTCGCTTTGTTCCGCCAAGATGCCACCGGCTTGCCCGGTGGAGTTTCACGTTGGCCGTCTACACCAGCGGGGCGCTCTACTCCGCTCCTCTTCTTCGTCG
>JAICLL010000284.1 GCA_025927475.1 Pirellulales bacterium
GTTCATGCGCAGATGGTATTCGATCCTTGGCGTCTTGCTCGTCGGAGCGGCCCTCGTCTGGGCCGCGGACGAGGTGAAAAAGAAGCCGCCGGCCGAGGATGCACCGGCCGCAGAGGGCGACAAGCTGAGCGTCGCCGAGCAGATGGAAGCCATCCAAACCGAGATGTCGAAAAAACAGCGCGACATCGTCAAGCGATACCGCGAGGCCGAAGACGATGCCGAGCGGAAGAAGGTGCTTGAAGAGTACAACAAGCTGCAATCGGAAGCCTTGGGCAAGCTGGCCAAAATTGCCGAGAAGCACCCGGGCGACGAAGCGGTCTTTCCGGCGCTGCAGATGCTAATCAGCACGCCCGATCACGCGGCCCTGGCCACCAGGCTGCTGCTGAAGCACCATCTCAACAACGACCAGATCGGCTTGCTCTGCTTGCAGCTTGGCCAGCAGGGAAATCCGAATGCCGAGAAGCTGCTGCGGGCGGTCGCCGAGAAATCGAAGTCGCACGACGCCAAGGGGCTGGCCATGTTGGGCCTGGGGCAAATGCTTTCGGAGCGATCCAATAAGGAGGACCTCAGCGATAAGGATCGCGAGCGCCTCCGCGGCGAAGCAAAGGAAGCGCTGGCGACCGTTGTCAGCACCTATCCCGACGTCAATGCGGGCCGCCGCAAGGCCGGCGATTGGGCTGGCGGAGTGCTTTTCGAACTGGAGCACCTGGCGGTGGGCTTGACTGTGCCCGACTTGGAAGGCAACGATCTGGACGGGGCCGCCTTCAAGCTGAGCGACTATCGCGGCAAGGTAGTGCTGCTCGATTTCTGGGCGCATTGGTGAGGGGCCTGCATGGCCATGGTGCCCCACGAGCGGTCGCTCGTAAAGCGTATGTCGGACAAGCCGTTTGCGTTGATCGGTATCAATGGTGACGATGGCGACGACGAACTAGCAAACAAGAATGAAGAAAAACAGATCACCTGGCGTTCGTTCAAGAACAAGCAAAGCGACGAGGAGAAATCGATTTCCGAGCAGTGGAACCTGCAAGGATGGCCGACGCTCTACTTGATCGATCATCAGGGAATCATCCGCCAGAAGTGGCTCGGTTCGCCGGGCGACGCGGTGCTCGATCGCGAGATCGACGCGCTGGTGGAACTGGCGGAGAAAGACGCCCCGTGAGGCTCCGCAAGCTGGTTGAGCTGCGTAACCCGGTTGAGCTGCGCAACCCGGCCGGCTTAGTCCTCCTGATTGGGCTTGTCTGCCTGATTGGGTTGGGCTGTTTCGTTTTGTTGGCAATGTTCGGTATGTTGACGACCGCCCCGGCCGAAAGCCCGGGCGGTCCGCCGCCGCTGGTAGCTGATTCACTCCCCGCCGAACTGCCGCACGATGCGGCGCCGCTGGGGCTTGGCCCGCCGCCGGCTCCGCCCGCCGGCAATGCAACCACGCCCGAGCGCGTGCGTCTGGGTCGCAAATTGTTTTTCGATCCGCGGCTTTCGGCAGATGGCACGGTGGCCTGCGCCAGTTGCCACGACCCCGCGCATGGCTTTGCCGCTGCGGCGCCGCGGGCGATTGGCATCCTGGGGCGTGTCGGCACGCGAAACGCTCCCTCGCTGCTGAACCGCGCCTATGGCAAATCGTTTTTCTGGGACGGGCGGAGCCAAACGCTCGAAGACCAAGCCCTCGAACCGATCGCCAATCCGCTGGAGATGGGGGCCGCGGTGAGCGATGTCGTGGCCCGCCTCAACGCCGACCCCGAAGATCGCGCGGCGTTTGATGCCGCTTATGCTGGCGGCGTGACGGCTGAAAATCTGGGCCGGGCATTGGCCGCCTTCGAGCGCGCAATCGTGTCGGGCGGCAGCCGCGTCGACCGTTTCCAGGCCGGCGAAGTCGCCGCCTTGAACGACAGCCAACGGATCGGGCTGTGGCTCTTCGAGAGTCGCGCGCAATGCTGGCGTTGCCACCGCGGGCCCAACTACACCGATGAAAAATTCCACAACACGGGCGTGGCCGCTCTGCAAGCCAAGCCCGACGCGGGCCGTCATGGCGCCACTCATGACGAAGCCGACCGCGGTCATTTCAAGACGCCCGGCCTGCGCGACGTCTCGCGCACCGCGCCCTACATGCACGACGGCAGCCTGGCCACGCTGCGCGATGTGGTTGAGTATTACAACCGCGGCGGCGGTCAATCCGCGGGGCTCGATCGCGCCATCAAGCCGCTGGGCCTCTCGCGCGAGGAAGTGAACCACCTGGTGGCTTTCCTGGAATCGCTCGACGGATCCGACGCGCCGTAGCGCGCGGCGACGCCATAGGAATTGCTTGGTAGCCACTTATTCGCGCAGTCGAGCTTCGGCGGCCCGCAACTCGCCTGAAGGATCGATCGGCGCGAAGTCTTCCGGATCGAATACCTGCCGAATCTCGACCTCGCCATCATCGAGATGCGGATTCGGGCAACGCATCATCCACTCGACGGCTTCTTCCATCGACTTGACCTTCCACAACCAGAAGCCGGCGACCAGCTCTTTGGTCTCGGCGAACGGCCCGTCGACCACGGTCCGCTTTTCGCGCGAGAACCGGACGCGCTTACCCTTCGAGCTGGGATGCAGCCCCTCGCCCGCCAGCATTACGCCCGCCTTGACCAATTCCTCATTGAACTTGCCCATTTCGGCCAGAAGTTGCGGGGTGGGCATCACGCCCGCCTCGGAATTCTTGGTCGCTTTGACGAGAACCATCACTTTCATCGAATGTATCTCCTTGAAGGCAAAACAACGACCGGAAACAATGCTCACGTTGTCGGTAATCCGGGAATCTCCAAGATCGGGCGGATTTCGATCGTGCCCACCGTGGCCACGGGAATGCGCTCGGCGATGCCGATCGCTTCGTCCAGGTCACGCGCCTCGATAAGATAGAAACCGCCAAGCTGCTCGCGCGTCTCGGCAAAGGGACCGTCGGTCACCAGCCGCTTGCCTTCACGCAGCCGAACGCTGGTGGCGGTCGAGACGGGGTGCAGCGGTGAGGCGGCGACGTAGTTGCCGTTGGCGTGCAAGTCGCGCGCGAGCTGCGCCGATTTCACATAGCACGCTTCCCGCTCGCTGTCGCTTAACGCCGCATTTTCTTCCAGGTAAATTAGCAACATGTACTTCATGACTGGGTTTCTCAAGCTAAGGAGCCAGGCTGGGCATTGGCGGTTTTGATTGTCAAAGCCAATGCCGAGTTTACTCTTGTCCGCTACTAAGTCGAACGGCGGCTGCCCGAATCGACACTAATCGCAAAAATCCGTTACACTCCGACATGCTCGTCGACACTGATGCCGCGGTTGCCGCAGTCTATCGCTCGGACTGGGGCCGGATTTTGGCCACCTTGATCCGGCTCGTGGGCGATTTCGACGTGGCCGAAGAGGCGGCCCAGGAAGCCTTTGCGGCCGCGGTCGACCTGTGGCGAACCTCCGGCGTGCCGAATTCTCCGCGCACCTGGATCATACAAACCGCCAAGCACAAGGCAATCGACCGTCTCCGCCGGCGGACGCGGCTGACCGAAAAGCTGCAGTCGCTGGCCGAATCGGGCCAAATCGCCACGGTGCAGATGCCCGACACGCAGTTGCCCGATGACAGCGGCGACATTGGCGATGATCGCCTGCGGCTGATTTTCACCTGTTGCCACCCCGCTCTGGCCGGCGAGGCCCAGGTGGCGTTGACGCTGCGCACGCTGGGCGGACTGGAGACCGACGAGATTGCACGGGCGTTTCTCGTGCCTACCGCGACGATGGCCCAACGGCTGGTGCGCGCCAAACACAAAATTCGCGAAGCCGGCATTCCCTATGTGGTGCCCGGCACGGCCGACATGCCTGGGCGGCTCGACGCCGTGCTGACGGTGATCTATCTGATTTTCAACGAAGGCTATCTGGCCACGCGCGGCGAATCGCTGGTGCGGGCCGACCTTTCGGCCGAGGCGATCCGGCTAGGGCGGCTGACTCGAACATTGATGGCGCCCGACCCTCCTTCGGAAGCGACGGCGCTGCTGGCTTTGATGCTGCTGCAGGATTCGCGACGCGAGGCGCGGTTCGACGCGGCGGGCGAGCTGGTGATTCTCGAAGAGCAGGACCGCAGTCGCTGGAACCGGCGGCAGATCGGCGAAGCCCTGCCGCTGGTCGAAGAGGCGCTGCGCGGCGGCACGGGACCGTTCGCCTTGCAAGCGGCGATCGCCGCGCTGCACTGCCAGGCAGCCCGGGCCGAAGCCACCGATTGGCCGCAAATCGTCGAGCTTTACCACTTGCTGGAGCGCGTGCAGCCGTCGCCGATTGTGGCGCTCAACCGCGCGGTGGCCGTGGCGATGGCCGAGGGGCCGCGGGCAGGCTTGGCGATCATCGACCGCCTTGCCGCGGACGGCCAGCTCGACGATTACCACTTGCTGCACGCCGCCCGGGCCGACCTGCTCAGGCGGCTGGGCTTGTTTGCCGACGCGGCGACGAGCTACCGGCGGGCGCTCGGGCTGGTCACCAACGACAGCGAGCGA
>JAICLL010000147.1 GCA_025927475.1 Pirellulales bacterium
TCCTTTCCCCCGGTCCGGGTTTCCCTTGTTTTTCTTTTGGTTGGTAAACAACCCACCCCCCGCCCCCCCCCTTTCTTCGGGTTTTCCCCCCGCGGGGGGGGGGGGGGGCCCCACGCCGGAGGACGACGACGAGAAGATGCGGCTTGCTTCGTTCTAGACGGCCAACGTGAGACTCCACCGGGCAAGCCGGTGGCATCTTTGCGGAAAAACGGGACCAAACAGCCCAGGCAGCGCCTTGGCGATGCCCCGGCGCAATCGTGGCGCGTGCGAAAGGCAAAGCGTGAGTGTGGGGCATGAAGAGCAAATGTCAGATATTTCCGACTTGAACTGGAGAACCTCAATGAAATCTCGTCTTATCAGTGCCGCCTTGGGGCTAGCGTGGTGCCTCGCCCTGACCTCGGTGGGGCTGGCTCAAGAAGCCGAGCCGCTGAGCGATGTCCGCGAGAAGACGGTTCCCGCCGTGCCCGTCGCCGATGCCAAAAAGCGACTCCGCGACGCTCAAAAGCATCTCGATAAACTGTCCAAGTCGAAAAACAGTTTCGAGACCTTCAAGCTAAGTTTTGAAACACTTGACGGTTGGGCGCGTCGCGATCAAATGCGGGCGGCGGTGGCCGAAGCCTTCGACGCGCGGCGGCAACTGCAACAGTCCGAGCTAGCCGAGCTGGAGCGGCGCATCGCCAACATCAAGCGCGCATTGCAAATCAGCGACGCGATGCGCGAGACCATCATCGACCAACGCACCGATGAGTTGCTCGACCAGATCGAAGAAGGCGGCAAAAGCGACGAACGCGGCGGTTCTGCCCGGCCAGGCGGCAGCCGTCCTGGCGATCCCGGCGCCAAAAACGAATCGACGGCAGCGCCCGACCAATCCAGCGTCCATCCGTCGGTCAAGCGTGACGCCGAGCTTCTGGCACTCGGCGTCCGCGAGGCGGAAGCTAATCTCGAATCGGCCAAGCGCGCCTATCAGCGTGTCGAGAAGCTGTTCGCGAACGGGGCAGTCGAGCAGGCGATCCTTGACGAGCAAGCCGACAAATACAACCGCGCACAACTTCAGGTCGAGCGCGCAGAAGTGGAGCTCAACGCGTTCATTGAAGAGCACGCCCCCGCCGCAGCCCAAACGCCACCGGCCGAACGCGACGCCACTTGGGCTGAAACAAGCAGCCGAATCAATGCACTGAATGCGAAACTCGCCCTCGAAGAAGCCAAAGCCAACCTTGCGGCGGCGGAGAACAAATACGAATACAGTAAAAAAATGCATTCCAAGGGCTACGTCACAGAGCAGGAGGTGGAGGCGAAGGCCAGCGAGCTTGAGCGCGCGAAAATCAGGCTCGAACTGGCCAAAACCGAATTCGAGGCAGTGGCTTCTTCGGGCGGCGACGATGATGAAGCGAACGCGAGCGACCCGTCCACGTTGCGGCTGCTGCAGCTCGACGTCGAGGAAGCCGAGGCGAGCCTCAAGGCAGCCGAGCGCAATCACGCGCGTTTGCAAGCGAATCATGCCCGCGGCGCCGCTACACAAGAGCAGCTTGATGAAGCAGCCGATAAACTCAAGCATGCGAAAATCCAGGTCGAGCGCGCCCGCGTGAAGCTCGACGCCCGCGGTAAAGCTCAGAAGTCATCGCTCGATCGCGGCCCGATCGACCAAGAGCGGGTTGTGTGGGGCAGCCCTGTCGGTCACCTGCAACTCGGCTGGGACGTGAAGCCCAGGAAAAAAGCCTACCTGCCGGGCGACGTGCTGACCGTGGCATTGTTGATCCGCAATACGGGCGATCAAGCCATCGACTTTTACAGCCCACCCTCCAACTCGCTCGAGCGGATGGAACTCGACTTTACGCTACTCACCGTGGACGGCGAAAAACTACAGTGGGAATGGGGACCGGCGCACAAAGACCCAAAGAGCCTGACGCGCATCGAGCGGTTTCGAGATCGGTTCGCACCGGGCGGCGTTTATGGATTGCCACCCTTCAAGCTTTCCGTTGGAGAACCGGCTGACACTGACGCTTCCGCGGAACTTATGGCTGGGCTGGACGTGCATGCCGGGCAAACCGCACGCTTGTCGTTCAAGCTATCGCCGGTCGACTGGGGCAGCGGCGACGCCATCGAGTTGCAAACCCAGCCGTTCGAGTTCCGCGTGGAAGAGGCCAAACGTCGCTAGCCGTTTGTGATCGAAGACACATTTTGCCCGTGGCGCCGGATTCTGCCGTGACCACGGATCGCTCCGCTCGGCCCACCCTACGGCCTTCCGCACGCCGTAACCGATGTTAGTTATATGCTCTACGGGCCGCGGGCCGAGCGGGCGTCTGAATCGCACGCGGCGGAGCGACCGAGGGCTCGACCATCCGCAAGGCCGGGTCGGCCAGGTTCAGCGGCGGATAGCCCTGGTAGCTCGGCAAAGTCCAAAGCTGCGGCGATAGGCCGGGCTGATTCACACGCACATTCTTCAAATCGACCCGCAACGAAAGCTGAGGAGAGGCGTCGGTCGCCGGAGTTTCAATCTGAATCCTGGCGGGCAAGACCACGCCCGACACCGGGTCGCGGCCGTGGTTGCTGGCCACGGCGCTGGCCACCGCCTGCCGCCGCTCGTTGTAAAGATACTGGGCGACGACCCAGCCTTGCGATTCGTCGACCTCAGTGACCTTGAGCATGCGGCCTTGCCCGGTTTCGATCCAGGTCGAAAGTCGCAGTCGCTGCGGGCCAACCAGCGTCGGGCCTTCGTATTGCGCCGTCGGATCGAGCGTCACCACGCCCAGCGCCTCGATCAGCCATTGCGGCTCGACCGGCAACAGGTTGCGGGCCAGGCTCTGCTCAAACTGATCGTGTCGGCAGTAAAAAATGGCGGGTTGCGGGTTGCGCTTCGCCCAAAACCAAAACAACTCGTCGTTGCTGCCTAAATCGACTTCCAGCCCGCTGAACGCCGTATCGCCCAGCAGCCGGAATCGCCGCGGCCGTTCCAAATATAGCCGGGCGCGAAGCGAGGGCATGAACGGCACGCTAATCGACGCGTCTTCGGTGGCCAGAGATTGCACCCGCGCGCTGTTGTTGTTCACCGTGTTAATCACATCAGTCAGCGAGGGCGTGGGCGGCAGCACACGGGGAGGCGGCGGACCATAGCTGCGCACGAACTGCGGGCAGCTTGCCCCGCTGGCCGAAAACAGGGTCATCAGCAGCAGCGACCACCAAACTCGGCAAGGGCTTTGGATCGATTTTGACATTCGAAACCGGAAGGTCATACGCTCGACGTCTGTAGGGAACGGACTCCGTGCCGTTCCGTGATTTGCCCATGGACGTTGTCCCGCCTGGGGCGGTGTATTGCGCTTGGGGTGGTTTATCCTACCGCGTCGGCAAACAACAGCCGCGACAACTCTGCTTGAATCTCTTCGGTGCGCCGCTCGTCGGGCGTAACCACCGGAACCCGGTGCGTGGTTTCATCACGCGGACAGTAAAGCACCAGCAGGCCGCGGCCTTGTTCATCATGCTCTATATCTTCCTCGCGCAGGACGCGCCGCCGCACCAGCAACAATGCCAATACGTAACGCATGTCGTCGCGGCCGGCGGCCTGTTCCAATTCGTAAAACAGCGACAGCAAGACCTCGTTGGGCGCCAGTTGCCCGCGTTTCGCTTCGCGCGTCGGCATGCGAGATTTCCACCAGGCAAAGGTTCCTTCGGGCGGGCCGGTCCAAGCTTCGGCGGCGTAATCGCGCCGATGCACGCCGTCTTTCTCCGTCCGGAGGACCGAAAAAAACTCTTCGCCTTCGTCTAGTTCGCGTCCGCTGGCCGCGCAGTGCCGCGTGCAGCGTTCGACTTCGTAATCCATGTCAGCCTTGGCCCGCCTGTGGGGCAGCGAAGATTACTCGAAACGCCCCGGCGACTCAATACGCGGTGAAGAAACGTGCGGCGGTGCCCGCCGGTCCAATTCGCAACCGTATCGGGCGCGAGCATTTGGGGCAATTGCCTTGATAGGCGGTGGCTTCGCGGTTGCGGTAAACTCGGCAATATACGTCGCAACAGGCGAAATGGATGCCCACAAACGGGCGGCCTTCGCTCACGCCGTTGGGCGTTCTCGGCGGCGGCTCGCTGGAAAGATCGAGGTTTTCACCCGGCATGGCAAGCTGCTCCAGAATCTTCCACCGTTTACTGCCACGTTCTCTACCAGAAGAGGTTCCGTTGTCTAGATCAAGTTTCGGTGTCTTGAGGGCTGGAATCATTGTGGCACAGCCGCCCCCGGCTGTAGCTGGGTCTACGCCGCCGTAGGCGGCGAATCACAGCGGGGGCGGCTCTGCTACAGGGATCTCCGGCACGACAACTTTAAGGATGCTACCACCAATACCGGCTTGACGCGGCAGCCAGGCCGGATATGCTGAACGGCGTTGGCCCAGTTGCTAACAAGCCCAGTCCACACACCCGCCATTGTGTGAGACTGGGTTTTTTTGTGCGACTGGCTTTTTTTGTGCGACTGGTTTTTTTACGCGCGCGTCGGACTCGAATCGTCACTTGCTGCCGTTGGCGCTTTGCACCGCCCGCGTGGGCGACATGCCGGTGGCCACATAGAGCCGGAACTGGGCCTGATTGTAGCCGGTCACCGCCTTGATCAACTCTTGCCGCGCGACGCCCAACTGATCGACGCTGTTGAGCACTTCGATCGGCAGCGCTTCGGCTCCGAGCAGGCGGCGGAATTCTTCGCGAAAGCCTTCTTCGGTGTCGGCTAGCTGGCGCTGCGTGATCTGAATCTGCAACCGCTCGCCGTGAACCAGGCCATAGGCCGCGATCACTTCTTGCCGCACCCCCGTGAGCGCGCGAGTGCGCTCGGCCATCGATTGGTTGAGCACGGCCCGCCGCTCCGAGACGGTGGCCATGTTGCCCACGCCCAGGTTGGTGAGCGACCAGACGGCCAATACGTCGAAGTCTTGGCGGCCGCGGAAGGTGCCGAAAAAGGGCGGGAAGAGCACGCCGCCGCCGCCAAATGAGGCGGCACTATAGCCGAGCAAGACCATCGGAAACAACGGGCGGGTTTTTTCTTGCCGCAACCGCGTCAAGTTGTGCTGGATGGTGGCGCTGCCAGCCGCCAACTCGGGCCGCCGCCGTTCGGCCATGCTAATCAACGTTTGCAATTCGGTTTCCGGGTTCATGATTTCCAATCCGCCGATCGGGCCGCCCACGGTGTGCAACCGCACCGAGGGATCGAGGCTCAAGATCTCGCCTAAGCGGGCGGCCGCGATCGCCTCGCGCTCTTCGGCCCGCTGCACCTCGGTGTGCATCAGATAGGCTTCGGTGCGGGCGCGGTTGGCGTCGCCCTCGCGGCCTTGGCCGGTGATCGCATAGGAAGCTGTGATGCGGACAATTTCGGCGGTCTCGCGCTCGGTTTCGCGCGCGGCTTGCAATCGTCCTTCGGCGCCCAACAGATCGAAATAGCGCACGATCGCTTCGAGTAGAATCGTGTTGGCCGCGGCGGTCGAGTCGAACCGTTTGGCGGCAACCTGCTGGCGCACCGAAAGCGGCTCGAAGATGGCGTCGCCCAAGTGGCTGAACAGGCGGACCATCGGCACGGCGGGAGCTTCAGCAGCCCAGGCACGCGTACCACCGCCGTAATACAACGACTTGGAATAGATGTATTTGATCTGCCCGGTCGAGGCCTGGAAGTTCCCTTGGTGCTCGTGCAGCGCGAGGCCGGCGTTGAGGCTGGGCAGCAGCATCGAGTTGGCCCGCATCTGCAGGGCGAGCATCTCGCGCACTTCCTCGCGAGCAATGCCCACCGTCGGGTTGCCCGACGCCACCAGGCGAATGGTGGTGTCGAGATCGATGACGTAATCATTTTCGGGCGTCGGAATCGCCGAAGGGGCGTCGACCGTCTCGGCGCGGGTCCGCGAACCAGGGGGACGGGTCGGATCGATTTCGGCGAGCGGCTGGGGAAGAGCGTCGACGTTCTCGCCGGCCTCGAGCTGGGGCTGGCGAACCCGTAGCGAAGCGCTTTTCACAGGCGCTCTGGTTCCGCCTGGCCCAGCCTGGCCCTGCGCGTTCGTGGCAGGTCCTGCTTTGTCGCTACGGAAGATCACTTGGGGGCCGGCGGGGCTGGCGGTTTGCGGCACCAACCTGGGGCCATTGCCGCCGGGCGCAGGGCGACTGCGCTCGGGGTGAATGGGCGCTGCCGGCGTCCGCGGGGGCGCTCCGCTGGGCTGACGCTGCGCCTGCGAGGCGTTCCAGCGCTGCAGAGGCAAATACGATCGCAGCGTCGGCGAATGTTCAGGGTCAACCGGCGGCAAGTCCAGCTTCTGGCCTCCCAGGTGATGCAACCGAGAAATCACTTGCTGGGTGCGATCGACTTCGCCATCGGGTGTGGTGGGCGTCTGCTCATCGGGGGGCGCCTGCGGAAGGGCGGCATCCGCACGATGGCTCATCGCCGGCTGCAGCGACCGCCACCGATCGAGCGGCACATTGCCGGTCTTGCGGGGCTGCGGGGCGGCCTGGGGCCGGCCCTGATGGTGCCCCGGCCCTGCATCGGCTGCGCGCAGCCGATGGCCGGCCTGGGTGAAGGAAACTGCCGAGATCGCCACGGCAAGCAGAAAGGCAAGACGATGTTTCAGCATGATGGCTATGCGTGAGAATGATCTGATCGACTACTGATCGGTTTAGACATCAAAATGCCACAAGGGCCGGGGCTACCGGCGAGTTTCGGCATGGCTAACCAGGGTTGGCTTGGGAGGCGGCGTCGGGGAGCGGCGGTTCGAGCGGACCATATGGGTGCCGCCGGGCGCCGGGCGATTCGCCCCGCCCGGCTGAGCCGGACGCGCCAGGTAGTCGGCGGGCGGCTGGCCTAAAGCCACATACAGCTCGAACTGCGCCGCGTTGTATTCGGCGATCGCTTCCAGGTATTCAAACCGGGCTCGGCCCAACAGCCGCATGCTGTCGAGCACCTCAATCGGCAGCCCGATGTTGTTGCGAATGCGGTTCAGGTCTTCATCGAAGGCGTCGATGCCGCTGCGGACCGCGCGTTCCGAGGTGCCAATCTGGGCGAAGCGCGTTTGCGCCCGCACATAGGCATTGGCCACTTCCAGCCGGACCGCGTTGAGCACCTCCAACTGCCGCAGATCGGACTGCCGCAAGCGGCTGCGGGCCATCTGAATCTGCGCCCGGTTGCCCACGCCCAGGTTCTGCAGCGTCCAATAGGCCACCACGTCGAAATCGTTGCGGCCTTTGAAATTGCCGAAACGCACCGGCTGCAAATTGCTGCCACCGCCCAACGAACCGGCGCTGAAGCCCACCAAAGTGGTCGGTGAGAACGGCAGGATCTGCGAACCGCGCAAGTTCAGCAATGAGATTCTGATTTGCTCGCGCGAAGCCCCCAGCTCCGGCCGGCGAAGCGACGCCATCGCAATCAATTCCGACAGCGTGATCGGCTCGGGCACCAGCGGCATCGGAACCACCCATTCCTCGGCCGGTTGAAGCCGCACGGTCGGTTCCAGATTGAGCAATTGGGCCAGTCGCGACGACGCCATCAACAGTTCGCCCTCGGCGATCATCAGGTCGGTTTCGCGCTTGCCCAGTTCGGTGGCCGCGCGGTCGGCGTCTGCCTGGCGGCCTTGGCCGGTCTGGGCGAACGCGGCGGTGAGCCGGGCGATCTCGGCGGCGTCGTTGCGAATGCGAATGGCGATGGCCCTCCGCCCCGATGCCCGCAGCAACTCGACATATGCCAACGACACGCGCAACAACACCTGGTTGCGAATCGCCTGGCTGGTGAATTGCTGCTGCCGCACCGTCTGCCGAGCAACCAAGTAGGTGAAGATTCCCTGCGAGATGTTCTGATTCCAGAACACACCGGGAATGTTCACCGAACCGGCGGCGATGGCGTTGGCGCCTGCGCCAAAGTACAACGCGCTGCGGCTGACATCGAGGATATGGCCGCTCGACTGTTGCAAATTGCCGCTATGAGTGTCGAAGTTCGTGCCGGCGTTCAGGTTGGGCAGAATCTGGGCCGCGGCGAACTGGCGGATGGCGGCGGTTTCCGTGATTCGCTCTCGGGCGATCATGATTTCCGGGTTTCGCACGCCGGCCAGGTCCAACGCCGAGGCCAGGTCGATGGTGGTCACTTCGCCCGACTGCTGCCCCGACGTGGGCGATCCGCTGGGCGCGCCCAGCCGTGGGGCCGACCCGCCCAGCGGGGCCGGAATGTCTTCGGCCGGCGCCGAGCTGCCCGGCGGCAGCGGCGCCCCGGGCGGGGGTTGATCGGCGGAGGCCGCCGAACCGGCCGCGCAGAGCCCGGCCGCCAACACCGACGCCAGCGGGCGGCTTACGCTACGAAGCAGTGACGCAAGCTGGGCTTTCCACAAGTTCGATCCATCGCGAATTCGCATCGTCGTCCTCGTTTCCTCACGAAGCCGATGCCAGCGGGCGCCATGACCTTGAGGCGCCGCGCCGGAATGGGCGGAGTATCCATCAAGAGTCTTCGGATCGGAACCCTAGGACGAATCATCAAAACCGCTGAAGACGGCAAGACGAAAGTACCGATGAGGTAAGATTTTCCGACGACACGAGCGGGTCCAGGAAGGATGGCGAAAGTTTGACGGACGGCGTGTAAGCGGCCCTCGCTGGCGGCTTTTGATATTGCGCTTTCGACCCCTGCCACGCCGCCGCCGGCGGCGTGGCAGCCGGCACAGGGTAGACGGCAAAAGGACGACAGTTCGCTGGTATCGTTTTTAGCCTGTCAAACTTGCGCTCCTGCCGGGCAAGCTGGCCAGGGGGGGGCCGCTTCAGAGATGTCTAGAACAACCAGGGCTTTACGCCGTCCTTCGCAGCCGCCGGGCGAGGCGGTCGAAGGCCAGATAAATCACCGGCGTGGTGTAGAGCGTCAATAATTGGCTAAAGATCAGACCGCCGATGATCGTAATGCCCAGCGGGCGGCGCAGCTCGGAACCCACGCCCGTGCCCAACGCCAAGGGCACGCCGCCCAACAAGGCCGCCAGCGTGGTCATCATGATCGGGCGGAAGCGCAGCAGGCAGGCTTCATAAATGGCCGCGCGCGGCGTCTTGCCGTCGACGCGCTGTGCCTCCAGCGCGAAGTCGATCATCATGATCGCGTTCTTTTTGACAATGCCGATCAACAGAATGATGCCGATCAGGGCGATCACGCTCAAGTCGGCCCGGCACAAGAGCAGCGCCACCAGCGCGCCCACCCCCGCCGAGGGAAGCGTCGAGAGAATCGTGATCGGATGAATGTAACTCTCGTAGAGCACGCCCAGCACGATGTAAACGGTCACCAGCGCGGCCAGAATCAAGAGCGGCTCGTTTTTCAACGACGCTTGAAAGGCCTCCGCCGTGCCTTGAAAGCCCGCCACGATGCTCGCCGGCATTTCCAGCTCTTCCTTGGCCGCGGCGATGGCCTCGACCGCCTCGCCCAACGAAGCCTCTGGCGCCAGGTTGAACGACACCGTCACCACCGGAAACTGCCCCTGATGGTTCACCGTCAGCGGTGTCTTGACCTGCTCGACTCGGGCCAGGGCGCTCAGCGGCGTTTTGCCGCCATAGGGTGAACGCAAATAGATGCTGCCCAGGTCGCGCGGATCGGTTTTGTACTGCGGCATCACTTCCAGCACCACGCGATATTGGTTGAGTTGCGTGAACATGATCGAAATCTGCCGCTGCCCGAAGGCGTCGTACAGGGCGTCGTCGATCATTTGCGGCGTGATGTTCAGCCGCGAGGCGGTGTCGCGGTCGATCACCACCCGCGACTGCAAACCCTCGCTCTGCTGGTCGCTGGCCACGTCGCGCAACTGCGGCAGCTCGCGCAGCCGGTCGACAAACCGCGGCGCCCACTGGGCCAGCTCGTCGGCATCGGGGTCTTCCAGCGTGTATTGAAACTGCGTGCGGCTCACCTTGGTTTCGACAGTCAGGTCTTGCACCGGCTGCATAAACAACGTGATGCCGGGCACTTCGGCCAGCCGCGGCTGGAGCCGGCGAATGATTTCGCTGGCGGTCTCACGTCGCTCTTCCAGCGGTTTGAGATTGATCTGAATTCGTCCGCTGTTGAGCGTGGTGTTGGTGCCATCGATGCCGATGAAGCTCGACAGGCTCTCGACCGCCGGATCGGCCAGAATTGCCCGGTTCAGTGCTTGCTGCCGCCGCGACATCGCTTCAAACGAGATGCTCTGCGGAGCTTCGGAAATGCCCAGAATGACGCCGGTGTCTTGCACCGGAAAGAATCCTTTCGGCACGATCACATACAGATATACCGTGCCCACCAACGTCGCCAAGGCCGCCAACAACGTGAGCGCCTGATGGCGCAGCACCCAAGTGAGCGTCGCGCCGTAGCCGCGGATGACGGTCTCAAAGCCCCATTCGGAAAGGCGATAGAGCCAGCCATGCCGCCCGCGGGGCGTGTGCCGCAGCATCTTGGCGCACATCATGGGCGTGAGCGTCAGGCTGACGATGGCCGACACCAGAATGGTAACGCTCAAGGTTACGGCAAACTCGCGGAACAAGCGGCCCACCACGTCGCCCATGAAGAGCAGCGGAATCAACACGGCGATCAGCGACACGCTGAGCGAGACAATCGTGAAACCGATTTCTTCAGAACCTTTCAGCGCCGCGGCCAGCGGCTGTTCGCCCTCTTCGATGTAGCGCATGATGTTTTCGATCATCACGATCGCGTCGTCGACCACAAAGCCGGTGGAGATGGTCAGGGCCATCAGCGTCAGGTTGTTCAGGCTGTAATCGAGCAGATACATCACGCCGAAGGTGCCGATGAGCGACAGCGGCACCGCCACGCTGGGAATGATGGTGGCCGACAAGTTGCGCAGAAACAAAAAGATCACCAGCACCACCAGGCCGATGGTGAGCATCAGCTCAAACTGCACGTCTTCGACGCTGGCCCGGATGGTCACGGTGCGGTCGGTCAGCGTCTCGATGGCAATGGACGAAGGCAGCGACGCTTTGAGCTGCGGCAACAGCTCTTTCACCCGATCGACCACTTCGATGATGTTGGCCCCTGGCTGGCGATGGATGTTGAGAACGACGGCGGGCGTTTCGTTCATCCAGGCGGCCTGGCGGACGTTTTCGGCGCCGTCGATCACGTTGGCCACGTCGGCCAGGTGGATGGGGGCGCCGTTGCGATAGCCGATGATCAGCCGGCGATATTGCTCGCTGGTGAGCAGTTGGTCGTTGGCGCCGATGGTGTGGGCCTGCCGCGATCCATCAAAACTGCCCTTGGCCTGATTGACGCTGGCCTGCGTCAGGGCCATCCGCAGGTCCTCGAGACCCATGCCCAGGGCGGCCAGGGCGTTGGGGTTGGTCTGAATGCGAATGGCCGGTTTCTGGCCGCCGCTGATGCCCACCATGCCCACGCCCGAAAGCTGCGAAATCTTCTGGGCCAGCCGCGTGTCGGCCAGGTCTTCGACCTTGGAAAGCGGCAGCGTTTTGCTCGACAGGGCCAGCGTGAGGATGGGGGCGTCGGCGGGGTTGGTTTTGCTATAGATGGGCGGGTTCGGAAGATCGCGAGGCAAAAAGGTGCCCGCGGCGTTGATGGCCGCCTGCACTTGCTGCTCGGCCACATCGATATCCAGCTCCAGCGCGAACCGCAGCGTGATGACCGAGCTGCCTTCGGAGCTGGTCGAGGTCATCTGCGTGAGGCCCGGCACCTGGCCAAACTGCCGTTCGAGCGGGGCGGTGACCGACGAGGCCATCACGTCTGGGCTGGCGCCCGGATAGAACGTAATCACCTGGATGGTCGGATAATCAACCTGCGGCAAGGCCGAGACGGGCAGTTGCTTATAAGCCACCATGCCCACCAGCAAAATGGCCGCCATCAGCAGTACAGTGGCCACGGGTCGCAGGATGAATGGTCGGGATGGGCTCACAAAAGCGAACTGCAAAAACCAAAACGCAAATGCACAACCAGAACCTTACTGATTCGCTTCTTTGACGATAAACGACACCGGTGGCGGAGGCAACGCATAACGGCGCCCCGCTGCTTGCCGCGCGCGTCGCGCAGCACGGCAAAGCAGCAGTTGCAGGAGCCCGGTGGTCAAATTCCATTGCCTCCGGCTCATGACCATGCTTGGTACCTCTCAGAATCATGGTAATATGGTTCTTTTGCCTTTTCACGCCGTTGATCAAGGTGACTTTACATGCGTTTTCAGATCGCATTCGTCGGCGCGATCTTTGTCGTTGCGACGACGTTGTCCGCCGTCGCGCTCAGTACGCCGCCCGATCTGGCACAACTCGCACAACTCGGGGCAATAACCGCTGAGCGATTGAATCGCGAGCCGGCCTCGTGGACTGCCGTATTCGTTGTATAGCCGTTGGTTGTCGTTGTGATGGCGCGCAATTATGCTGGAGCATCGGATGCGCAACTAACCGCGATGGCTGGTTGTGCCGATTGGAGTCAATTCGCTTCCGCCGCGCCGTTTGATGCACACCAGCCAAACACCGTTCGCAATACCCGCGCTGGAGCGAGTTTTGGCGGAGCACCCCGAGTTGGCCCGGACCGCCGCCCACGTTTTGGCCTGGGGCAACCGCCAAACCGACGCGGTGGCACTGCTGGCCACCGTATTGCCCGAGTTGGCCCCCGCACTCAAAGCCGATTATCTGGCAGTCGTTCGGCTAAGCCGGGGCGAATGGTCGATTGTGGCCGAATCGGGCGGCAAGCAACCGCTGCCGATCGAGCTGCTGGCCGATGTGCTCGATGAAGACGAACCCAAATCGAGCGGTCCGTGGGCGGCCGCCGCCTTGGAGCCGAAAGCCGCCAGTGGCGAGTTGCTGCTGGCGCATCGTTCGGCCGCGCCGCCCCAAGGCGCCGAAACGGTCGATGCGCTGGCCAAAATCTGCGGCGAGGCCTGGCGGGCGGTGCGCGAGCGGCGCGGACGACAGCGGCGCATCGAGCGGCTGGAAGCCACCTTGGAAGTCACCAGCCGCTGGAACCAGCATCACCAGGTCGAGGCGCTGCTGACCGACATGGCCCAGGCAGCCACGCGGCTGCTGGATGCCGACCGGGCCAGCATCTTTCTATGGGACCGCCCGACGCACACACTGGTGGCGCGGCCCGCCCTGGGAGTCAAAAAAGACGAGTTGCGCATTCCCGACAACGCGGGCATCGTGGGACAAGTGGTCCGCACCGGCGAGCCGATGCGCGTCGACCCGACCAACGGTCAGGAACTGATCAACCGCCAGGTCGATTCGCAGCTTGGCTATCAGACACGCACGCTGCTGTGCGTGCCGCTGCGCAGCCGGCGCGGCGAGGTGCTGGGGGCATTCGAAATGGTGAACAAGCTGCACGGCAACTTTGACGACGACGACGTGGCGACGCTGGTCGAGCTGGCGGCCCAAGCCGCAGTCGCCCTGGAGAATACACAAGAGCGGCAGGCGCTGTTGCGATCGCGGCAGTTGATGACCGAAGAGGCGGCCCGCGGAGTGCAGCTTATCGGCGACAGCCCGGCCATTGTGGCCTTGCGCTCGACCATCCGCCGCGTGGCGGCCACCGACCTGGCGGTGCTGATTCTGGGCGAGAACGGCACCGGCAAAGAAGTGGTGAGCCAGTCAATTCATTATCTAAGCCATCGCCGCGATCAGCCGTTTGTGGCCGTCAACTGCGCGGCCATCAGCGAGACGCTGCTGGAGAGCGAGCTGTTCGGGCACGAAAAAGGGGCCTTTACCGACGCCCACGAGACGCACCCCGGCAAGTTCGAGCTGGCCTCGGGCGGCACACTGTTCCTCGATGAAATCGGCGATCTCAGCCACGGCGGCCAATCGAAGCTGTTGCGCGTGCTCGAAGAGAAGTTGGTGGTCCGCGTGGGCGGTTCGAAGCCCATTCATACCGATGCCCGGGTGATCGCCGCGACGAATCAAGACCTGGCCGCGATGGTGGTCGAAAGAAAGTTTCGCCAAGATCTGTATTTTCGCTTAAACGTGGTGACTTTGCAGATTCCGCCGCTGCGCGAGCGTCGCGAAGACATTCTGTTGCTGGCCGAATACTTTCTGGCCGATTTCTGCAAAAAAGCCCGCCGGCCGATGCTGCATTTGAGCGCCAGCGCCCGCCAGCGGTTAGAGCATCATGCCTGGCCCGGCAACGTCCGCGAGCTGCGCAACCTGATGGAGCGGCTGGCCTATTTGGCGCCGGAAGAAGAGATCGAGGCCGACGACCCCGCGTTTGCGCTGATTCCCGCCGGCAACCACACACCGACGCCCGCCGCCGACGCTTCGTTGTGCGACGCCACCGACCAGTTTCAGGCCCATTATATTCAGCAAGCGATCGAGCGCGCTGGCGGCAACATGCAGCAGGCGGCTCATCTGCTTGGCCTGCACCGCTCGAATCTTTATCGCAAGATGCGGCAGTTGGGAATGAACTCGCATTGAGCGCAGGGCTTTCAGCGCATGATCCAAGATCAGGGAGCTATGACAACAGCCCGGCGGGCGCCGTCTCGCTGGCACGCGCCATCGACTCGACGCGCACCGTGTCTTGACGCCATAGGCCGCAGCGCTCGGCCCACGAGCAGGCTCGCTCGCACAGGCCGTCGGCATCAATGCCCAGATCGTGGAGAAGCTCGTCGCGCTCGCCATGCTCGACATACCGGTCGGGCAAGCCCAACCGCAAGACATGCCGCGCGTCGACGCCGGCCTGGTTGGCCGCTTCGAGCACGGCGCTGCCAAACCCGCCTTCGAGCGTGCCTTCCTCGACCGTCAACACAAACGACGCGCGGCGCAATGCCTCGACGATCGTTCCGCGGTCGATCGGCTTCAGGAACCGCGCATTGACTACGCCTACGTCGAGACCGTCGGTGCGGAGCCGGTCGGCGGCGGCCACACAGGCGCCCAGCGTCGCCCCGTAGGCCAGCAACATGCCGTCGTTGCCCCAGCGGATGACTTCGGCCTTGCCCAGCTCAACCGGCGCGACCGGGCGATCAATGCGTTCGGCATCGGCCTTGGGATAGCGAATCGAAGCGGGGCCGGGCATCGACAACGCCAGGTCGAGCATCTGCGGCAGATCGGCCGCGTCGCCTGGCGCCATCATGGCAATGTTGGGCAGCGAACGCATGTAAACCGTGTCGAACACGCCATGGTGCGTCGGACCATCCGGCCCGGCCAGCCCGGCACGATCGAGACAGAGCGTCACCGGCAGGTTTTGCAGCGAAACCTCCTGGAACAACTGGTCGTAGGCGCGCTGCAAGAAGGTGGAATAGATGGCGACGATCGGGCGCGAACCGCTCTTGGCCATGCCGGCGGCGAAGGCCACGGCGTGCGATTCGCAAATGCCCGTGTCGAAGAACCGCTCGGGGAAGTCGGCTCGCACCTTTTGCAGTTTGTTTCCTTCGCACATGGCGGCGGTGACCACCACCACGTCGTCGCGCCGCCGCATGGCGTCGTAGATGGCGTCGGCGGCTACGTTGGTGTAGGCGGGCGGCGCGCCCTTGGCCAGCGGAATGATTTCTTCGCCGTCCCAATCGAAGCGAGCGGGAGCGTGAAACTTCACCGGGTCTTTCACCGCCGGCTCAAAGCCGTGCCCCTTTTCGGTCATCACGTGCAGAAGAATCGGTCCGCGGGCGGGCTTCAAGTCTTCCAGGCATTGAACGAGCGACTTGAGGTTATGTCCGTCCACCGGCCCCACATAGCGGAAACCGAGATTCTCGAACAGGCTGCCATAGGTTTTCTGGCCGCGCAGCGATTCGACGTCCTCGGCTGCTTGCGGACGTCCCTCGCCGCGACGCAATCCGATCGGGTGATCGACTTTGGGCGTTTGATCGAGGTATTGGCCTAGCGCGCCGACGCGCGGGCAGATCGACATCTGATTGTCGTTCAGCACAACCAGCAGGTTGTTGTCCAGGGCGCCGGCATGATTGAGCGCCTCGAAGACAATGCCGCTGGGCAATGCGCCGTCGCCAATCACCGCCACCGAACACCGATCGGACTGGCCGCGCAAATCGTCTGACGCCTTCAAACCCAACGCGCACGAGATGCTGCAACCGGCGTGGCCGGTCACAAACAGGTCGTAGTCGCTTTCGGCCGGATTGGGAAATCCCATCAGCCCGCCCTTGGTGCGGATGGTATGGATCCGCGACTGGCGGCCGGTAATGAGCTTTTGGGGATAGATCTGATGTCCGGTGTCCCAAATGATCCGATCGCGCGAGAAGTCGTAAACCCGATGCAGCGCCAAGCAAAGCTCGACGACGCCCAGGTTCGAGCCGAAGTGCGCGCTGCGCAGCCGCAGAATCGACCGCAGCGCGACGCGGATTTCTTCGGCCAACTGCTCGAGTTCGGGCAGGGTCAGATCGCGTAGTTCACGCGGCGAGCGAAGTTGAGACAGCAAAGACATAAGGGTTCAGGGGCGAGGGTCAGGGGTGTGGCTGGTGGCTGGTGGTTAGTGATTGGTGGTTAGTGATTGGTGGTTAGTGGTTAGTGGTTGGTGGCTGGCGCATCCAGCATCGACTACCAGGCGCCAATCAGCCACCAGCCACCATCTCAGACGCCTGCTAACTGTTTCTCGTCGATCAACGCATCCAGTTCTTGTTTCAACCGCGGCAAAATGGCGTCGTAGGGGAACGCCCCCAGCTCTTCACTGCGGCGCTTCAGGTTCACAAAGTTTGGCCCGCACCACAGGCCAAGGTCGGCGTCGTCGGTCTCGCCGGGACCGTTCACCCGGCAGCCCATCACCGCGATCGTGATGGCATGCTCCTTGGCA